>JAEUJD010000048.1 GCA_016793015.1 Phycisphaerales bacterium
CCGACGCACATCCTTCGGCTCACAATTCGCCAGCAGCGCGTGATGCACCTCAAGCTGCACTTCCGCATAGACATGGCACGACGAATGCATCTTCGTCAGCGCATCCAGCGTCTCGACAATGCCGCCGCCCGTCGAGTTCTCGATCGGCACCAGCCCGTAGTTCACGTGCCCGCGTGCCACTTCCGTGAACACGCCCCCGATCTCGTGCAGATCCTCGAACGCGACCGACGAACCAAAGTGCCGCACCGCCGCCACGTGCGAGTAACTGCCCTGCGGCCCAAGAAACCCGATTCGCAGCGGCTGCTGCAACTGAAAACTGCCCGACATCAGTTCGCGGTACACGCCTTCGAGCGTGCGATCCTGCAGCGGACCGCTGTTGGCGTGGATCACCTTGTCCAGAACTTCCGCTTCGCGATGCGGCGCGTAAATCGGCAAACCCGCGGCACGCTTGAACTTACCCACGTTCACCACTAGCGCCGCTCGCTCGTTCAGCAGGTGCACGAGTTTCTTATCGATCGAGTCGATCTTCACCCGCACTTCGGAGAGGTGCCTCTGCGCTGAGGCAGACAATTTGCTCTTAGCGGCCGCATCGGGCTTGCCACCAGACCGGCCACTGGCCTTGCCGGCGGGTTTGCCGCTCGCCTTGGCCGGCTTTGCTGACTTCCGCGAATTCGACTTCTTCCCGCGCTTTGCCATCGGTCTCTCTGTGGAAAGGCCCCTCCCCACTCAATGTCCATGGGTAACTCGAAGGGCGACTGAAACCCGACTGCGCAAAATCGCCGCCGGAACAGCAATTATCGGCTCAAGCCCGCCCCGTGTTCCGCCGAACCCCGCTCGCAGCAGCCCTTTGCGGGCCCTTTCCGGTAAATATCCCCTGCCAACCCAAAACTGGCCGACGCAAGGTCCTAAGAACCTGCTGCATCCATGAACGCCATCGACCACACATCTTCCAACGCCGAATGGCTTTCGACGGCCCACGACTCGTTCGGTCGCTTCTTTGACGGCGTGACCCCCCTCACGCCCTGGGTGCTGGCTTTTGGCACGGCCGTGGCGTTCCTCCTCTGGCTCAAAGGCTCGTGCCTCGTCCGCCCAGCTTTGACGCTGACCGGCGCCATACTCGGTGCTGCGGCGGGCGGCGCTCTAGCGACCCCCATCGCCTCAACAATTTTGGGTGTTCTGGTCGGTTCGGTCGTCGGGGCCGTCGCCGGTTATCTCAGCTTCCGAATTGTCACAGCGGGCGTTGCCGGCGTTGCCGCGGCTGCGATTGCCCTGGCGGGTTCGGTCGTTTATCTCGACCGCCACGAACACTCGATCCCCATCGAGACCAAGGCCCTCAACACCAGCGAAGAAGCAGTGCTGAGCGATGCGACCGATCTCTGGCGTCGCACGCTCAAGGGCGAAGTCCCTGCGGCAGAGGTGAAAAGCGAATCGCAGTCCATGATCGAAGGCGGCGCTGCCGCAGTGCTTCGCGACGGCGTGAAGTCCCGCTACGAAGCCCTCCCTGAAAAAAGCAAGGTCTTCGTCTCCGCAGCAACCGCGGTCGGCGCCATGGCTGGAATCCTGATGGGCCTTCTCTTCCCACGTGGAATCGCTTCGCTTTCAACCGCCGGTCTTGGCGCTGCCGGGCTGCTTGTCGGTGGTCTGACGATCGCCATCATCATGCAGACTCCGGGCGCATCACAGGCCGCGGCAGAGCCTGCTCGCCTGCTCGCGCCTTGGGCTTTCCTCACACTCGTCGGCATCTGGCTCCAGCGCAGCCGCGCGGCCCGCAAGCAGCCGCCCGCCCCCATGCCGGCCTCAGCCCCGCCGCCCGCCCCCGCGGCGTCGTAAATCCAGACACATCAGAAATCAAAGCAGTCCTCTGCGCCTTCGCTTCAAGCCGCAACGCGGCGACAGCCTACAGCGTGGGGCGTATGCCCCACGTATGCGGCGCACGATCCCCAAGCCGCAACGCGGCGACACTTTCCGTTTTCAATTGAACTGCCCCCAGCCCCAACCTGCCCCGCATCAACCCTTGGCTTTGTAATAGTCCAGGTTGACCTGCACGTACTTGTTCCATTCCGCCGGCAGATCTTCCTGCGGGAAGATCGCCTTCACCGGGCATTCGTCGACGCACAGGCCGCAATCGATGCAGGTGTCCGGGTCGATGTAGAGCTGATCCGACTTCCCGAAATCGGCTTCGGCCTTGGTCGGGTGGATGCAGTCAACCGGGCACACTTCCACACAGGAGGTGTCCTTGGTTCCGAGGCAGGGTTCGGCGATCACGTGTGGCATAGGGGGAAATGCTAGGAAGCGGCTCGAGCGAAAAGAAAGCCCTCGATCAGCGCTCCGGACGCTCGATGTCCGCGACTTTCAATAGCACGTACGAGCCCGGGCCGTCGCCGTGATGCTGGCCGATCGACTGCATCAGCCCGGTCGGATCGTCCTCGACAAACTGGAGCGTTTTGATCACCACCGGCCGTCGGCCGCTCACGCGGCTGATCGGGTTGAGGTCATCAAGCGCCCGCAGGATCATCGCGTCGTTCGCTTCGCCATGGTCGCTCCGCCGGATATTGCTGGTCAGGAGGAACACCACATCCGGCGCAAGTTCCAGCGAGCGCTTCAGCCCTGCAAGGGGCGCCGAACGGCCCAGCGGCCGCGCGGAGCGCAACAACTGATCTACCCGCCGCTTGTTCTCCGCAGAGGCCCCCAGCATGGAGGCCTTCCCGCCCCGATCGTCGATCGCCACTGCACGCTGCTCGCCGCTGAGTTCCTGCCGGAAAAACACGATCTGGAACTGCTGCTCCGGATCCAGCCGCCCGATCGAACGCCGCAGCTCCAGCAGCACGCTATCGAGACACGCCGCCATCGCGCCCGAAACATCGACCGCGTACACGATCCGACGCGCCTTGCGTACCTGCACCCCGGCAAACCCCGCGGCGGGCGCATCCGTCTTCGCCGCGATCACAGAAGCGATCGGTGCCGGCGGAGCAACATGCACGACAGCGGGAGCAGGCGCCTGCACCGGTGCCTGCACGATCGGTGCCGGAGCCGGCATCGACTCAAATGCGGTCTGCTCGGCGACTTCGACCGCTTTGGTTTCTTCAGCAGGCGGCGGCGGGGCTTCCGCAACCGGGGGCGGAGTCTGCACCTCTGGTTCGGGCGCGGGCAGGGCAGCCGGTGAGGGGGCAAGTTGAATCGAAGTCGACACATCGTCCGAAACGTGCGCCGCGACTGGCCCACCTTCCCCGGGGATGATGTCCATCGCCACAAACGTCACCACAACCGCAACGTGGATGAACGCAGAAACGATCAACGGTGCCGCCAGCGGCTTGATCCACGCGGGGAACAGCGCTGCGGCAGCGACGGCCTTGATTTGTTTGCGGCGTTTTGACATGGAGGTCGAGAAGGTCCGGAAAGAATGGTATTTCGGCCGCCTGATGGGGGCGGGCTGAGCATTTCTCTCAAGTCATTCTCGGGGCAGAACTTGCGCCCCGCTCGCCGATTACTTGGCCGGAGCGGGTGCTTTGTTCTTGTTGATTACCGGTCGGCCGCTGATCGCCCGGTCCATCGAAAGTCCGCCCGGACCGGCGAAAAATAGGCTTGCCGACGCGCACAAGAGGCTGAACTGCCAAAGCAGAGGCTGCCACGCGGCAATATCGAACGCCGGAAGCGATGGCAGGAATCCGAGCGTGGTCACCCCCGACTGCATCGCCGGCCCAATCTGCGTCAGCCAGATCGCAACGACCATGACCCCGCCCAGCGAGAGTGCCGCCAGGCGGGTGAAAAGGCCAAAGAGCACGAGGAACCCACCGAGCAATTCCGTCAATGCCGCGGCCCAGGCAAGCCAAACAGGCCAGGCACCGGTCGCGATGATCGAAGGGGCCAGCGGGAAACGCAAAGGCTTGCCCTCGCTGTCGTTGGATGCAGTGGCATCGTGCAGCATCAGGGCGATGCTGTACAGCCGCGAAACTTTCACTTCGTTCGGAAAGTCTGCGGCAGTGAAGGTGCCGGCGGAG
>JAEUJD010000066.1 GCA_016793015.1 Phycisphaerales bacterium
GCCCATGAGTGCCGCGGCGTATCTCGCGTGCGCTCTGTTCTACCTCTTGCCAGCCAGCGCACTCGGCGCATTGGGCCTGCGGTTTGAAGTGAGCAAGGACGGCGTCTTCTTGTCGCCCTCCGCCCACGCCTTCGCCGGCGAGACGGTCAAGTTCCGCTTCGGCGCGTACTTCACGCCCGGCACCACGGTGACCACGCCAGACGGCATCGGCAACGCCATCGCGATGAACCGGTTCACCGGGCAGAACCGCGTGGACGGGATGATCCCCGGCGACGCGATTCAGAACGTGCAGAGCGCCATCAGCGTCTTCAATCCGTCGCTCCTGCAGGTCACCGGAAACCTGATCGGCACAACCGCCATCACGTCGTTTGGTTCGCAGTTGCCGCTCAATCTCGCCCCCTACGCGGCAAACCCGGAAACCGAGCGCCCCATCTACACGGGCGAAATTCTCGTTGGCAGCACACCCGGATATCGCGAGATGGTCATCCGGAGCAACCAGTTCGGCGCGGGCACCGTGCAGGGCCTGACATTCTTCAGCAGCACCTCTGTCGCCAACCGCTACTCGGCCAAGCCCGATGATGCCGGAGCACGCCTGGATCTCAACGCGACGATCACCATCAACTGCAACGGGCCCACCATCGGCACGCCGCCCGTTCCTGTGACGGCCTGCGCTGCAAGTCCGGCGCAGTTCTCCGTCGGCGCGACCGGCACCGGCGTGCTCGAATACCAGTGGCGTAAGAACACCGTGCCGATCAACGGCGCAACTTCGAGCGTGCTCGCGTTTGTATCGGTCTCGCCCGATGATGTCGGCAACTACGACTGCGTCGTCACAGACGATTGCGACAGCACCATCAGCCCCGCCGCGGCACTCAATATCTCGCTCCCCCCGATCATCCACACGCAGCCGGGCAGCATCGTCGTCCGCCCCGGCACAACCGCAACGCTCTCGCTCATCGCAACCGCCGGCAGCGGCGCAGGCCCGTTGCAGTACGCGTGGCGCAAGGGCGTGAATCCACTTTCAAATGGCGGACGCATCTCGGGCGCACAGTCGCCCATCCTGACCATCACCGGCGCTCAGCCCATCGATGCCGGCGATTACTTGTGCCTGGTCACCGATCCTGCTGTCCCCGCGTGCGGCCCGCTCGCATCCAGCGTCGCGCACCTCAGCGTCGGCGATTGCACCGTCTCGTGGCAGCAGGTCGCTTCGACCGGTCCCGGCGCTCGGCGCTCGCCCAGCATCGCGTACGACTCGGCACGCAACCGCCTCGTGCTCTTCGGGGGCAGCGCCGCCGGCGGCATCCTGAGTGATACATGGGAATGGGACGGCAGCACCTGGTCGCTGCGATCGACCGCCGGACCCGGCCCGCGCAACGGACACGCGATGGCCTATGACGCGCTGCACAGCCGCACCCTGCTCTTTGGCGGCAGCAACGCCTCGGGCGTGCCGCAGGGCGATACCTGGTCGTGGAACGGCACGTCGTGGACCAGAGTTGCAACAACCGGCCCGACCGCGCGGCACTATCCGAACATGGCGTACGACAGCGTGCGACAGGAAGTCGTGCTCTTCGGTGGCCACCAGACCAACTTCGCGCTTCCGACCGACACCTGGGCCTGGAACGGCACGGCATGGGAGAAGATTGCAATGACCGGTCCGCCCGGTCGCTACGCGGGCGCGATGACCTTCGACCCCGTGCGCCAGCGCATCGTCCTTTTCGGCGGCTTTGATATCGCCAGCGTCAACTTCTCGGATACCTGGGAGTGGGACGGTGCCGCATGGAGCCTGCGAGCCTCGCTCGTGCCCACGGCCCGCACGGGCGCTTCGCTCGCGTTCGATCCCGGCCGCGGCCGCGTCATCATGTTCGGCGGGCGCCTTCAGGTGGAAGACGAGATCACCTGGAGCTCGCGCACGTGGGAATGGGATGGGACGACATGGGTCTCGAACCTCACCGGCACGCCCAACGCGCGCTGGCTCGCGGGCATGACGCTCGACACGCTCAAGCAGCGCATCGTGCTCTTTGGTGGTGAAGATACCGCCGGAGCGCCGCTCGGCGATACATGGGAGCTTGCGGCCCGCATCCCCATCACCCAGCAGCCCACCAGCGTCGTGACCAACTTCGGCCAGAATGCCTCGTTCACGATCGGCGCGACCGGCTCCAACCTCGGCTATCAGTGGCGGCGCAACGGCGTTGCTCTGGTCAACGACGCCCGCATCAGCGGCGCGACTTCCGCGAACCTCCTCATCTCGCAGGTCGGCCTTCAGGATGAAGGCAGCTACGACGTCATCATCTCCAGCCTCTGCGGGCAGGAAGTCAGCCAGCAGGCCAGCTTGTCTGTTTCGAGTTGTCCAAGCTCGTGGCAGGATCTGGCCGTTGCCGGTCCGAGCGCACGCTGGGTCAGCGCCGCCGCGGCAGACGTTCCCCGCAAGCAGATCGTCCTCTTCGGTGGCCGCTCGAACGCCGCCGGCGATCGCTTGGGCGATACATGGATCTGGAACGGCAACGGCTGGGCGCAGCGCCCCGTCTCCGGCCCATCGGCCCGCAGCGATCACGCGATGGCCTCGCTCGGCTCGGGCGTGCTGCTCTTTGGCGGACGCGACACACCCGGAAATATCAACCTGAACGACACGTGGTACTGGAACGGCACCGCCTGGACGCTCCTGAACCCGGCGCACAAGCCCCCGGCCCGCGCGGGTCACTCGATGACGTACGACTCGGTGCGTAACCGCGTCGTGCTCTTCAGTGGCGTGCTCAACGGCGATGTCTTCGCGACCGACACCTGGGAGTGGGACGGCGTCGATTGGACGCAGGTCGCAACTTCCGGACCCGCCGGACGCTTCGCATTTCAGATGACGTTCGATGTCGGCCGCGGGCGCACCGTGATGTTCGGCGGCGCGCTCTTCTATGGGCTCGTCTTCACCGACACCTGGGAATGGGACGGCGCAGCATGGACCAAGAAGGCCGAAGGCACCGGTCCCCCCGGCCCGGTCTACGGGCAGATGACGTACGACCCATCGCGGGGCCGCAGCGTGTACGTGACCGGCTATACGTACAACCGCGTCTACTCCGGCGAAACGTGGGAGTGGAACGGCCTCAACTGGTCGAAGACGTTGAGCGTCAGCCCGCCCCCGCGCGAGAATGCCGTGAGCGCGTACGACCATCAACGCTCTCGCATCGTGCTCTTCGGCGGCTTCACGCCCGCGAACACGCTGCTGGCCGATTCATGGGGATTGGTGCTCGGGCCGTCGGTCGTCTCGCCTCCGCAGAACCAGACCCTGCGCTCGGGACAGACCGCGATCTTCTCGGTCACCGGCTCCGCCCCCGGCCTGCAGTACCAGTGGCTCCGCAACGGCGTCAGCGTCCTCAACGGCGGCCGCATCAGCGGCGCAACCACCAACGCGCTCAGCATCGCCCAGGTCATCGCACCCGACGGAGGCAGCTACCGCGTCCGCGCGACGGATGCCTGCGGCTCGAGCGTGATCTCAACCCCCGCGATCCTGACCGTGACCTGCACCGCCGACTTCAACTTCGACGGCGTCGTCGAAGATGTGGATTTCCAAATCTTCATCACAGCCTACGACAAGCTGCTGTGCGACCCCGCCCCGCTCGCCTGCCCCGTCGACATGAATGCCGACGGTTTCGTGGACGATCTGGATTTCCAGTTGTTCATCACGCAGTACAACGATCTGATTTGCCCATAAGAGCAGATCGCAGCTGTTACATGGTGTTGAAACACTGAGAAACATATTGAGATTGCAGCGAAGTGCTGTATCCTGAGCGCTCGGGCCGACGGTGTCGCTCTCGACATCGCGTTACCGGTCCCTTTGATCGGCGCAGACTCCCGACCAGTCCTCTTGACTTCTCTGTGCCTCCGTGTCTCTGTGGTGAATGCCTTTGTTCTGGAGTTTGCTGATGCGTTTGAATATCCGTGCCGCCATCATCGCCTGCGGCATTTCCTCGTCCGCGTTCGGGCTGCCCCTCGGCTTTGTCGATGAACCCATCGTCGGCAACCTCGATCGCGCTGTGGGAGTGGCCTTCGCCTCGAGCTCGCTCGCGTTTGTCTGGGAAAAGGGCGGCAAGGTCTGGATGATCGAGAACGGGGTGAAGTCGGCACTCCCGATCCTCGACCTGACATCCGAAGTCCGCAACTTTGGCGATTACGGCATGCTCGGTTTCGCGCTCGATCCGGCCTTCGCATCCAACGGCCGCGTTTACCTGCTCTACGGCGTGGACTATTACGACCTCGTCAACATGGGCCAGCCCGGGTACAACCCGGCGGGAAGTCAGAGCCAGCGCGATTCGATCGGACGCATCACGCGCTACACCCTCAACGCGGCGAACAGTTTTCGCTCCGTCGTTCCCGGCTCGCGCACCGTTCTGCTGGGCGAGACACCCTCGACCGGCTTCCCGATGACGTACCAGTCGCACGGCGTCGGCATGCTCGCGTTCGGGCTTGATGGCTCGCTCTTCGCCGGCAGCGGCGACTCGGCCAGTTTCATCGAGGTTGATACCGGCGGACCCCGCAACGGCTCGAGCAACACCGCCCTCGCCGACGGCATCATCACGCCCAAGGAGGATATCGGCGCGTTCCGATCGCAATTGGTCGATTCGCTCGCGGGCAAGATCATCCGCATCAGCCCGGAGACGGGCGACGGCATCGCGGGCAATCCGTACTTTGATGCGGCCTCTCCCCGTGCCGCGCGCTCGCGCGTCTGGTCGCTCGGCTGGCGCAATCCGTACCGTTTCTCGGTCAAGCCCAATTCGGCCACGCCCTCGAACAGCGCTGGCGTGCTCTATGTGGGTGATGTCGGCTACGAACAGCACGAAGAGTTGACGGTGGTCAAGCAAGGCGGCGCCAACGCCGGCTGGCCGTTCTTTGAAGGCCTTTCCAACACGCCCGGCTATTCGACCGTCACTCCGCCCCGGAATCTCGATGCGCCAAACCCCCTCGCCAACGGCGGAAGCTGCGCCGACTTTTTCAACTTCCGCAACCTGATCATCCAGGATTCGCTCAACGCGCCGTACTGGCCCAACCCGTGCAATCCGTTTGTTGAGATTCCCGCAACACTCGGCCGTTTCCGGCACCTCCGCCCCATTCTTGATTGGGGTCACGGAGGCGTGACAAGCGCCGCAACCTACACGGGAAATTCCGCGACCAAGGTGAACGTGACATCGCCCAATTCGCCGGTGCCGGGCTACGAGATCCCCGGCAGCTGCGTGATCGGTGGCGATTGGTACACCGGCTCGCGTTTCGGGCCGGTCTATCAAAACACCTATTTTGCAGGCGATTTCACCGGCAACCAGATCTTCAACGTCGTGCTCGATGCCGATGACGTCCCTGTCGCCGTGCGCACTTTCACGTTCCCGCCCCAGCCTCCGGTCTTCATCACGGTGAACCCGTACGACGGCGCGCTCTACTACGTCGGCTATTCCTACAGCAGCCCCACCTCGACTCTGCGGCGCATCCGCAAGCTGCCTTGCCCGGCCGATCTGAACGGCGATGGCCAGGTCGATGACGGCGACTTCAGCGCGTTCGTCCTTTCGTACAACACGCTCGATTGCTTCGATCCGGCGATGCCCGCCGATTGCCCCGCCGACTTCAACTCCGATGCGTTTGTGGATGATGCCGACTTCGTCACCTTCGTCGCGGCATACGACGACCTGATCTGCTCATAGCTCGCCGCTTTGCATCCGCACCGCCCGCGCGGCCGCCTCGCAGACCACCCGCGTGCAGCATTCCCTTCGCGCTGGCGGGGCGGCTCACGTGCTGTACACTCCACGTCCGCGGCCGTTTCATGGAGTGGGGGTTTGGAATCCATTGACACAAGGAGAACTCCATGCTCGAAGGCTTTGGTCGGATGATCGTGGTAACGTCGGTGGCCATGATGATCGCGAGTTCCGGCGTTGTCGGCGCAATCGTGCCGGTTTCAACGCAGGGCGTGCTCGTTCAGCAGAGCGGAGGCGCGTGCATCACCTTCGAGGCGGATAACGGCCAGACGTATCTGCTCGATTCACAGGGATCGTTTGTTGCGGGCGATCGCATTCAAGTGGACGGCTCGTACGACGACACGACCGTCGGTTGGTGCGGCAACACCGGCGGGCCGCGGATCGGGAATCTGACCATCAAGCCGGCCTTTGCGGGCGTGGGAACCCTGGTTTCAACCGCCTTTGGTATTCGTCTCCAGACCGATGACGGCCGCCTGTTCGCGCTGCAAAACAGCGGCGGCTCGCGTGCGGGGACAGCGGTGTACGTGCAGGGCACGGTCGATACCGCCGCCCGCACGCCGACGATCATCAACAACGTCATCGGCCCGTCGTTTTCCGGGTTCGGACGCATCACGGATATTGATCCGGCGAATATCCGCTTCACGGCGGAGTCGGGGCAGGTCTATTCGCTCGATCGTTTCGGCAGCGTGCCGATCTACACGACGATCGTGGGCGACTACGTCTTTGTCGAAGGGATCAGGGCCAAGGCGATCAACGGTGTGATCCCGCTCACCTCGGTCACGGCGCGGCCTGCATTCAACGCTTCGGGCCGCGTGGTCGCGGCATCGGGAGGCGTGGCGTTCGATGCCGACACCCTGATCTTCGCGCCGCAGTACACGGCGTCGGCGCTCACCGGGCAGGCGGTCGGTTCGAAGGTGTATCTGCGGGGCCGCAACGCCGACGACTACGACTTCGGCGAGGCGCGGACCGCGAACAACATCCGCCTGAGCCGCGTGGGCGCTTCGTATACGGCGGTCGGGTATCTGGATCGCGCAACCAAGACCGTCATCAATCTGGACGACGGCACGCTCGTCAATCTGGAATGGCCCGGCGATCCGCTCTTCCATCCGACCGGTTCCATCGTGTACGTCGCCGGTCCGATCGCATCGCAAGGCCCAGGCACCGTGACGCTCTCGCACAATCAGGCTCGTCCGGGGGTGATCGCAATCGGCAGGATCACGAGCGGCGTGACCTGCTCTCCGATCGTCCTGACGCAGCAGAACGCACGCATCTTCCCCAAGAACAACGGCGGGTTCCCGTTCTTTGAGCATGTCCGCATCGTCGGAGGCCTGACGTTCGACAGCCCGTGTTACGACGAATCGAGCGTGGTGGACAACACCATCGCGATCGAGCCGATTGATCGGTAAAGAGAGAACAGCAGAACAGCGGATTGGCAGAGCAGCAGATTCGATTCTGCTGCTCTGCTGCTTTATGAAGGCTTCCACGTTCCGCTTTCCCAGGCGATGACGACGTTGGTCACGTTCTCGTAGTAGATCTTGCGGAGAATGTGCTCGGGCAGGCCGATGCCCCGGAGCGTTGGGCTGGAGAGATCGGTGTGCTTGTCGGGCTCGACCATTTTCAGGTCGGGATCGGCGATCGGGCTGGGCTGGTCGCCCACCGTCTCGAACATGGTTCGCAGTGCAAAGTAGCGGCTGGCGTAGAGATCGAACGCGACTTCGGGGGAATCGGAGAGGTCGCTCATCGGGCTCATGCGCTGCTGCTCAGCGGTTTTCTTGATGAGCTGGTCATCCATCGTCACGATGTCGGAGCCGAAGAAGATGCGGTCCTGCCACTTATCGAAGAACGCGAGCAGTTCTTCGCGAGGGTGCTTGCCGAGTTCGCGGACGACCCACTTGGTGGCGCTGGTGTCGAGGTAGAGATTCGGATGGCGCTCGAGCAAACCAGAGAGAAAGTTCAAATCTTCGGGGTTGCCACCCATGTGTGCCGCGATCCACGGGACGGGGAAGCGCTTGAGCATCACTTCGAGCCCGCGGTAGTGTTCTTTCTTGACGCCGTACTTCGCGCGGTCCGTGTACTTGGCCGTGAACCAGGTATCGGGGTCGGCGGTGTGGGTTTTGATCATCATGCCGAGCGAAACGGCAAGCTCTGCCGCGGCAACCCGCCACTTGCCGTCGAGCTCGACGTAATCATCGCGATCGGGCCCCGTGAACCACTCGCGGGTGCGCGGCGCATTCCAGAGCTTGATCATCCGCGCGCCCTGCTCTTCGCGGAAGCCACGGATGGTGTCGAGGTAGCCGGGTCCGAAGGCGTGGGCCTTATCGGGAAGCGAGAAGTTGGGAATCGCGACGAAGCGGACGGTGTCTTTCAGGACCTCGCGCACGGCCGGCGCTTCGGAGAGGCGGGTCTGCGAGTAGGTGAGCCGAACGCCGAAGAGCCGCGCGGCGGATTCGTAGATCCTGGTTGCCTCTTTGCCGTGGATGTGCGAGTGGACGTCGATGATCCGCCCGTTGAAGGCGCGGTTCTGCGGCAGCTTCGCGGCAAGGGCGGAGTAGTCGAGCGCATGGAGATTGTGGGGGGATGCGGGCATAGAGATAGATTGTTCGGCGGGAGTTGGATGCGCGAAGTTGGGCGTGGGATTCGGCGGGTTTGAAGAGAGAGAGAACGCGGAGTTGCGGAGGGGGCGGGGATTCGCGGAGAGGAGAATGAGAGCATCGGTGGCTGTTGCCGCGCGTTGATGCGTGCGCGAAACGAACCCTTCCCCAACCCCTTCCGTCGCGAAGGGGCTTCGGGTAATTCACTTCGTCACGACGTACTCGTCGACGAGCAGGACGCTGGAGCCGTCGGCTCTTGGTGATTTCGCTTCGGCGCGGAGGGTGATGCGGAGGTTGGTGCTCGGGGTCGAGTTGATGATCCAATCGGGCAGGCCGGAGAGCGGGATGCGGTAGGTGCGGGTGGCGGGGTCGTAGAGCTCGGCGTTGCGTTTGAGGTCGGTGAGATCGATGTCGTAGCGGCGCTGCTGGGTCTCGGGGGCGAAGGCGTCGGGGTTATCGCCGTCGCGGGGGAGTGCGTTGCTGCCACGCGCGGCGTTGGCGTTGGAATTTGGGCCGTACAGAAGAATGGTGAGCGAGCCGACGGCCTTGGTGGTGTCGCCCCAGGCATCGCGGAACTCGAGGTGGGCGATGAGACGGACCTGCGCGGGCGGGGGCGTGACATCCTGCGGCTGAACATTGTCGGCGGGCGAAGGGCCGGTCGGGTTCGCGGGCGGTGCGGGGGGTGGGCTGCCTCGCTCGATGTGGGTGAGCGGGTAGATGCGCATCGAGGTGGGGACGAAGGGCCAGCCGCCGGAGTTGACGCTGCCGGGGCGGAAGCCGGGCGAGCCGGGGGTGTTGCAGGCGGCGAGGAGGAGAGTGAGAGGGAGGATGAGAAGGGGGCGGAGCATGTGTGGGGAGTTTATGGGGAGGCGATGTCGGATGTGGGATGGGAGATGTGGGAAACGCGGAGTGCGGAACTGGGAGTGCGGAGCGGGAGGTTTTTCGATTCGAAGCGCTTGAAGTACCTGAAGAGGGAGAGAACGCGGAGTTGCGGAGGGGGCGGAGTTTCGCGGAGGGGTGAAGAGAGATGAAGAGATTAGAGAGTATTGATTGCGGCGCGGATTTGGCGAGCGAGGGCGAAGGAGCGGAGGGATGAAAGCGCTGGCGCGAGGGGGATGAGCAGACTCCACCAGGGAGACGCGAAATGAGCGAGGCCGGCAGAAGTTACAGAGACAAAGACAAACAGGATTGCGAGCCAGTTCATCGATGTGAGACGCGATCGAACCTGGATAATGAACGTGCGGATCACCTGAAGCGAGGCCATTGCCGCGGGTACGGTGCCAATGAGTGATGCGATGGTGGCGAGCAGAAAGAGTCCGGATGGAACAAGCACCGGTGTCTGGGCATCGCCGCGACCGAAGGCAAGCAATGCGAGCCCGCCGCCGACGAGTGCAATGGCAGCGACTCCCGAACACGCCTTGAGGAGCTTCGCGGAGGAAGAAGCGAATGTTGCTGAGAGGAGGCGTGCGACGAAGTACCAAGTGCATTGGATGCACAGCCAGAGCAGGAGGGAGGCGCAGAGCGCCGCAAGCATGGTCCGATCTGACAAGATCCAGAAGGCGCGGTTGCGGCTTGCCAAGTAGTGGAGTGGGATAAAGCACAGCCAAAGTGCTGCGACAAATTGAAAGGCACCAAGGAGTGCGAAACGAGACGCGGCACGTGCGGGATCGGAAAGTGTCGCGTCGAGACGTTCGCGTGCGGCGCGCGTGCCGCGGATGGGGAATGCGCATTCGGGGCACTGGGCGTCTTCCGGAAGATCGGCGATGGAATAGCCGCAGTTGAGGCAGGGGATGGGGGAGGGGGAGGGCATATTGGCTTACGTGTCAACGTTCGCCGATTGCTGCGCGGAGGCGCCGGCTGAAGATGAAGGACCGGAGCGACGCGAATGCTGGGGCGAGGGGGATTAGGGAAAGAAAGAACGGACTGGCGAAATACAGAACCCCAGAGATGAAAGCAAGATAGAAACTCACGATCGTGACTGCATTCAGAGTGCGAAGTTCGGTCCGAAGTGGAAAAGGGAGCGACTGGATAATCGAGTGCGCATATTTGGTGGAGATTGGCGCGACGATTAGCTCCGTAATCGATGCGAGGGCAACACATCCGAAAGCAGTGCGCTGGAATATCAAAGCTCCGCTTGCGCAGGTACCGAGCACAAAAGCAATCGCTGCTATCAAGAGAGCGCAACTTGCGGTGCGTAGAGCGACGAGAAGCGCGAAGGAATTGCGTGGGGTTCTTGCCACGACCCGGGCCGAAACAAAGCTCGACGCGATTGATACTGCCAGCCAGAGGGCCAGGCCGAGGCAGTACACGAGGGGTTCCACGATGTTCGATTTCAGATGAAGTCTGCCGATGCCACAGAAAACCATCAGGACGAACCAGAGCGAGAAGCCGAGCTGAAGAATTCCGAGCAGGCGCAAAAGTCGAGCGAGAGCCGTTGGATGGGCGATCGCCACACCGAGCTCTCTGTGCCCCGTCGCGCTGATTTCGATTGGATAGGCGCATTCAGGGCAGCGCGAATTTGGAGCGAGGCCCGTGATCGCGTAGCCGCAGTTGATGCAGGAGATGGGGGAGGGCGAGGACACGGGAGACGACGAGAGTACTGGAACGGGCGCTGCTCTAGTTCGGGAGTTTGGGGGATTCGCCAGCACCACCTTCGGGGTGCGGGATGTTGTAAGTTTGACCGGGGGTGGCGCTCGCAAGGCTCGCTTCACCCCCGGCTACTCACCATCAGCCCTTCGGGCTGGGGAGAGCGAGGCGATCGATGGCGCTTGCGAGTGTGCGCTGGGCTTCCTGGACTGCGGTCATCGCGGCGGTGCTGCGGTCGAGGGCGCCGAGGACTGCGTCGAGGGTGCGGCGTTCTTGCATGAGGCGGTCGTGGGTTTCGGCGATTTGTTTTTCGCGGGTTGTGGCGGCCCGGCGTTCGGTGAGCCACATCCAGGCGACGAAGCCGGCGAGGCCGAATTGGGACAAGATTGGAGTCAGTGTGTCGTTCATTTGATGGCTCCAAAGGCAAAGAGTTCACCACAGAGACACAGAGGCACAGAGAAGACAGGAATTGGGTAAAGGCAGAGTGTGCGGATCAAAGCGACTTTCAGACGAGTTCCTCTCTGCGTCTCTGTGCCTCTGTGGTGAATGCCTTACGGCGTGTCGTTGAAACGGCGGAATCTTGCGACGTAAGCGAGCGAATAGACGCGGTTTCGGTCGGTGCGGTCGGCCTCTTCGAAGGAGATGAAACTCATCTGCGTGAAGGAGCGGCCGGTGTTGTCGATCAGGGTGCCGGCGGTGGGCGGCTCGATCAACTGCGCGGTGATTGCATCGCGCAGGGTCCAGAGCGCGGATTCGGTTGCGGCGATGAGGCGGCCGGTGACTTTGATGGTGAGTTCTTCGAGGCCGAGCCAGCCGCTGCCTGAGAGTTGGATTCCGAGGCGGAGTTTGGGGATGACGAGTTGGCCCTGGGTTTCGAGGGCGAAACGGTGGGGGCCGGAGGAGAAGAGTGGGAGGGATTTGAAGGAGGAGGGCATTGGAAATGTCCAAAGGGCCAAATTGCCAAAGGGCCAAAGAAACGCGGAGCGCGGAACTGGGAGTGCGGAGCGGGAGAGAACGCGGAGGGGCGGAGTTTGCGGAGTTGCGCGGAGGGGAAAAGGGGTTTGTGCTTGGCTGAGAGCTGAAGGCTCTGCTTACAAATCGGTGAGTGTGATTGGATCGGTTGCGCCGTCGGGGGAGATTGCTACGAGGTTGATGGTGCGTTTTGGTTTTGCAGCGAGGTCGTAGCGGACGGAGCGGATCACGACTTGGGCGGTGAGTTTCTTTCGCTGGGCTTGTGAGGCGTTGGGGGATGTGATCAGTTCGAGTGCGCCTTGCTGGCCGGGTTTGGGGCCGGAGAGAGACTGATCGGGGCCGGTGTCGAGGCGCTGCGTGATGGAAATTTCGACTTTGGATTCGGGGATGTCGGCGAAGACGGCGTAGGGGCCGGTGTCGGAGTAGTCGGTGATTTCGCGGTGCGCGAGGCGATCGATGGAGACGGACTCGATGTTCGAGTAGTCGGCGGAAAGCAGCGAAAGTTTGGTGGGGTTGAGGAAGAGCAAGGGAAAGTTCCAAAAGGCTGAATGGGGAGAAGACAAAGGAAAAGGCGAAGAGATTGACCACGGAGAACACAGAGAGCACGGAGGAAGGCGGGAGGAGAGAATTTGGGAATGCGGCTGGTAAGCGGGTGCCGAGCGGGCGGGTTTGCGGGCGAGTCGGATCGAGCGCCTGGGGGTGTGGTCCGGCTTGGTGTTTTCATTCCAAGTCCTCTCTTCTCTGTGCTCTCTGCGCTCTCCGTGGTGAAATCCCTTTTCAGGTTCTGATCAGCGGCACGACATTGGCGCGTCTGGTTGCATCCGGTTCGCCGTCGCCGTTGGTGTCGATTTGTGCCGCCAGGTTGCGGCGTTCGAGGGTGGCGAGTTGTTGGTAGCGCTGGGCGCGGCGGGATTGGGTGCCGCCCTCGCTTTGCAGGTCGCTCGCGCAGATGAACAGGGCGGCGAGCGTGGTCAGTGATGCGAAGCGTTCGAGCGAGGCGGGGTCGGTGACGATTGCGGATGGGTGACCCAGGGAGTCGGTTGGGGGCTGAGCGGGATTGAGGCCGAGTGCGCGGAAGATCTGATCGGTTGCTCCGGCGATCTGTGGGCGGAAGGTTGTGAGCAGCACTTCGACGCCGGTGCTGGGCGCGGGGGTGAGTATGGGATCGGTTGCCGCGGCACGGATGCGAGAGATCTGAGCGGTTGTGCTCGTGAGTTTCGAGACGACTTCGTGGGGCACGCCGGCGATGAGGATGACCATGCCGGGGGCGAGCTGTGCGCCGTCGAAGTTCACATCGAAGGCGGAGATGGTGAGCGTTGTGCCGCTGACGGCGCCGGTGGCTTTGAGGAGGCGCTGCGAGAGCCACTGGATGTCGGTGAAGAGATTGGGTTCGAGGCGGAGGAGATTGGTGTCGGTGGTGAGCATGGGGGGCTCGAACGTGGGATGTGAAGAAGAGGAAGGGATAGAACGCGGAGGTGCGGAGAGGGCGGAGTTGCGCGGAG
>JAEUJD010000069.1 GCA_016793015.1 Phycisphaerales bacterium
CGCTCGAGCCGTTCAACAACCTTAACAAGATCGCATCGCCGTCATCAACCGTGCATTTTCTCCAGATGACCCAGACCCAGACCGCGAACGCGAAGTACGCCAAGAGCGATCACGTGCACAGCGCGGAGTGGGGCGACGGACCGCCGGATTCTGCGCCCACGATCGCGGCGACGCAAGTCGATCTCGCGTCCCACGGCGGGAAGTCGGCATCGTGGAACGGGCTTTCAAACTACGGATATCTGGATGGGCACGCGGCAACGCAGCGATTTAAGGACGTGTACACGGAGTACGAACGGAATCGGTTCTTGCCCCGGGTGGCAAGGTAGGGAAAGAACAGCAGAGCGGCAGATTGGCAGAGCAGCAGAGAAGAAAACGTGATGGAAGGGAGAGTTGGTCATGAATCCGTCTCGAAGAAACCGAAACGCCGCAACTTGCCTGGTTGCGATGATCGGTGTGGGGATGTTCAACGGCGCGGCACGCGCCCAGCACCTGATCGATCTCGCCATCGGCCAATCGCAGGGGCGGATCGCGACCGGTGTGTTTCAGGTGCAGGGCGAGAATGTTGCGCCGCTGCTTTCACAGCGTGTGTTCATCGCGGAGTTTGGGACATTTCCGAATTTCACGAGCACGCCGGGCTTTGATTCGCTGGTTGGGGCGTTCCAAGGTGGCAGCCAGATCGGGTTTGATATCCGCAGGGCGCTCCGCAAGTGGGACGGAGTTTCATTCCCGGAAGGAACGGGTGGCATCCCGCCCGAGCGGCTTCAGATCAAGCTCGGGCCCGCCGCGAACACGCGGGTGACACCCACGACCGACGAACTGGTCACCGGCTTTTCGCTCGCGGTCAGCAACAGCGGGAATTCGGTCGGCGAGTTTCATCACCATCCCGGCTTCACCCTGCTCGAACCCGCTGCGGATGGGCTGTATCTCCTGGAATTGCAGCTGTGGTCGACGCAGGCGGGGCTTGGGACGAGCGCGCCGTACTGGATGGTGTTCTCGCAGAATGCATCGGAGGAAGATCTGCATGCCGCGGCAAGCTGGGTGAGGGCGAATATTTGGCACCCCGTATGCCCGGCCGACCTGAACAACGACGGCATGGTGGACGATGCCGACTTTGTGCCGTTTGTCGTCGCGTACAACTACTTGCTCTGCGATCCGCCCGGTTGCCCGACTGATTTCAACGGCGACTGGATGACGGACGACGCGGACTTTTCGATCTTTGCGGTGGCGTACGACGCGCTGCTCTGTCCGGAATAGCTCGATCACAAATCAAGAACTTCCGGGTCGCAGCGCTGCGATGGCCCGGGTGGCGCTGGGCGAGCGCGGCAAGTGGAGAAGTGAGATGCATCAGAATGTGTTGTTGGTCGGCTTGATGGGCATCAGTGGGGCAACGCTGAGTGTCCCGGCGTTTGCTGAGGGGGATATTGGGCTGATGGTGTCGGGCAGCCAGATGCTCACGACGAAGGTAAGCGAGGAGGGGTTGGCCCTCGGGTCGGAACGGGTTTTCAGCGGAGCGTTCTCGCTCATCAGCGGGACTTGGTACACAGATGAGCCGGGCCTGCAGATCGCGTCCGGCACGCTCCAGCCCGGGTCAAGCCTCGGCATGTATTTCACGCGCTCGCTTCGGCAGTGGAACGGATCGAACTTTGATCTGGTGTCCGGCGGGCGCTTGAGCGCGACGTTTGGCCCAGCCAGCAATTCGATCTGGACACCCTTGACGGATTTGAACACCGCGAGCGTGATCTTTCCGGTCGCGGGTTCGGGCGGAATGCACGACCACCCGGATTGGGTTCTTGAAAACTTCGATCCGGGAAGCGATGCGTTCTTCTTCCTGGCCGAGGCGCGGTTCAGCAGTAATCAGGGCGGGCTGAGCGATTCGCTGCCTTTTTACATCGTCTTCGGTCTGAACGCGGACGAGAGCGAGGTCGAGGCGATGGAAGGCTGGGTGCGGGCGAACCTCGTGCCCGCGCCGTCTGGCGCTTCGTTGCTGATTGGGATGAGCATCGTTTCATCGCGTCGCCGGCGGCGAATCCGAAGCACGCTCGGGCAAGTCCGAACATGATCGATCCAGGCTCGATATTCACTCGTGAGGACCCCGCGCCCGGACTGCCCAGCCTCGGGCGCGGGGTTACTCTTTTTCGCATCGCAACTTCCGAACGAACGTGGAACAGGGAATGACGAACACCAACTCCGGCTCTCATCCCGCGCTCGAGGTGGAAACCCTTGGGTTCAAGTACGGCGGCGCTGATGGGTTCGCGATTTCCGTGCCGGCGCTGCGACTCGGCGCAGAGGAGCAGATTCTGCTCACCGGCGGCTCGGGAACGGGCAAGAGCACGCTGCTGCAGATCATCGCCGGGCTCTTCAATCCCGACCGTGGAAGCGTGCGCGTGAGCGGCAGAGACATGCACTCGATGCACGGCGCGGCACGCGACCGCTTCCGCGGGGCGCACATCGGCATGATCTTCCAGACGTTCAACTTGCTTCAGGGCTTCACCGCGAAGGAGAATGTTCTTGCCGCGTTGATGTTCAGCGGGGTGGCGCGTTCCGAACACCAGGAGCGGGCGTCGGATCTGCTGAAGAAACTCGGGATTGCGCGGATGGATGCGCCGGTCGAATCGCTTTCGGTCGGACAGCAGCAGCGTGTCGCCGTTGCGAGGGCGGTGGCGTGCAAGCCTGCGCTGGTGCTGGCGGATGAGCCCACGGCGAGCCTCGACCCGGAGAACTCCGCGTCGGCGATCGAATTGATCCAGACCGCCTGCCGCGAGGCGGGCGCGGCGCTCCTGTGCACGAGCCACGATCCGGCCATGCGAGGTCGGTTCGGGCGGGTGGAATCGCTGGAAAACCTGCGGAGCGGCGCGGCGTCCGGCGCGGAATCCCGAATCGGAGCGGGGGTGGGCTCGTGAACGATTTCACGATCATCCGGCGCAGCCTCTCCGCACGCAAACTCAGCACGGTGTTGACATCGCTGTCGGTCGCGGTCGCTGTGGCGCTGATGCTGGTGCTGCTGATGATGCGAGAGAGCGGACGCGCCGCGTTCGAGCGGGGCAGCGGCAACATGCACATGCTCGTGAGCCTCGACAGCGACCCGCTGACGGGTATTCTCAACTCGGTCTACCTTGCCGCGCCGCCCAGGCGCGCGATCGAGCACGCGAAGTTCCAGGATCTGGCGAGCAAACCGTTCTGGGCGTATTTCATCCCCACGCAGATCGGTGACAGTTACCGCGGGCTTCCGGTCTTCGCGACCACCGAGGAGTTTTTCACCAAGTTCCAGCCCGGCGAAGACGAGAAGTGGCGATTGAAAGCGGGCCGGTTTTTCGACAAGAACTTCGAGATCGTGCTCGGCGCGCGTGCCGCGGAAGCGACGGGGCTGAAGATCGGCGACAAGATATCGCTCACGCACGGCATGCCCCAGCCCCGCAGCGCGGAATCGCAGTCCAAGGGCGATGCGCCCGCGCCGCACGTCCACGACGAGTACAAGTTTGAAGTGGTGGGGATTCTGGAGCCGACCGGCGGAGCGCACGACCGCGCGGTGCTCACGAGCATCACGAGTTCTTGGATACTTCACGCGCACGACCGTCGCGAAAAGGAAGAACACGCTTCGGGCAGGACAGAAGAGCATGCGCACGACGAACACGATCATGACCACGATCACGCGCACGACCACGAAGCCATGACAACCGAGGCCGACCTGACCGACGCCGACAAGAAAGTTACCGGCGTGTACGCCCGCGTCGTCAGCCGCCCCGGCTCGAACGCTTCGGCGATGATCCCGGTCGTCTTCGGCCAGATGCGGGCCGATTCCTCGATCACGGTTGCGCAGCCTTCGCAGGAGATCAACAAACTCTTCGCGATCGTCGGGAGCGTGGATCAGATATTGATTGCGATGGCGGCGGTCGTCGCCGCGAGCTCGGGAATCTCGATCCTGCTGGCGCTCTACAACTCGATGGAGCAGCGTCGCCGGCAGGTGGCCGTGCTGCGGGTGCTGGGAGCGAGCGCGGGTCGGATCTTCCGGTTGGTTCTGTGCGAGTCGCTCGCGCTCGGGGCGATCGGTGCCGCGGCAGGCGTGGCGGGAGCGCTCATTGGCGGGCGGATTGTCGCAAACGAGATGAAATCGCGTCTGGGGCTGGTGCTGGAACCCTCGATTTCGTGGGAATTGGGCTTGGGCGTGGTCGGGGGGGCGCTGTTGCTGGCTGCGATCGCCGGGCTTTTGCCCGCGGCCGTGGCGTACCGCACAAGTGTTGCGAAGAATCTGAGGCCACTGGGATGACTGCATGAGCGAGAGGGTCGTTCTCGCGACGGAGCGATGGTATGAAGAACGCGTTGTTTGCTTCGATGTTGGCTGTGTGCGGCGCCGCATTCGCGATCGCGGGCGGAGACACCCCCGGATCGGCTCCCGCGAGCGGCGTGCCCGGCGCGGCTCCGTCGATCAAATCGCAGGCCGATGCGTCGTCGACGAAACCCAAGGCTCCGGAAGCAAAGCCCGAAGCGAAGAAGGAAGAAGGCAAGGACGCGAAGGCGGGCCAAAGAGAGCCCGCCGTACCTGCCCTCGCTCCCGGTGCCGTCGGCGACCTCGCCTCGCTTCAGAAGCACTTCCCCGCGATGAAGTCCGCCAGCAAGCCCGACGGGACGCTTGTCATTGATGAGCGCTTCGCGGTCAAGGGCAAAGGCACACTCGAAGATCCGTTCGTCGTCTCGTGGGATCAACTCACCGCGGCGGCCGAGGTCTACGACCCGCGCAAGGGCCAGAAGAAGATTCCGGACTTCGTGCAGATGCTCGATGGGCAGTACGTGTCGGTGACGGGCTACGTCGCGTTCCCGATCTATGTGAAAGAGCCGAAGGAAATGCTCTCGATGCTGAATCAGTGGGACGGCTGCTGCATCGGCATCCCGCCGACGCCGTACGACGCGATCGAAGTGCATCTGAAGGACGTCGCCACGAAGGAGCAGCGGATGGCGACGTTCGGAACGGTGGCGGGGCGGCTGAGCGTGAAGCCGTATCTGGTGGGCGACTGGCTTGTGGGGCTTTATGTGATGGACGATGCGGCGGTGAGCAAGCCGAAGCAGGGTGGATCGGGCAGCTAAGGCATCCCCCGGTGGATTTGTGATACACAATCTGCGGTGACCGCGCAATCGAAGCAACTCATTCGGCCGCATTGGTTCACACTGCTCTGGGCGGTGCTTTGCTTCTTTCCGATTATGGTGAGCGTTGCGTGGTACTGGAAGTTTGGCTTGGGCGGTTTGGCCTTCGGTTATCTCGGTCTTCTCGCAGCAATCGGCCCCATGCAAATCTCGCGAGCGCTGCGGAATCGTTCTGGAGACAGCCTCCATTGTCCCCGCTGTGACTACGAGGCAGTGAGCGGCGACGCGCTATTCGATCATGTGCCGGAATGGTGCCCCGAATGCGGATTCGGCTGGGAGCACTTCTTGGTTCGAGGACGCAAAACGCCGTCACTGCGTCGCGTGATGCTTTGGGCGTTTGCATCCCTCATCGGAATACTCATTGGTGTGAACGGCCTTGTGAATAACACCGGGCGCCTTGTGAAATTCGTGCCATCATTTATGCTCGTCGAGAGCGTCGTTCGCGGAGATGGACCTGGCGGGACATTGAGCTCTCTCGACTTCATCAACCAGTGGCAAGAGCTTGCTACGCGAACGCTGAGCGCTCGCCAGTCCGAACGGCTTGCGACGATGCTCGTGGAACGTGTCGGCAAGTCGCCGCTCAATGTCTTCCAGTCGAACTGGCTCAAGCAGGCCTTTGGAACAAACACGCTGCCGACCTCGCTGCTCGACAAGTATCTTGAACGCAGGATCACTTCCGAATCGATTCTGGCCCCGCCGAATGAGAACGGAGATCGAGTATTTGTCGTGCGCATAATTGATCACGATGATCACGGCTACGGGACATTCTTCCCGGTGCTTGCAGAGTGCCGGATCGAGCCGCTCGGAACGTTGCTCGCCACCAACGCCGGGTGGTACCGGCCGAAGATAACGTTCCCCCGAACCGAAAAGGACAACGAGCAGTTTTTCCATCTGACCATGCCGCCGATCGCGACTTACCGTCCGTCGCTTCTTATCCCCATTCCCGCGAAGATTCTGTCGGAGGCTCGCGAGCGGGGAGATGCAGTGATTCGTGCGAAAGTCTGGCTCTTTTTCTCACCCGGTGCATTTGTGGGCAGTCGCGTCGCTCCCGCGGACCTGGTCGCGAATCCGGCGCTCGACGCGCGGGCCCGACTTTTTCGCACGATCGAGTTGGAAGCGCGGATTGAATCGGACACTCCCAGAACGAATGACACCGGCGAGTCCGGCCACTAAACTCCGTCCTATGCCATTGAACCGCGACCAGATCACGCAGCGTGCCGCCAAGGAACTTCGGGACGGGTTCATCGTCAACCTGGGAATCGGGATGCCGACCCTGGTGGCGAACTACGTGCCTCCGGGCATGGACATCTGGCTGCAATCGGAGAACGGGCTGCTCGGCATGGGGCCGTTTCCGAGTGAGGCCGAAGTCGATGCCGATCTGATCAACGCGGGCAAGCAGACGATCACGGCGCGGCCGGGTGCGTCGTATTTCTCGAGCGCCGAGAGTTTTCAGATGATCCGGGGCGGCCACGTTGATCTCACCATCCTCGGTGCGATGCAGGTGAGCCAGGAAGGCGATCTCGCGAACTGGATGGTGCCGGGAAAGATGGTCAAGGGCATGGGCGGGGCGATGGACCTTGTTGCAGGTGCAAAGAAGGTCATCGTAACCATGGAGCACGTCGCCAAGGGTGACGCGGCAAAGGTCGTCAAGCAGTGTTCGCTGCCTCTCACGGGGAAAAAGTGCGTGGACATGCTCATCACCGATCTGTGCGTGATGGAGATGGATCCGGTGAAGCGCCGGTTTGTGCTCACGGAAATCGCGCCCGGCACGACGGTCGATGAGATCAAGCACAAAACCGAGGCCGAGTTCATCGTCGCGCCTAGCGTGAAAACGGTTGCCGTGTGAGCGTCTTCTTTGATTCCCACCTCGATCTCGCGTACCTCGCTGTGAATCGGCGGGATATGCAGGCGTCGAACCCGATCGAGGCAGGCGGACCCGATCAACCCGCGTGTGTCACGCTTCCTTCGCTCCGTGAAGGCAATGTGCGCTTTGCTCTCGCGACGATTTTCACCGAGCGCGATGGCAAGGGTCCGGAGGGCTACTCCGACGATGCGAGGGCGCACATCGTCGGCAAGGCGCAGCTCGAGGTCTATCTCACGTGGGCAGAAAGGGGCCTCGTCGCGATCGACTTGTGTGATGCACTGCACATCGAGCCGGGAATCGGCGAACTGCGTGGCGGCATGGGCGTTGCCGAAGTCGTTGCGCCGTCCACGAAAGCTCGAATCGAGCGGCTGACCGAGGCAACTCGCAGCCCCGCGCTCCGCATCGGCATTCTGATGGAAAACGCCGATCCGATCCGCTCGCCACGCGAACTCGAGTGGTGGGCGAGCGAAGGCGTTGTCGCGATCGGTCTGACATGGGCCAAGTCCTCGCGTTACGCGACCGGCAACAGTGAAGATCCGGTAGCGGACAAAGTCGGCATCACACCGGCGGGCAGCGAACTTGTGCGCGAGATGGACCGCATCGGCATCGTGCACGATCTCTCGCATCTGTCCGATCGCGCCACGGACGATTTGCTTTCGATGACCGACAAACCGGTCATCGCCTCGCATTCCAACTGCCGCGCGATCATCGCGAGCGGTGCGAATCCCCCGTCGAACTTGCAGCGGCACCTGACCGACGAGACCATCCGCGAGATCGGCAAGCGTGGGGGAGTGATCGGCCTGAACCTGCTCTCGCAGTTCCTGATCCCCGGTGGTGGACGCGACCGCCGCGCGACGATTGACGAAGCGATCGCCCATGTCGAGCGCATCTGCGAATTGACCGGCTGCCGCAACCACGTCGGCCTCGGCTCGGACGCCGATGGCGGAATCAGCCGCGAACGATTGCCGGCGGGGATCGACCTGCCCCGGGATTTTCAGCGGCTCACAGACGCGTTGGCCAAACGCGGCTGGAGCGATGACGACCGATTCCGCTTTGCCTGCGGCAATTGGTGCGACTTCTGGGGACGGATTTCAGCTCTGACGACCTGAATTTCAGTGCGGGATCGCCGCAACCGTCATCATGCGCCAATCCGGCATGAGCGGAAACGGGTTGCCGTCGTCCTGGACGACCGTTCCGATACCCGCTGCGGCGAGCGAGTCCGTCTGCTGCATCGCCGCGAGTTTCGGAAGGAACTGCGTCTTGAACTGTTCCGCGTTCAACTTGTACTGCGGATTGTTCTGCGTGAACTTGTAATCGGTCTCGATGATCTGCTGGATGCGTTTGATGCGGGTATCGGGGATCGGGTGCGTCGAAAGGAACTCGGGTTGATTGGGTGTGCCCGCTTCTTTCTTCAGGATCTCCATCACCTGCAACTGCCCGA
>JAEUJD010000075.1 GCA_016793015.1 Phycisphaerales bacterium
TGTCGCCGTAATCCTCGTGGCGCTTCGTTCCCTCGAAAAGCTCGAACGGCTCGAGCGCAGGCATGAGCATCTCGGTGGCGCCCGCGGCATCCATCTCATCGCGCACGATCGCGGCGACCTTGTTGATCACGCGATGTGCGAGCGGCAGGTAGTCGTAGATTCCGGCGCCCACCTGGCGGATGAAGCCGGCACGGTGCAGCAGGATGTGGCTCGGGGTTTCGGCGTCGTTCGGCGCTTCACGCGTCGTCGGAATGAGCGACTTGCTCCAGCGATGAGCAACGCCGGAGCGGACAGAAGAAACGACTGCTTTTTTGGTGGCGGCAGCGCCATCGGCCTGTGCTTGGGGGGTCATAGGCCCCAAGGTTAGGTGGCTGCACTGCTGTTCTGTACCGCGGAAGCCGGTTTATGCCGACGTCGTCGACGTGCTGCGAGCGGGCGACCAGCCGAGGCTTTGGAGCACCGGGACCCACCGCTCGGCACGCTGGAGCGCGTGCTCGTCCTTCGGCCCGGCCCCCCACCACCAGCAGAGCTCGACCGGCACGTTCATGTCGATGACGAGATCGGCGATCTGCTTGTCGCTCAGATCCGCGAACGGCGTGTCAACCTTGATCGCGGGCTTACCGTGCTCGGCGCTGTCGAGGCTGGCTAGGCGAGTCACCAGCAACGCGCGATCGACGGCCCGGGCAATCTTCTCAATATCCGCAGCGCCCGCAAACTGCACCGGCCACACAACCAGGTCGCAACCGAGCTGCGCCGCCTGATAGGTCGCGCCGATCAGATTCAGCGTTTCGTTCAACCCGGCACCGAAGGAACCGTGAGCGCCCGGCCCACGCAGTTCGCCCCGCGCCTCCGCGGTATCAAGTTCGAAGAGCTTGGCCTGTTTCTCGACCGACTGGCGACGAGCACGATTCGTCTCGTCCCCTACCGGCATGAACAGCACGATCGGGCGAGCCGCCTTCTCATCGCCGCCGGCACTCACGATCGCTTCGCGTGCCGCGGCACAGGCAACAAGCGACGCGAGCGAACCATCCGAGATCACCAGTGTGCGAGACATGTTCGAGTTGTGAGAGGTTGTTCCCATCGAGTGAGCCCCACCCGGCTTCTTCGTCTTCGGTCGCTCTGCGGATGCCCGGCGCGACAAGAAAAGCGATCGGCCATATCGAATACGTCCCCCGTGCAGGCGGGTTCCAAGCGCGAAGTCTGGTGGAAACGTTTTCGGCTGTTACGGGGCGTGAGAGTAAAACTTTGTCGCATTCGCCTTGAGCGCCGCAAGGTCTTCCTTTCGGACGTACATCATGTGGCCGGATTTGTAGTAATTCATCGTCACGTTCTTGCGCAGTTCCGGCTCCAGATTCATGTGAGCCACGGTGTATTCGCTTGCAAAGAAAGGCGTTGCAAGGTCAAAGTACCCGCTCTCGATCGTCACCCGCAAATACGGATTCCTACTGATCGCCCCCGAAAGCGTCCGGCTGACATCCGGGTAGGAAGAATCCGAAGGAAACTTCCACGGACGCACCCGACCGGTCAGAATCTCGTAATTCACATCCGATTCAAACTTCAGTTCGCCCCGGACATACGCGTTCAACGCCGCCGTGTACGGCCCCACGATCGCCGCGTAGCTCGGGTCGTACTCGGTGCGATCCGAGACGTCGTTGCCATCAAAGCCCTTATACCGGCTGTCCAGCCGCCCCACCGTCCGGCCCTGATCGCGCAGCAATTCCTTCGTGAACGAGAAAATCGGCACCCGCAAGTTGCTCCGGATGATGAACTCTTTGCTCAGCCCGATCAGGTCCGAAAGTTTCTGCGCAACCGCATCGGTCTCTTCCTTCGAAAGCCGATCGCCTTTCGCGAGCGCGAGCAGGTATTCATTGCTCGCAAAAGTGCGTGCCTGCTCGATCGTCTTCTCCAGGTCCTGATCGAACGGCGCCTTCAGCTTCTTGTGGTAAAATGCCGTGGCCGAGTACGTCGGCAAGAAGAGCCAATACGCCTCGTCGTTCCCGGTATCGAACGACAAGGTCTGAAAGTTCAGCACCATCGAGATCAGCGAAATGCCGTTGAGGTAGATCCCCAGGCGGTCCTGCAAATCGCCCGAAAGAGCCGCGGCACGGGTTGTTCCGTAGCTCTCGCCCGCCAGAAACTTCGGCGACAGCCACCGGTCGTTGCGCACCAGCCAGAGCCGAATGAAGTCCGCGACCGATTTCGCGTCCTCGTTCAGCCCGTGAAATTTGCTCGCATCCTCGCCATCCGCAGCGCGGCTGAATCCCGTGCTCACCGGATCGATAAAGACCAGGTCTGTCAGGTCGAGCCACGACGATTCGTTGTCCACCAGCGTCGCCGGCGGCACCGGCATCTGCCCCTCATCGCCAAAGACCACCCGCCGCGGGCCGAGCGCACCCATGTGCAACCAGACCGAACTCGAACCCGGCCCACCATTGAACGTGAACGTCACCGGCCGCTTCGCCTGATCCGGCCGAACCCATTCCCCGTTCGGTCCCGTCTTCTCCAGTTTCTCGTACGCGATGTAGAAGACGCTCGCCTTGCTCTTCCCGTAATCATCCGGCTGCGGCATCAGCCCCGTCGTCGCCCGGTAGTGAATCAACTGCCCGCCGATCGTGATCTCGTGCTCGGTAACAACCGGCGACTTCTCGCCGTCCTTGAGATCGGCTTTGGACTTGGAATCGGTCTTCGCATCGGTTTTCGCATCCGGCTTCTTGTCGCCGGCGTCCTGTGCCGAGGCAACCGGAGCGAGAGCGAAAAACACTGAGGCCAGAAGGATCGACGTCATCTTCATGGCCGCATCGTACCGGATCGCGTCAGGCCGGCTGCAACGCAAAGACCTTGTCCACCTCGTGTACCGCCCCGTCGGCACAAATCCGGCTTCTCATCAGCCGGAGTTCGCCAAGGACGAATTCCTCGCCCGGCAGAGGCGAGGAAAACCGCTCGACCGCCTTGCCGGGGAAACGTGCAAGCGTGAAGTGAGGCATGAATTCCGATTGCCGGGCGCGGTTCAGCGCAAGCCTTTGCGCCAGCCTGCGTTGGATCTCCGCCAGGGAGCGGGGCAGATCCGAAATCGCCGCGAGCAACCGAGGCATGCCCCGCTCCGGAAGCATCACCAGCTCGCAGGCTTTGAGCGCGATCGGCTGGAAGCCCGCAACACTCCGACCGATCGACTCGCGGATATCGGGCAGTTCGCGCTCATCGTGCTCCCCGAGAAAAACGAGCGTCAGATGAACCTGCTCCGGCACCGTGAAACGCACATCCGGAGGCAACGCCGCTCGCGCAGCGCGAAGCCACCCCTCCACCACCGAACGGGGCGGATACGCAGCGACAAAGAGCCTCAGAACGCGGCCCATGGCACTTGCTAGAAATTGGGCGTCGGCGCTCGGAACTGATCGAGATCAAGACCCCGGAAATACTCAATCGTCTTCGCCAGCCCGGCATCGAGTGCAACCTTCGGTTCCCATCCCAACTTCGCCTTCGCAAGGGTGATATCGGGCTGACGCTGCGTGGGGTCATCCGCCGGCAGCGGGCGCTTCACCAGCTTCGATTTCGAGCCCGTCATCTTGATCACGGTTTCCGCAAGCAGCGCGATGCTCATCTCATTCGGGTTGCCCAGGTTCACCGGCCCGTGGAAATCATCCGGACCGTTCATCATCGCGATCAGGCCGTCGACCAGATCGTCCACGTAGCAGAATGACCGGGTCTGCGAGCCGTCGCCGAAAATCGAGATGTCATTCCCGGCGAGCGCCTGCCGGATGAAATTGCTCACCACGCGTCCATCAAACGGGTGCATCCGCGGGCCGTATGTGTTGAAAATCCGAACCACGCGGATGTTCAGTTTGTTCATCCGCTGGTAATCAAAGAACAGCGTCTCCGCCGCACGCTTCCCCTCGTCGTAGCAGGCCCGCGGCCCGATCGGGTTCACATTCCCCCGGTAACTCTCCACCTGCGGGTGCACCTCCGGGTCGCCGTACACCTCGCTCGTCGAGGCCTGCAGGATCTTCGCCCGGCACCGGCGCGCCATCCCGAGCAGGTTGATCGCTCCCATCACGCTCGTCTTCATCGTCTTGATCGGGTTGTACTGGTAGTGCCCCGGCGCCGCGGGGCACGCGAGGTTGTAGATCTCGTCCACCTCGAGCCAGATCGGATGCGTGACGTCGTGCCGGATCAGTTCAAAGTTCGGCCGCCCGAGCAGGTGCGAGATATTGCTCTTCTGGCTCGTGAAGAAGTTGTCCACGCAAATCACATCATGACCCGCGTTCACCAGGCGATCGCACAGATGCGAACCAAGAAAACCCGCACCGCCCGTGACCACAATCCGCCGAATCTTCATGCGCCCTTCTCCGACTTCTTCCCGTCGTTCGCTCGTGCGAGTTCATCGGCCGCTTGTGCCGCCGCCTCGCAGTTCTCTTGCAAGTGCCCGATATTTGTGGTCCCAACGACGACGCTGCACACACCCGGGATCGCCAATGTCCGCTTCATCGCGCTCCGGATCGGGTCGGCGCCCAGCTTGTCCAGGTGCCCGCTCGCAAGGGCCTTCTTCGCGAAAATGCCGACGCCCCTCGTCTCCGCTCGCGCCGAGAGAATCTCCATCGGTTCCGCCCCGCCGAATTCCACCATCAGCACGTCTGCCCATTCGAGCGCTCGCGCCGCACCCTCGAATGACTTGATCGAGGCTCCGATCAGCCTCACATGCCCTTTGCTCCGCGCACCGGTCAGCGCCCCGATCGCCCCCGAAAAACCGCCCGACTCCTTTTCTGCAACACCGTCCGAGTGAATCAGCACGCAACCGAGCTGCGCAGCACCCAGCCGCTCTCGGCTTCTTTCGATGCTCGCAGAGATCGCCTTCTTCGAAAAATCAAAGCTCGAGGTCGCGCCATCCCATGCTTCGCCCGCCTTGGTCACAATCAACCACGGGTGCGTCCGACCCTTGAGCAGCCTTCCGAGCCGCTCCTCCGAGGTTCCATACGCCGGCGCCGTGTCCAGCAGATTGATCCCGAGCGCTTCCGCTGCATCGAGCAGCCCGGCCGCTTCCGCATCGCTCGGCAGCCGCACCGGCTCCGCACCCTTTGGATACTTCAGCCCCGAATCTCGCCCAAATTTGACGGTCCCAAACCCGACGCAACTGACCAGCACGCCGGATCGACCGAGCGCACGCATCGCGAGTTTCGAAGTTGGGTTTACGCCGGCGATTGCCAAGGAGCCAAAGCGTAGTCGGGGCGGCGCACGCGACCGACCTCCGGTTCGATTGCCCCGGTCGGCGCGATCCGCTCGCGCACAAGCTTCAGCACCTCGTCCGCCGCCGCCGGCGCCATCACCAGTTTGGTCGGCCAGACCGCGATCGCGCCCGTTCCCCCACCCGTTCCCCCACCGGTGCCATCAATCCTCCGCACCACCGGCCCATCGGGCCGCTTGCCCGATGCGTCCTTCCCCTCCGCCCGGGAGATCCGAATTGTCCGAAAATTCCATCCCGCCAGCGACAGCGAATGAAAGCACGATCGCAGTTCCGACTTCGCAGCCTCGATCTGGTCCTCGGGCGTCCGCGCCACACCTTGCTCCGCGAGATCGCCTCCGACATACCAGTGCGTTAGGCCCCCCACATCCGCGCTCGTGATCGTCAGCCGGGGTTTGTCCGTCGCCGAGGCGACCCAGTGGCCGAAAATCTTCCCCGGTGCGCCGCTCGCAACCACCATGTGCAGGTCCCGGTGCTGTGTCCACGCCGCCGGATCCTTCCCAAGCAGCTCGAGCAGCAGCTCATTCCCCGCTCCCGCGCACAACACCACGGCTCCGGCCTCGAATTCACCCCCGCCCGTCGTAACCCTCGTGCTCGCTCCGCCCGGCGTGATCGCGCGGACTTCTTCGCACACGATCGGCCCGGCCGCCGCGTCCGCCAGGCATCGCAGCACCGAAACCGGATTGATCACCGTCTCATCCACGCGATAGACCGACCGTCCGCGTATCTCCAAAAACGCTGGAATATCCCGACGCTCAGCCGCAACAACACGGCTCGTCAGCACTTTCGACGCGATCGCGCCGGTCAACTTCGAGATCACCCCCGCATCCGTCCACATCAGCATCGAGGCCGCAACAACCTCGACGCCCGACAGATCCGGGCCTTCCTTCCCCGACATCGCATCGTCCCACACCCGCGCCGATGCCTCAGCCGTTGCCGCCGCTCGCGACGCTTCGGCGCTGAGCGCGTACTTCACCCCCCGATGCAGAATCCCCTGCGAAGCCGCCGTCTGCCCGTCGCCAAGCCGCGACCGCTCGATCAGCGCCACGCTGTATCCCGCGCTCGCCAGCCTCCAGCGGCACCAGAGCCCGGCGACCCCGCCGCCGATGATCACGACATCAACCCGCGATGCGCTCAAATCCCCTCCGATGCAGCTTCATAGCGGCGCCGCCGGAATCTGAAGCACCTGGCCCGGCCGTAGATCCTCGGCCCTGTTCAGCACGTTCCGGTTCGCCTTCAGGATCAGGTCAATCCGCTTGATCGTCCCGTAATATTTCTGCGAGATCCCCGTCAGCGTGTCCCCCTTCTCAACCGTGTGCGTTCTCGCGCCGGCCGGTGCCGATCCATCGCTCCGGGGGGGCGTTGGCGCCCGCGTTGTCGGCTTCCCCTGAATGTTCGCCGGATCGCGCGGGATACGAATCACCCGCCCCGCCCGTATCCGTGTCGGATCGACCAGCGGATTGGCGCTCGCGATCACGTCGGCCTTGCTCCGGCTCCCCAGAAACTTGAGCGCGATCGAGGCGAAGGTCTCCCCCGGCTGAACCGTGTAATCCTCAAACTCGGGTGCCACCACACCCCCGGTCACAGCCCGCGGCCCGGGCCGTGTATCGAGCGGGGCGGGCTGCACCGCCGGCTTTGAAAGCCCCGGGTCCGCCACAACGTTCGGCAACTTCGGGCGCGCGATCACATCGTCGGCGGGCTGCTCGGCCTTCGAGCCATCCGCCGTGCTGAAACTGATCTTGCCCTCGGTCGGCGTCCAAAGCCAGAACACAATGATCCAGACGACCACCAGGCAGAGCAATCCGGCCGCGATCTTTCCGCCGTGGTGCTCCACGACCGGTCTCCGTGGGCATCCTGCCCGTTCGCCTCAAGCCACCCCGCGATCAGCGTGCCGCCAGGACATTCCCGTGGATGGCATTCACCGCACGAGAGGCCCCTTCCGGCCGTTCGGACGGCGGTTGAGTATCGGCTTTCCGACGCTTGCCGGACCAAACCAGCGGAGCCGCAATTCCGACCGATGAATAGGTACCAACCACCAGGCCAACCGTCAGCGCGAACGCGAACGGCCGCATGCCTTCACCGCCCAGGATGTACAGGGCGATACACGCGAAGAACGTCGAACCGCCCGTAATCACGGTGCGGCTCAGCGTGTGGTTCACGGCGGTGTTGATCATGTCGTAGTCCGCCTCGGCGCTCTTGCCCTTGGTCTCGCGGATTCGGTCCATGATGACGATGGTGTCGTTCAGCGAATAGCCCGCGATCGTCAGCAGAGCCGCGATCATGTTCAGGTCGATCCGGAACGGCAGAAGCCCGAGGCTCTGCGCGATGGCCTCGGTCGCGGCGTGCTGGTACATCAACTGGCAGATCGCGATGCACACCACGACGATAACGACGTCGTGGATCAGCGCGAGCAGAGCCGCCAGCGAGAACCGCAGGCTCTTGAACCGGATCCAGATATAGATCGAGATCAGCACAAAGCTCAGCGAGGTCGCCACAATCGCCTGCGCGCGGAACGATTCCGCGATCGCCGGGCTGAAGATCACCACGCTCGCGGGCGTCTGCGCCTGCGTCAACGCCGTCTCGATGAGCTGCCATTCACGGTTCGCGAGCTGGTCGGTCCAGCGCGCCTCGTTGTCGAACACCTTCAGGTTGTCGTCGTACACGACCACGACGGCCGACTTTACCGCATTCACATCGCCCGCCGTGACGACGACCGCCCGCTTGCGTGCGAGCGTGTCGGCAAAGTCCGCGTTGCCCCGTTCCGATTCCAGACGCTGCTGCAGCGTGGCCAGCGGGATGGGAGGTGTGATGTCGTTCAGCACGATCGCCACGCCGCCGATCGAATCGCCGACGTTCCTGGGCTGCGCCAGCGTCGCCCCGATGTTCGTGCCAAGGTCACCCGTCGTCACGCGATGGATCGGCGCGTTGGCCGCACCCGCGTCCGAATCCACAAATCGCAGCGCGGGCTGCTGCTCCATGACATCCGCAAACTTGGCGACGATCGCCTCCAGCACCTGCTCGCTCTTGGTCGACGTCGTCTTGACCGTAAACCGCCAGCTCGTCACGCCGTCGCTTTGCGGATCGATCGGCAGCACCTCGGCGTTCACAAGGTCGCGAAGCGGGCTGTCGATCGAGGCACCCTCTGCGATAGCCGCAATGCGGTTCTGCACCTCGCCCCGGTTGAGCGTGACATGCTCGTCCGTGCCCGGGCCTTTGCTCTTGAACTCCAGCGTGACGGCAGTGCCGCCGCGGAACTCGTTGTCCAGCATCTCGCGGCCCTGATAGGCAACCAGCGCCAGACCCGCGAGCACGTAAATCGTCGAAGCCGTAAAAAAGACCGGACGCAGCTTCAGCCAGTCCACGTTCGGCGTCAACGCCCGCTGCAAACCCGGCCACGCCAGGGGCAGCATGTTCACACGCTTCCAGCCCCAGCCGATCATGATCTCGAACATCAGGCGGCTGAACACCAGGGCGCAGAACAGCGTCGATACAACGCCGATGCCCATCGTGATCGCAAACCCTCTGATCTCCTGCGTGCCCGTGTAGTACAGCACCACGCACACGATCAGGTTCGTGACGTTGCCGTCAACGATTGAACTGAACGCCTTGTCAAACCCGATCCGCACCGCCGTCTTCGTGTCCGCGCCTCGCAGAATCTCTTCTCGTATGCGTTCGTACACCAGCACGTTCGAGTCGACCGCCATGCCGAACGTCAGGATGATCGCGGCAATACCCGGCATGCTGAACGCCGCGTGGTTCATCGCCAGCGCGCCCATCACCAGGATCGAGTTGGCCAGAAGCGCGATCACCGCGATCCCGCCCGCGCCGAAGTAGTACACGACCATGAACGCCGACACCGCCACCAGCGCAACCATGCCGGCCTTGAAGCCCTTCGCAAGGTTGTCCGCGCCCAGCTCCGGTCCAACCGAACTGATGCTGATCGGTTCGGGGCTCAGCTTGGCCTGCAGCGAACCCGCCGCCAGCACCCGGATCACATAGCGACGCTCGTCGGCGCTGAACTCGCCCGTAATCTGCCCGCTCTTGCTGATCGCAGAATTGAGCGTCGGCGCCGTATACACCTCGTTATCGAGCAGCACCGCCATGCGCTCGCGCACGTGGTCCTTCGTCAACTCGCCCAGCTTCGTCGCGCCCGGCGCATCCATCACGAAATCGATCGCCGGCACGCCCCGCTGGTCACGCCCTTCCGACGCACGCGAGACGCTCCAATCGCCGTCCGCTTTGGTCAGGCGGCTTCCCTTCACATCCCAGACCAGCATGTAGTACTGGCCCTGATACTCCTCGACAACATAATTCCTGCCCCGGAAAAACTCCGCCGGATTCGCCTCCAAAAACCGTAGATCCTGCTCCGAGTGATACCACCCGTCGATCTGGTTGATCCGCGCCCAGAGCGCCTCCGGTGGCCTCGCGGCCCGCGGCCCCTTCAACCGCAGTTCCTCACGCAGTTGCTGCTCATCCGACCGTCGACCCGGATCGACCGTGATCCGGAAACTCAGCACGCCCGCGCCCTGGAGCATCCGCACCAGGTCCTGCGGGTCGTCCAGAGTCGTCCGCTTCTTGGCGTACGCGGCGTACTTCTCCAGCACCGATTCAAGCTGGTCCTTCGCGTCCGGATACGAATCGCGGATACGCGACAACGCGTGCTCCCGCGCGCTCGGAAGCTGCACGGTTTTCCCCGCCGCGTCCTCGATACTCCGCTTGCGATCCGACAAGTTCAGCGCCTGACGCACTTCCGCCGGGGGCAGCACCGTCGCGAGCGCCGCCTTCGTCAATTCCTCGACGTGCAGCTCCGCCTCGCCCGCTTTGTCCACCAGAATGTCGAGTTCCGAAACCGGCGCATTCGCCGCCTGCGCCTTCTCGATCTCGCTCCGAAGCAGCGCCACCTGATCCGCTTCCGCCACCAGCTTCTCGAGCGCGACCTTCCGCTTCTCGTTCCCCTCCGCCAGTTCCGCGATCCGCTTGGTCCGTTCGTCGCCCTTCAGCGCCGTCAGCTCCGCGATCCGCTCACGCGTCAGCCCCGTGCGCCCAAGCCGCCTCAATTCATCCTCGAACTGCAGCTTGAGCTGCTTCACCTCATCGCGGGGCAGCGGCATCGAGATCTCGATCCGGTCCCGCCCCTGGCTCACCATCGAGATTTCCATCAGGCCGTCCGGATCGACGCGGTTCTTCAGAACCTCGATCGTGTCCGTCACGACCTTCTTGGCATCCTCATCCGGTCCGATCTCAACCTGGTAGACAAGCGTAACGCCGCCGGCCAGGTCCTTACCCAGACGCAGCCGCTCTTCCGGAGGAAACGTCTGCCACGCGAAGAAGACGATGATCGCCAGAACGATGCAGAGGTTTCTGTAGAGTTTGCCCATGCCAATCCCGAATGTGATTCTGAAAACCGCCGGGCCTCGCCCGGTCCCGGAAAATGATGCAACTGTGACTTAGCGCGTACCCGCACCGACCGCCGCGGGCTTCGATTCGAGCGACGAATCCGCCTTCGGATCCTTCGACGTCTTCAAAATCCCCTGAACGGCAGACTTCGCAAACCGGATCTTCCCCTCTTCCATCCGCACCACCACCTCGTCGTCGCGGATCTCGCTCACCACGCCGATGATGCCCCCCAGCATCTGCACCGTGTCGCCCTTGCGCAGCGACGTGCTCATCTCTTCCCGCTTCTTCTTTTCCTTGCGGCTGCCGTTCCACGTCGTAAAAATAATCAAAAGCAGCATGCCGCCCATCAGGTACAGCATCATCGGATCAAACGCCGCCGGCTTCGCCGCGCCCGGAGCTGTTGTCGCCCCCGCCGGCGTCAGCGCCTGCCCCTCCACCGCCGTCGTCTTGGACGCCGTGGGGATCCCCAATGGCACAAGCGCCTGGTTGCCGGTTGGTGCACTCGCAGGCGCACCCGTCGCCGGTGCCGCTCCCGCTCCCGCACCCGCCTGACCACCCTGGGCAAGAATCACTGTCGAAAACGGCTGCATCTGCATCACCATCAATCTCCAACGCTTTTCCGCGGCAACCAGCGCCGAACCCGTGGCCAAACCACAGTCTCGAGCCCGCCGAAAGCCGCCCGAACAAGGAACTGGAAGGGTAGCCGGACAAAATACAATTGTCGGCCCCGCCCACCCTCCGAATCGCGGACGGAACAAACAACACGATCGCCCAAACGGCCTATCCCCGCAATCAAGGGGCGGTTCGTCACGCCTCACCGCAAAAACGCTTTCACTCCGCCGTTTTCTCGGGTACACGCGAAATCGCCACCGGCCAGCGCACCTCAAACCCCGCCCAGTCGTCCAGCGCGATCGTCGCCCGCAGATCCGCCATGAAGCGCTGGAAGTGCCGCAGATTGTGCAGCGTCACCAGCATCGGGCCCAGCATCTCATCCGCCATAAACAGGTGCCGCAGATACGCGCGCGAAAAGTGCCCACGCTCGCCCGGCACACACGCCACACAATCGCACCCGATTTCAATCGGCGCCGGATCCTCCGCGTGCATGGCATTTCGGAGCCGAAGCTGCCCGTGCGCCGTAAACGCATTCGCGTTCCGACCGTTCCTCGTCGGCAGCACACAGTCAAACATGTCCACACCCGCTCGAACCGCTTCGTACAGATCTCGTTCGTACCCGACGCCCATCAGGTACCGGGGCTTGTCCGCGGGCAGCAGCGGAGCCGTGTACCGCACAATCTTCGCGATGTCCTCGGCGCTTTCTCCAACCGCAACGCCCCCAATCGCAAACCCCGGACACTCAAGCGCCCCGATCCGCTCCGCCGACCACTTCCGGCGCTCAAGGTCCGTCCCGCCCTGCACGATTCCGAAGAGCCCCTGGTCGTGCTTCCGCTGGTGCGCCTTGATACACCGCTCGAGCCAGCGCACCGTCCGCTCATTCGCAACATCCAATCGCGCCACGTGGTCGTACTCGCGCTTCCGCGTCCCGCGCTCCGATCGCCCGCCCGTATCGCGCTTCACGACCGATTCAAGCCGCGCCTGACTCGGCCTCTCCACATTCGGATCGATCGACGGCGGGCAGTCATCAAGCGCCATCAGAATGTCCGGCCCGAGCAGATTCTGCACCTCAACCGCGCGCTCCGGAGTCAGCCGCACCGTGCTCCCATCCACGATCGACTTGAACGTGACGCCGTCATCATCCACCTTGTTCGTCTCGCTCAGGCTGTACGCCTGATACCCACCCGAATCGGTCAGGATCGGCCGGTGCCAGTTCATAAACCGATGCACACCCCCCATCTTCGAGACCAGTTCCGGCCCCGGCCTCAGCAGCAGGTGGTATGTGTTGTTCAGCAAAATCTCCGCGCCCGTCGCCTCGACCTGCGCAGGCAAGATCCCCTTCACCGTCCCCTTCGTTCCCACCGGCATGAACGCGGGAGTCTGAAAACTCCCGTGAGGCGTCGAAACAAGCCCCGCGCGTGCATTGCACACCTTGGATCGCGCACGAATCTCAAAACCGATCGGCCCGCTCATGGCCAGATCATTGCTTGGCGATCGACCTCTCGCCTCCGATTCGCCCCGCTCACACGCTTCCCCGCAGCCGATCCGTATCCCGCGCCAGCACCCGCCTCTCGCTCTCCGTCAGACTCGATACGCCCTGCGCACGCACCTTCGCAAGGATCCGATCGACTTCCGCCGCCGTGTTCTCGTCGCCCCGCAGCCAGCCCCAGCCCCCGCTCGGCCTGCCGTGCTTCGCCTGCTTCCGCGAGTCGCTGAACACATCAAAGAAATCCCGCAGCAGGTGCGAATTGCGGATGAAGAAGTACCCCGCAACCGCCCCGCCCAAATGCGCCGCTTCGCCCCCCGCGTTCTTTGCACCCATCAGCAACTGGATCATCGAGAACGCAACGAACCCGTACGCAAACGTCCTCATCTTGAGCGCGATCGGGGGGAAGATCAGTTGCACCACTGTCGCCGGCTCGATCTTCGCGCACGCCATGATCACGCCGAACACGCCCGCCGAGGCCCCGACCAGCGGCGTCGTTGTCATATGGAACAGCAGCCCCGGTACCGCCGAAATACCCATCGTGTACGCGATGATGCCCAGCAGATTCAGCAGCAGATACATCAGCCCGCCGAAAATCCCCGTCACCAGGTAAAACGCCAGATACCGCTGCCCTCCCAGATACTTCTCCACCGTCGGCCCGAACACATACAGCCCCAGCATGTTGAAAAAGATGTGCCAGACACTCGCGTGCAGAAACTGAAACGTGATAAACCGCCACACCTGACCGCCCAGAATCGTCGCGGTTGAAAAATGTCCCCAACCTTCCAGAGGCGGCTGCACCGTGTACAGCGCACGACCCACCTTCTGCCCTGTCGCCGGGTCCACCATGTCCCGAAACAGCGTCTCCCCCGGCACACTTGTCCGTCCCGTCGCCGGGGTCCCGTCCGTGCGGAAGATCTCCCGCGACATCACCGACCCCTGCGGCCCATCCGCGCGATACAGCAGCGGCACGCCCGGTCGCGTCAAAATCGCGCCCAGCACAAACACCGCGACATTCACCGCGATGATCCATGTATTCACCGACCAGAACCGAAGCCGCCCAAACACCGGCGACGATCTTTCCGGTTCCCATTCATATTGCCGATCAGCCAAGCCCATCCATGCCTCGTGTCTTTCAAAATCCCTTCCTGCTGAAGGGGACCATCCAAACCCGCAAACCCGAATCACACCCCGCCACTCCCGCCGACTTTATCGGCTTTCGCCCCGCGGAATTCTGACCGCCCCCCTCCGCCTCCATTTTCCTCCCCTCAATCAACCGCATACACCAAATCCGGCTGCACGAACAGCAACACCCCATTCACCTTCCCCGGCTCCAGCCGCAGCGCCCGCCCCACCGCACCCCGGTACGCGAGAATCTGTTCCCGATACGCGTCGCCCAACACCCCCACGCGATCGGCCGTCACCCTATCTGTCTTGAAATCCAGCACTTCCGCCCACACCGGCTTGCCCCCTTCCAGGCCGATCACCACCCGGTCGATCCGTCCGTTCACAAGGCCGCCGACAACTCTCTCATTCCACGCGAGCGCCCACTCGCGAATCACGCGGCACTCCCCGCCCCGCGCCGCATACCTCTCGCGCGCCAGCGCCCGCCCGATCTCACCCCGCATCGCCGCCCGAAACCGGCCGATCTGCTCCCGCACCACATTCTCGTCACACCCAAACCGCACCGACGCCCGCATCAACTCCTCATCCGTCCCCTTCCACCCCCCGCTCCATTCGACGCCTTCAAACCACGCATGCCAGAGTTCACCCCTCGTTCGCGATTCCGCGTGCGCCTCGGGCTCGCGCAGGATGGTGCGTGCATTCATCTCCTTCCCATGCCCCTGCTTCGACGGCGCAAGCCCGGCACCGCTCTCCCGCGACTCCGCCGCAAACCGCACCATCGCCCGCACGGTCTCCGGCCCGCTCTCGCGTGGCTGCTTTCCTTCCTCCGGGCTCTTTGCCTTGTACGTGCGGCACGACAGCACCGACGCCGATGCGGGGTCTGCCGCCGCGGGCTCATCTCCCCCAAGCGCCCGCCTCAGCACCTTCGCCGCACACAATTCAATCCGCTTCTCCCCCCCGTTCGCCACGATCATCTCGAGGTGCCGCTTCGCCCGCGTCATCGCCACGTAGAGCGCGCTGATCGCCTCGCGCACCACCCGCGAATTCCATCGCTCCGCGAGCGCTGCCAGCCGCTGGTCACTCCCTTGCTGCGTTTGGTTCGGCCAGAGCGAAACCGCCTCAACCGGCGCGAGCGGATCGCTCTCCCCCGCCTCGCCCCGATCCACCACGACAACCGGAGGCTTCCCCGTCCACTTCCGCTCGAGATCAATCAGCACCACCGCATCCCACTCAAGCCCCTTCGCCTTGTGCACAGTGAGCACGCTCACATATCCCGCCGATCCATCCACCACGCCCGCATCCTGCACAAGGCGGATGAACTCGGGGATACGCCCCTCCGGCTTTGCATCAAACACCCGTGCCAGCCGCTCCATGTGCTCAAGCCGTCCCCGCCCCCGCTTGGTCAGGCCCCGCTCGAGTTTGCGCCGCACCCACGCCACCACCCCCGCGATCCCCTCACTCGCGATCCGCTCCCGCACCTCACGCGAGACACGCATCCCCACCTTCTCATCCATCGCCGAGGGCATCTCGAGCAATCCCGCCAGCGCCGTCTTCGCAACGTGATACCGCGATGCACTGTCCCCCGGGTGCTCCGCCAGCTGCAGCATGCTCACAACCGCGCCAACGCACGGCTCATCCATCAGCGGGTGCCCGCGTTCCTGTGCCGCATGAATGTCCCGCTTCTTCAATCGGTGGATCACCCGCGGAATCACCTCGTTCGTCCGCGTCAGAACCGCCACGCTCCACTCCGGATGCGACCGCGTGATCTCTTCCACGCGCTCCACGGCGCGATCGATCACCAAGTCAACGCGACTCTCTTCCTCGCCCTTCAGCCTCACCTGCTCCAGCCTCACAAAGCCATCGATCTCCTTCGCCGCTTTGTGCGCATGAAACGTCGCACCCCACCGTTCCGCCGCATCCCGATATTTCTCCAGTTCCGGGTTGCCCCCAATCCCCGCAAACACCCGATTCACCGCATCCAGCACGCCCTGCGACGATCGCCAACTCTTCGCCCGCGTCTCCGGCGCTCCCAGTTGCAATCGCTCGCTCAAGCCGCCCAGCAATTCCGGCACCGCCCCGCGCCAGCTATACAGCGACTGCTTCACATCCCCCACCGCAAACACGCTCCGCTCTTCCCCGCCGCCCCGCGTCGCCACAATCTCCTCCAGCACCGGCCTGAGCACCTCGTACTGCACACGCGATGTATCCTGAAACTCATCCAGCAACAGGTGATCCACTTTCCCATCCATCCGGAACGAGATCCACCTCCGCTCATCCTCACCTAACCCAAGCATCAGCCGCGGCAGATCATCAAACGTCAGCGCATTCCGCGCGCTTTTCACATCCCGCAACTTCGCATCAAACACCGTCATCAGCCCGCCCGCGGCACGCGACGCATCCGCCAGCGCACCAACCTGCTTCGCCCGCGCATGCCCGCCAAGCCGGCGCAGAATCGATCCCATCGGTTCCGGCACATCCACACCCGAGAACGGCTCGTTCGCCAACGCCGCCTGAATCAATGTGCTCGCCGACAGCGAGCCCCAGTCTTCCCGCTCCACCCATTCCAAGATCTTCGCACGCCCATTCTTGTAATGCACCCGCTCGGTCCCGGTCCGTGTCATGACCGGCGCGTGCGCACGCAACTCATTCGCCAACGCGCCGATCTCCTTCCCATCCAGCTCCGCCCCCTCATCCGCGCCGATCGCCCCCCACTTGTCCCGGCTTCCCCCGCTCTCCACAAACGCGCCGTGCAGCGTCGCTGCCCGCCCAATCAAATCAGTCCGGGGACGCATCGGCAGCCCGCCCAAATTCAGCGATTCCAGAATCACGATCAACTGCTTCGTATCCATCCCGCGGCAGACCGCATCGATCGCCTCCTCCCGCACCTCCTCCATCTCCGTCTCATCCAGCACCCGCCAGCCCGGCGACAGCCCGAGCTCCCCGGCACCAAACCGCCCGATCTCCGCGAAGTACGAATCCAGCGTCTGCACCCGCACCCGATCAATCCGACGCGCCAGCGACAACGCAAGCGCCCTCGCCTCGTCCTTCCGCAGCCCCGCCAACTCCCCCTTCCCGCGCGATGCATCAAGCAGCCGCGCCAGCACCTTTGCCAGCATCTCGCCCGCCGCCTTCCGCGTAAACGTCGTCGCCAGGATCTTCTCCGGCGCACCCCCCGCCTTCGCCAGCGCGCCGACATACCGCCCCGCAAGTTCAAACGTCTTGCCCGATCCCGCCGACGCCAGAATGACCGAAGCCGCCCCTCCGCAGCCACCTCCCTGTTGGGAGCGAGGGTCGGGTGTGGGTTCCGATCGCGCTGAATCCTTCGAGTTCCGCGCCATCACTCTTCCCCCTCTTCCGCATCCGACTTTTCTTCTTCGACCTCGATCAGCGTGACCCCGCACAGCCGCGCAAGGCCGCCCGATCCGTACGGATCGTCGCCAAGCGGATACTCCTTCCGCAGCATCGCGCCCGCGACCTCGCGTGCACGCTCGATCGCGCCGGCAAGCGCCGAACCATCCCAACTCGCAAACTCGATTACTCCTTCCGCACTCGCCTTGGGCAACTGAAAATAACCCGCCTTCACCACCTCCGCCTCCGGCTCCATCGCTTTCAACAGGAACACATACAGAGGCAACTGCAAGTCAAGCCAGTCATCGCCCTTCTGATGCGCCTTGTCCGGCGTCTTTGGCCTGTCCGCACTCTTGTAATCGAGCACCAGCCACTCCATCCCGTCCGCACCCTCCCGCACATCGATGCGATCCATCCTCCCAGTCAAGCCGATCGTCCCCTCCGGCACTTTGAAAACGATCGGGCTCGCGGGCTCCCGCTCCGTCGAATGCACGCGCCAGCCTTTGGCGGCATGTTCCGCCTGCACTTTCGCAAACGTCCTGAGCCGGCGTTTCGCCACCTCGATCTGAATATCGTGCACCGCGTTCCCGCGCTGCCGAAGCGATTCACTCGCGAGCGCAGCAAACCGGTCAAGCGCCCACGCCGCGATGTCATCCTCCCGCAGAAGCGTTCCCGATTCCTTCGGCCCAAATTCGCTCAGCACCGCGTGCAGCACGATGCCCATCTCGCTCTGATCCGCCTCGGGCGACGGCTCCGACAGTTCCTTCAGCCCCGCGACCCGCTTCAGAAAAAACACATACGGCGATCGCAGATACTCGCGAAACGCCGTGACACGCACTTCGCGGGGCGGCTCCATTTCCTGTAGAGGCGCGAGCGGAAACGCCGCCGCTTCTCCCGCGATCTCTTCCCCGTCGATCCGCTTTTCCGCCTCGAATCGCGCCCTCTGCGGCGATTCTTGCACCATCCGCTCCACCCGCGCGAGGGCTTCTTCATCACCGCACCGAAACAGCAGCCGGCTCGGCTTCAGCGGATTGCCCTCCGCGTCCTGCTTCGCGCACACAAACCACACGCCCCCACCCTTCTCGCGCGATCGGATCAACCCCTCCATCAAATACGCATCGCGCTCCGCACGCGTCTCGCCCGTCGCCATCCCCAGCACCCGCCGCATGCTCTCCGGCAGCAGCGCATCTTCCACGCGCCCGGCCGGGATCATCCCCTCGTTCAACCCGAGCACGGCCACATACGGCGCTCTGTCCGCCGCCGCTTCAAGCCAGCCAAGCACTTCCACTTCACCCCGCCGCGATGTTTCCGGCTGCCTCGCATCAGACATCGCTTCCAGCACCAATTCGATCGCCCGCCATCCATCAATGCTCTTGACCCACGCGCTGCCAGCGCGGCACTCCGCCACCACCCCCGCGATCGCCTTCATCGCGCCCGCTTCCCGCTCGCTTAGTTCGACGCCCTCATACACCCGCTCGAGCAGCGCGATCAACCCATCCAACCGCGCGATCAGGCCCGCACCCGGCGTCGAGACTTCCCGGCACAGCTCGAGGGCCGCGTTTCCGACGGCAGCATCTTCGCCGTCATATTCGCCCACCAGCACACCCGGCGCCGCGATCGCGCTCCGGTCCAGCCGATCAAGCCAGCCGCTCCGCACCTCCACCGTCCGTTCGATCCAAATCTCAATCTCCGGCCGCTTCACCAATTTCGCGAGCGCCTCGCTCGTGCCTTCCCGGACAAATTCCGCAATCGACGCCAGCAACTTCACCACCGATGCCAGCCCGATCTCTTCGCCCGCCGCATCGTGAAACGCAAGCCCCTCAACACCCGCCGCCGCGAGCGACAACTCCAGCGCAATCGCCGGCTCGGGCGCGCACACCGTGATATCGCGCGCCGAAATCGCCTTCGCTGCGCCCGGTGCATCCGCGCCGCTCGTCCACGCCGCGATGCGCCCCACCACCCGCTTCGCGCCTTCGCTCATGTTCTCTGCAAATTCAACATGCCGCCCATCGATCGCGACGCGATCACGCACCGCGCTTGTGACACACCCAAATTCATCCACCGCGTCCGCTTCGCTCTCGGGCGCAAACACAATCGCACGCACCGGCACCCCGCACCCGGCGAGCGCAAATCGCGATACGCGATCCAGTTCCACGACTCCGATGAGCACAATCTCCGACCATCCCTCAACCGGCGTCATCGCGCCGCTCCGCACGCGCTCCAGCCGCCCCATGTGCCCATCGCGCACGCCCGCTCCCTCGAGCAATTCCTCGTACGTCTTCTGCGCCGCGGCAATCGCCCGCCAGCGTGGCCCATCGCCCGAATCCTGCACACCGTCCGCACGATCCGCAACCGCCGCCGCCGTCCACAGCTCGCGCCCCAGTTCCCCGACCGACGCATCCACCATCGCGCCGAGCCTCAACCACTCCGAAGCGCTCTCGTCGTCCGGTCTGCGCTCCAGGATCGCCTCAAACTCATTCCTGGGCAGCCTCCGAAGCGCCTCCCCCCACGCCATCGACCGCAGCAGTCCAGACGCTCGCTCCACTCCATCATCCAGCAGCAGCCCGCTCAACTCTCCCGGCGTGATCACCCGCCCCGGCGAGACCCACGCGTCGGTCTTTTCACCGATGCCCACAACCTCCGCGACGAATTCACGCCCGAATCGCCGCCCCGGAACCACCACCAGCGCCCGCTGAAAGTCGATCCCGTTTCCCGCCGCGCTCGTTGCAAATCGCGACGCCATCCACGCCGCCGCACCCTCGATCAGCGGACGCTCCCAGCCCATGAAAATTCGTTCAGTCACCCGCCGCCCTCCATTTGAACGCACCCCGCACACTTTGGTACGGTATCAGTTCTATTCTCGACTCTCTCCGCCCGGCCCCGGGCATCGCACTCGGAATACACACCCATGCAGATCAAGCGCTCACTCCCGATCGCCGCCCTCCTTCTCGCCACCGGACTCGCTCTACCCGCCCTCGCGCAGCCCGCCGCTTCCCAGGCGCCGAGCGTCCGCACCGGCCTCATCCAGTTCCCCAGCATCAGCCCCGACGGCCAGCTCGTCGTCTTCTCCTCCGCTGGTGATCTCTGGGCCATCCCCCGCGCCGGCGGCACAGCAACCCGCCTCACCTCGCACCCGGCCGAAGATCGCCGCTCCGCCTTCTCACCCGATGGCAAGTTCCTCGCCTTCGAATCCGAACGCGACGGCCCACGCAACATTTACATCGCCTCCATCGAGCGCACACCCACAGGCGTTGTACTCGGCCCCGTCCGCCGCGTGACCACCACCGACCGCGCACAAAATCTCACCGGCTTCACGCCCGACGGCCAATTCGTCACCTTCTCATCCTCCAACGAGCCCAGCATCTACCGCTCCAACCGCCTCTACAAGGCTCCAGTCGGCGGCGGACCCATCGAGCGCATCAGCGGCGCGTTCGGCACCTTCCCCCGCGTCTCTCCCGACGGCTCCTCGGTCGTCTTCAGCCACGGCCGCGCCGATTTCACCCGTCCCAAGTACGACGGCTCCGGCGCGCCCGATCTCTGGCGCATGAACATCGCCAGCGGACAGTTCGAGCGCCTCACCTCCGACCCACGCTCCGATTCCGACGGCTGGCCCCTGCCCGACGGCTCTGTTGTGTATCTCTCCTCCAAATCAGGCGAGTACAACATCCGCCGCATTCCGGGAGGCAGCGGGCAAACCGACGCCCAGGCCACCGACCTCACCAATTTCCAACCGACCGCTTCCGAACTCACCATCGGCCACGGCGTGCGCGATCTCGGTGTGAACGCAACCGGCGACACCGCGTCCTTCGTCGTCTGGGACACGCTCTACACGCTCGACCTGAAAACCCCGGGTGCCAAGCCCCAGCCGGTCGGAGTTGTCTTCTCCGCCGACTTCGCCGACCTCGATACCCAGCGCCTCAACCTCGGCAAGGAAGTTTCCGAGCAGGCCGTCAGCCCCGACGGCAAGACCCTCGCCGTCATCGCGCGAGGCCAGATCTTCGTCCGCTCCACCGACGAGAACTTCCCCACACGCCGCGTGACGCTCGGCACCGGCCGCGCCCGTGGCCTCGCCTGGTCACCCGACAACCGCGTCCTCTTCTTCGCCTCCGACGACACCGGCACATACAAGCTCTACTTCGCCACCGTCGCTCTCTCAAAGGCCGACCTCTCGCCCCCCGAGGAGAAAAAAGAAGAAAAGAAAGACGAGAAGAAGGCCGACGCCAAGCCGGATGAGAAGAAAGAGGACAAGCCCGCCGACGGCGAAAACAAAGACGGCGCGAAGAAGGACGAAAAGAAAGACGAGTCCAAAAAAGACGAACCCAAGAAGGACGACAAGCCCAAGATCGACTTCGCCAAGCGCTGGTCCGAAGCCATCACCTTCAACATCCACCCGCTCGATCCCGCTCACCTCGCCCCAGGCAAGAACGACGGCGTCTTCGGCCCCGAGTTTCGCAGCCCCACCCCTTCGCCCGACGGCAAGCAACTCATCTTCACCCGTGGCCTCGGCGATGTCGTTCTCATGGACCTCGCCTCACGCAATTGCCGCGTCCTCTGGACCGGTTGGAACGCGCCCGACGTGATCTGGGCCCCCGACTCGCGCCACATCGTCTACGAGATGGAAGATCTCGACTTCAATTCCGACATCTGGCTCCTCGATACCAGGCAGGGCGACGGCGGCACATCCCCTTCCCCCGTCAATCTCACCCGCCACCCCGATCTCGATTCCTCGCCCCATCTCACCGCCGACGGCAAAATCCTCTACTTCCAGAGCGAACGCGCCGAGCAGAACAATCAGTACCAGGTCTACGCCCTCGCGCTCGACAAATCTCTCGATGCCCTCCGCCCCTACGAACTCGAGGAGTACTTCAAAAAGGCCGCCGAAGCCGCCAAGAAGCGCAAGCCCATCGACCCCGTCGAGTGGGACAAGCCCGCAGCGCCCGCCGCTCCCGCGCCGGAAGCCGACAAGAAGCCCGAAGGCGACAAAAAGGACGAGAAGAAAGCCGACGCAGCAAAGCCGCTTCGCTTCGACACCGACGACGCCTACCTCCGCATCCGCCGCATGACCAGCGGCATCCCGCTCTCCTCACCCCAGCTCGCCATCACGCCCGCAGGCGACCGCATCATCTTCTCCGCCACCGGTGAGCCCGATCCTTCTCTCGTCTCCATTTCATACAAAGGCGACGACCGCAAAACAATCCAGGCAGGCTCAGTCTCCGACGTCTCCGTCACCCTCACCGGCGACAAGGTCTTCTTCATCCGCCAGGGCACCGTCTCGGCCGCGCCACCCTCCGGCGGCAAGGTCGATTCGCTCCCCATCGACGCCCCCTTCCTCCTCGATGTCGCCAAGCAGCAACGCCAGAAGTTCATGGAAGCCGCCCGCATCCTCGGCAACTACTTCTATCACCCAACCCTGAAAGACCTCAACTGGACCGGCCTTGCCGATCGCTACGTCCAGCTCGCACAGTCCACCCGCACCGTGGGCGAATTCGCCGCCGTCACCATGATGCTCTTCGGTGAACTCGAAGGTTCACACGTCGGCGTCTTCCCGCCCCCGGGCAGCCAGCCCACCCCGCTCGCCACCGGCTTCCTGGGAATGGACACAAAGCCCGTCCCCGGCGGCTTCGAGATCGTCCGCATCCTTCCGCGTTCTCCTGCCGACAACTCGCAGGCCGTCGATGAAAAAGCCCGCGCCATGCGCATCGCTGTCGGCGATGTGATCACCGCGATCGACGCCGAAGTGCTCGCCGAGAACGCGACCTCCATGCCCAGGGTCGATCTCGCCGCCGCGCTCACCGGCAAATCCGGCAAAGAAACCCTCATCACCTTCACCCGCAAGTCCGACGTCGCCGATCCAGCAACGGGCCTGATCAAGACCCGCGCCGTCCTGCTCACTCCTCTCTCGGCATCCGCCGACGTCGACATGCGCTATTACGACGAGGCGCTCCGCCGCGCCCAACTCGTCGACAAACTCTCCGGTGGCAAGCTCGGCTACCTCCACATCCGCGCCATGGGCCAGGCCTCGGTCGATGACTACGAGCGCGACCTCTTCGCCGCGGCAGACGGCAAACTCGGCCTCATCATCGACGTCCGCGACAACGGCGGAGGCAGCACCGCCGACATCCTGCTCGCCTCGCTCACCGCGCCGCGTCACGCTTACGCCATCCAGCGCGGCGCCGACGGCAGCACCGTCAAGAAGGACGCCTACCCGCGCGACCGCCGCCTGATCTACGGCTACTCCCGCGATATCTCCGTCCTCATCAACGAGAACTCCTTCTCCAACGCCGAGATCTTCGCCCACGCAATCAAGTCGATCAACCGGGGCAAGCTCGTTGGCACCGCAACGTACGGAGGCGTCATCTCGACCGGCGCTGCAACGCTGATCGATGGCACCGCCGTCCGCACACCCGGCCGAGGCTGGTACATCGCCGGCAACCACAAGGACATGGAGAACAACGGCGCACAGCCCGACCTCAACGTCCCGCAGACCCCGGCCGAAGAAGCCGCCGAGAAAGACGCCCAGCTCGAAGCCGCCGTCAAAGAACTCCTCGAACGCGCCAAAGAACCGCAGTAACACGACCGTCCTGCATAGAACCGATGCGGAGAGCGCAAACCTCCGCGGTTAGCGCTCTCCGCATTGCTCCGCACTCCGAGTTCCGCGCTCCGTGCTGTTCCACCCCCTGTCGCTACGCTCCCTCGCGTGCCCCCTCCTCCCTCCCGCATCCTCATCATCCGCCCAAGTGCCCTCGGCGATGTCTGCCGCACTGTCCCCGCGCTCGTCTCGCTCCGCGCGACCTATCCCCACGCGCAGATCGACTGGCTCGTCCAGGACGCCAACGCCGAGGCGATCCGGCATCACCCCGCGCTCTCCAACGTGATCGAGTTCCGCCGCCGACAGTTGAGCGACGGCCTCCAGCGGGGCACGACCACTCCCTTCTTCAAGTTTCTGGGCCTGCTCCGCAGGAACAAGTACGACGTCGTCTACGACCTTCAGGGCCTCTTCCGCTCGGGGTTCATGACTTGGGCCACCCGCGCCCCCCGCCGCGTCGGCCTGAAAAACGCCCGTGAATTCGGCTGGTTCGGCCTCACGCACAAGTACAACGCCCCGTGGACACTGCACGCGGTCGATCGCATGCTCGAAGTCCTCAAAGCCGACGGCGTCTCGATCAACATCGACATGCGTCTCTACGCATCGCCCGCTTCGCGCGAGCGCGTCGCATCCGATCCTCAGCTCCGCGCCGGTCCCTTCGCCGTCGTCGCGCCCACCAGCCGCTGGCTCGCCAAGCGCTGGCCCGCCGATCGCTTTGCCGTTGTCGCGGCCGAACTGCTCAACCGGGGCTACGCCCATGTCGTCCTCGTCGGTGCGCCCGGCGAACGCGGGCAGTGCGCAGCCCTCACCGATCTCGCCGCTCGCGATCCCCGCGTCCTCGATCGCATCGGCCACACCTCCATCGCCGATCTCATGGCCCTGACCCAAGCCTCCTCGCTCGTCATCGCCAACGACTCCGCCGTCGTCCACATGGCCGTCGGCTTCGATCGCCCGCTCATCGGCCTCTACGGCTCCACCTCGCCCGCCGCCGACGGCCCCTACCGGCGCAACGCCGACGTCATCTACCACCCCTTCGATCCATCCATCCGCCACAAAGCCCTCGCATCCAACGAACTCATGCAGCGCATCACAACCCAGGAAGTCCTCGCCCGCATTCCGAGCCCTTCCATCCAATCGCCCGGCAATCCGCACCCGATACCCTCCGCCGTCACCAACCACTAACCTCATAGTCCGCCACTCCCTTCTTTTTCCTCTCACCTCCTTTCTGCCCTCTTTTCCCTTTGTGTCCTTTGTGACTTTGTGGTGAAACTCCCCATGCCCCGCACCATCGCAGTCTTCTGCGGCGCCGCTCCCGGCCACGACCCCGCCTTCGCATCCGCGAGCCGCAAACTCGGCGAAGCGATCGCACGCTCCGATCGCACGCTCGTCTACGGCGGAGGAAGCGTCGGTCTCATGGGGGCCGTTGCCGACGGCGCGCTCGCGCACAACGGTCGCATCACCGGCGTCATCACCCGTCAACTCGTCGACAAAGAACTCGCCCACAAATCCGTCGCCGACATGCGCATCGTCGCCACCATGCACGAACGCAAGATGGCCATGGCCGACATGGCCGAGGCCTTCATCGCGCTCCCCGGGGGATTCGGCACCCTCGATGAGTTCTTCGAGATCCTCGCCTGGGCGCAGCTCCGCATCCACACCAAGCCCGTCGGCATGCTCGATGTCGGAGGCTTCTTTGACCCGCTCATGACTTTCCTCGACCGTGCTGCCGATGCCGGCTTTCTGCGCTTGCCCCATCGCGAGTTCATCATCATCGATCCAGATCCGCAATCCCTGCTCACCCGGCTGGCAAAGGCAACATAGCGGTCTCGCACCCACTCGATGCCTCGATGCCTCATGCCTCGATGCCTTCTTTTCCTTCAACCCTTCTTCCGGCCGCACCCGACCCCAAATTCGCGGCAGATCGCATCGTCCTTGCACGTTCCGCTCCGCGCCTTGCAGACCGCGCGCCCGTGCCAGATGATCTCGTGCGAAAGCTCGCACCAGCGCTCCCGCGGAAAAAGCGCCATCAGTTTCCGCTCGATCGTCTTCACGTCGTCCCCCTCCTTCGCAAGCCCGAACCGCACCGCCAGGCGCGCGATGTGCGTATCCACCACAAAGCCTTCGTTGATCCCAAAGCAGTTGCCCAGCACCACGTTCGCCGTCTTGCGCGCAACCCCCGGCAGACGGATCAACTCCGCCATCGTGCGGGGCACCTCGCCACCAAACTCCTCTCCCAGCATCCGTGCAGCGCCCGCGATGCTTTTCGCCTTGTTCCGAAACAGCCCGATCGATCGAAGAAACGGCTCGAGTTCTTCCGGCTTGGCCTTTGCCATCGCCCTCGCATCGGGGTACTTGCGAAAAAGTTCCGGCGTCACTTTGTTCACCGCGATATCTGTTGTCTGCGCTGACAGAATGGTTGCAATCAGCAACTCGAACGCATTGCGATGCACCAGCGCGCAGTGCGCCTCGGGGTATCTCTTCCGTAAAGCATCCGCCAGCCGCATCGCACGCACCCTGGCCGGGCTGCTTGCCCTCGTGTTCTCGGGTTTCGCCTTGGTCACAAGCGGAACGTAGCCACCGGCTTTGCCACCCGAACCCTGCATTTGAGGTCCGGATAACACTCAGTTTTGGGGTGTGGGCGGGGTTTTCGTTGACCCCGGGGGCACTCTCGATGAGAATGAATCGCCGGATTCCGCCCCCGGCCTTTTGGAGGAGACAAGCACCAAGCTTGTTTCTATTTCCGCCCGCGCGGCGTACACGCACCCGCGTGTACGCGTGCGCCGTCATTTCGGCGCACTTCTGCGCTGCCGCTGCCGAAAGGCGCCGGTTCGCGAAGGTTGTCTTCCTTTGACCACCGAGCCAAGTGGTGTTTGGCTCGGTGGTTCTTTTTTTGGCGTGCTCCGGCCGCACGCAACACGCAGAGCGCAAGTATGCCCGACAGGAGTTGAACCTGTAACCTCTGCCTTCGGAGGGCAGCGCTCTATCCAGTTGAGCTACGGGCACATCAGTGCATACTTGCCGCGTTCCGAGCCCGCGGCAGCCCGATGCTACGATCGGCCCATCGCGGAAGCAAACCGCCCCTCTCGCATGTCGACAGCAATTCACACCGAAGCCCGACGCACCAACGCTCCCGGGCCTGCGCCGTCGTTTTCCTCGCGCCCGACGCCCAAACCGGCTGTTTACGGCTTTACGTTCATCAACAGCCTTTCCGCCGGCCTGGTCACCAGCGGCATTTTCGTCCTGACCGCCGAGGGCTTCGGCTTTTCGGCCCTGCAGAATTTTCTCCTCGGCGTGGTGCTGGGCGTCATGTACATCATCGGGGCGCTCGGCGCTCAGCGGTTGACCCGGTTCCTGCGAAGGTTGATCCCGGGATTGAGCAGCCGCGGCATTCTGGTTGTGATCATGATCGCGCTCGGGTCGCTGACCGCGCTGCCGGCGGTTGTCTGCGGCTTCGGCAAACCCGCGCCCGGTGCGGGGGGTGAGTGGTCGGTCTGGGTGATGATCACGCTCTACAGCCCGATCACCGGGATTCTCTGGCCGATGGTCGAGTCGTTTCTGTCCGGGGGCCGGCGGGGCAAGGAACTCCGCGCGACCATCGGACTGTGGAATGTGATCTGGAGCGCCGCGCTCGTCATCGGCGCGTGGTCGATCTCGCGTTTCGTCGGCAACGCGCCGGGCGCGGCACTGGTTGGCCTGGGCGCTCTGCAGATCGCATCCATCGCCATCCTCCTCTGGTTCCCGCGGGAGCCGGGTGTTCATGTGCACGAAGAGCACGGCGCGACGCCGCCCATTTACGCTGACCTGCTGACCACCTTCCGCGTTTTCCTTCCCACGTCGTACGTCGTGAGCAGCGCGCTCGGGCCGATTCTTCCTCTCGCGTGCAACGCCATCGGCGTTCCGGCGGAGTGGCAGATGGTCGTGACCTCGGCGTGGCTGCTGCCCCGCTGTCTCGGATTTCTGACGCTCGAACGCTGGCACGGCTGGCACGGCAAGTGGTCGGCGCCGATTGTTGGAGGCACCCTCTTCGCCGGCGGTTTTGCGCTCGCCATCTTCGCTTGGAGCATCGCGAAGAACGATCCGGCGCAGGGGCTCGACTGGCGCGCCCTCGAGATCCTGCTGGCCGGTCTGGCACTTTTCGGGCTTGGCATGTCGGTTATCTACGCCGGGGCGATCTACTACGCCATGGAAGTTGGTGCGGCAGAGGTCGAAGCCGGCGGCATGCACGAGGCGCTGATCGGCGTCGGGTACACGGGCGGGCCGCTGCTGGGCGTGCTTGCGATCGGGGCGCAGTCGCAGGGAATCATCCGCGCCAATTCGGTCAGCACGTTTATTCTGACCGGCGTTTTGATCGTGCTGCTGGTCGCCTCGGCGATCGTCGTGAAACGCGTGCGCGAGGGTCACCGCAAGCATCGCGTACCCCACGTGAGCCCGTAGAGATCGCCGGTGTTCGCCAATTTTTCGAGCGTGCCGAACCACGGTAAGGCCTGCTTTCGGTGGGGCGCTTGGAGAGCCGGTAGAAAAGGAAGATGTCTACTGAGCGACGGGCGGTGAGCCCGCACCATCGGCCGCGGGCTCGGCAACGGGACGGAATTCGGGCGGGCCTGCGCCGGGCTCGCCGTCTTCGAGGCCCCAGCCGCCGCCGAGGGCTTTGTAGAGCGCGACGAGGCTTGTGCTGACGTTGGTTTCGCTCTGGGCGAGGGCGTCTTCGGAAACGAACAACTGGCGCTGCGCAACGAGCACGTTGAGGAAGTCGGTTTTCCCGTTGCTGTAGAGTTCCATCGAGTAATCGACGGCCTTCTTGTTCGCTTCGACGGCCTCGGCCAGCGAGACGCGTCGGCGCTGCTGCGAGGTGAAGTTCACGAGCGCGGTCTCGGTGTCCTGCAGCGCGATGAGAACGGTCTGCTTGTACGTCGCGAGGGCCTCGTCGGTCGCGCCCCGCTGGAGTTCGATGTTGCCCCGGGTCTGGCCGCCGTCGAAGACGAGCCAGTTGGCGCCCGGCCCGTACGACCAATAGTGATTCGCGAGGTTCCCAAGGTCGCCGGCGTTGCCGCCCTGAAGACCGATCGAGCCGGTGATGCTGAACTGCGGGTACAGGTTGGCGATCGCGGCGCCGATCTGCGCCGTCGCGGCGTGCAAATTCGCCTCGGCTCGCCGAATGTCCGGTCGGCGCTGCAGCAGTTCCGAAGGCAGGCCGATCGGGATCGAATCCGGCGCCTTGGGAATCGCCTGATCGGGCGTCAGTTCCGCGAGCAGGACGGCGGGCTCCTCGCCCAGGAGAACGCCCAGCGCGTAGATGTACGTGCGAACCTGACCCTCGAGCACGGGGATCGAAGATCGCGTCGAGGCGACCTGCGCCTCCGCGTTGGCAACATCGAGCCCGGCGACGAAGCCGGCCTCGAAGCGCTCGCGGGTGAGCGCGAGCGTCGTCTCCTGCGCTTCGAGGTTGCTCTTGGAGATCGTCAGTTGGTACTGCGCACCGCGCAGGTTGATGTAGTTGGTGCCGATCTCGCCGGCCAGCGTCACGAGCACATCGTCGCGGTTCTCGAAGGATGCTTCCAGCCCGGCTTTGGCCGACTCGATCTGGCGCCGGACCCCGCCGAAAACGTCGATCTCCCACGAGGCATCGAACCCGGCCTGGTACGACTCGGTGATGCGTCCGTTTCCGCCGGTGCCGACGCCGCCAAGCGGGCTGCGGGACTGCTGCGCGTTGATGCCGATGCTGACCGAGGGGTAGAGCCCGCCGGTCGCGATCATGACCTGCGCGCGGGCCTGGCGGATGCGGGCGATGGCGACGGCGACATCGAGATTCTGGCGCTGCGCGACGGCAATGAGGTCGGTGAGTTTCTGATCGTTGAATTCACGCCACCAGCGGGAGATCTCGATCGGGTCTTCGTTGGGCTTGCTGGCGAGACTGTCGGGCGCGACGCTCTTGTCGAGTCCGGCGAACTTCGACGCGACTTTGGTGTCGGGCTTCTGATAGTCGGGGCCGACCATGCAGCCAGAGGAAAAGAGGATTTCACCACAGAGGCACAAAGAGCACACAGGAACCCAAAGACGGAATCTTTGATTCGCGAGATCGAGTGGTTTGAACTGCCTGACATCCATTGGTCGTTCTGGTTTCCTCTCTCTATCCCGTGTCCCCTGATCTCTTCTTCCCTGTGTCTCTGTGGTGACTTGCTCTATTCGTACCGCAGCGCCTCGATCGGATCGAGTCGCGATGCTTTCCAGGCGGGGTAGAAGCCGAAGACGATACCGACGGCGGCGGAGACGACGATCGAGGCGATGATGGCTTCGACGGAGCTTTCGATGGGCCAGCGGAGGAACTTCTGGACCATCAGCGCCGCGCCGCGGCCGAGCGCGAGGCCGAGGAGGCCCCCGATCAGGCAGAGGAGCGTGGCTTCAGTCAGAAACTGGCGCAGGATGTCGCGGGAGCGGGCGCCGACGGCCATCCGCAGGCCGATCTCGCGGGTGCGCTCGGTGACGGAAACCAGCATGATGTTCATGATGCCGACACCCCCCACCACCAGCGAGATGAGCGCGACGGCGAGCAGCAGGTTGGTCATCATGTTGGTGGTGCTGGCCAGGGCGTTTGCGCTCTCGGTCATGTCGCGGATGCTGAAATCGTCGGGTTCGCCGGGCTGGAGCCGGTGACGCTCGCGGAGCAGGGCCGTGACTTCGCGGATCGCGGGACGGATCTGATCGCCGGCGGTCGCGGACATGATGACCTGATCGACGTTGGCGAAGCGCACCGGCATCGGCGCATCGGCGGACTGGGTCGAAGACTGCGCGGGGAAGACTGCCTTTGCACCCGGAAAGGTTGAATCGGCGGAATTCGATGAAGTGGTCGCGGTGCTTGCGGTCGTGGAACTTGCGGTCGAACTGCCCGAAACGCGGTACTTGATGGTCGTCCACGGGGCGAGCAGGATGTCGTCCTGATCCATGCCGAAGGCGTTCGCGCCCTTGGGGGTCAGCACGCCGACGACGGTGAACGCGACGTTCTTGACGCGGATCTCTTTGCCCACGGGGTTCTGTCCGCCGAAGAGTTCACGCACAAGGGTCTGACCCACGACGCAGACGCGCGAAGCGTTGCGCACATCCGCATCGGTGAAGATGTCGCCATCGGCGAGTTGCGACCAGTCGCGCACGGTGAGGTATGCGGGAGTGGAGCCGTAGACGAAAGTCGGAACCCAGTTCTTGTCTTGATAGACGATTTGGGGGCGGGCGCGGACGAGCGGGGCGGCAGCGGCGATCGCGCTGCACTCGCGGAGGATCGCGTCGCAGTCTTCGGCCGTGAGCGTGAGCGAGCTGCCGCCACCGAAGGAGACGCCGCCGGTTGAGGCGGTGCCGGGGAAAATCAGCAGGTTGTTCGCGCCCATGCTGGCGATGGTCCTGGAGATCGAGCCGGACGAACCCTTGCCGATTTCCATCATGGCGATCACGGCGGCGATGCCGATGACGATGCCCAGAACCGTGAGCGCGGAGCGGGTGATATTGCGCCGGAGCGCGCGGACGGCGGTGCCGAGGGTTTTCCTGATCGTCATGCGACCTGACTTTCCGCGTGCGCCGCGGGCGCGCTGTGCGATTGGAGCGGAGGGGGTGGACCTTCCCGCACGGTGTCGGATTCGATCATGCCGTCGCGCAGGCGGATGTTGCGCCGGGCGTGGCCGGCAACGGTCGGATCGTGCGTGACGAGGATGATCGTGATTCCCTCGGCGCGGTTGAGGCGATCGAACATCTCGAGGATTTCGGCGGTGGTGCGCGAATCGAGGTTGCCGGTGGGTTCGTCGGCGAAGAGCACGGGGGGTTGATTGATGAGGGCGCGGGCGATGGCGACTCGCTGCTGCTGGCCACCCGACAACTGGCTCGGGCGGTGGTCCATGCGTTCGCCGAGACCGACCATTTTGAGCAGGTCGATCGCGCGGGCTTTGGCGTCGCGCTCGCTCAGGCCGGTGTTGGTGTAGGCGAGGGGCATCATGACCTGCTCGAGCGCGGTGGTGCGCGGCAGGAGGTTGAAGTTCTGGAAGACGAATCCGATTTTCCTGTTGCGGATCATGGCGCGGGCGTCGGAGGACATGCGAGAGACTTCGACGCCGTCGAGCCAGTATTCGCCGCTGGTGGGTCGATCGAGACAGCCGAGCAGATTCATGAGCGTGGTTTTGCCCGAGCCGGATGAGCCGGTGAGCGCGACATAGGCGCCGCGCTCGATCGTGAGCGAGATGCCCCGGAGGACGTGCACGCTGATTTCACCCACGCGGAACGTGCGGCGGATGTCGTTGAGTTTGACGAGGGTGTCGTTCATGCGAGCGGGCCGAGGGCGAACAACGCGGAGGATTTGACAGGGAAAGAAGGCATCGAGGCAGGAGGCATCAAGGCATCAAGTGAGATGTGCGGATCACCGACCACCTCGGCCGCCGCCTCCTGGGCGGCCGCCGCCACCGAATGGGCTTGCGGGTGCGAAGGGGTTGGTTGTGCCGCTGGCGGCGCTTGAACCTGCGACGGCTTCGCCGACGACGACTTGATCGCCTTCCTGGAGGTTGTCGCTGCTCACTGCGGTCAGGAGGCCGTCGGAGATTCCGATGCGGACTTCAACGGCGCGAAGGCCGCTTTCTTCGAGGACCCAGACGGTGCCTTTTCGTTCGGCGCGGGCTGCGGATTCGGCTGGGACTGATCCTCCAGCTTCGCGATTGCGGCGCTGGCCTCGCGGGCGATTCGGGTCGTCGGGGCGTGCGGAGGTTCCACCCGGAAAGGTGGGGATTGGGACTGCGTTGGGAGTCGTGGCGGTTGGAATAGATGTGTTGGGAGTTGTTGCGATCGGCATCGATGCGTTGGGAGTTGTTTGGGGCGCTGCGGCGATGACGGGGAGATTTGCGGTTGTCGGAGCCCAGCGGAGTGCGGCGTTGGGGACGGCCATGGTGTTGCGGGCTTCATCGACGACGAAGCGGACGTTGGCGGTGAGATATGGAAGGAGGCGTTTGTCGGGGTTGTCGGTCGCGATTTCGGCGGTGTAGGTGACGACGTTCTGCGTCATGGTGGCGTTGAGGCGGACTTTGCGGACTTCGCCTTTGAAGGTTTCGCCGGGGAAGGCATCGACGGTGAAGGTGACGGGGCGGCCGGGGATGACGTGGCCGACGTCGGCTTCGTTGACTTGGACCAGCACCTTCATTTTGGTGAGGTCTTTGGCGAGGAGGAAAAGACTGGGGGCGTTGAGGCTGGCGACGACGGTCTGGCCGATCTCGACGCGGCGGTCGATGACGACGCCGCTGACGGGAGAGATGATGGTGCAGTAGGCAAGATTGCGCTTGGCGCGGAGGAGCGAGGCTTCGGCGATGGCGACACTGGCCTGGGCCTGCGCGATGGAGGCTTCGGAGAGAGAGATGGTGGCGGTGCCTTGTTCGTAGGCGGACTTGGCGGCATCGAAGTCGGCGGCGGAGATGGCGCGGCTCTGGCCGAGTTTCTGGGCGCGGGCCCAGTCGCGTTCGGCCTGATCGAGTTTGGCCTTGGACTGGGCGAGGTTGGCCTGGGCGACGAGGACCTGGGCTTTGCCTTGCGCGAGTTGGGCCTCGGCTGTTGAGACATCGGCTTTGAAGAGGGCATCGTCGATATTGGCGAGGACCATTCCGGCATCGACTTCGGAGCGGTAGTCGACGGGCTTGCCGTCTTTGCCGTTGCCGAAACTGGCGATGAGGCCGTTGACCTGCGCGCCGATATCGACGACGTCTTCGGGGACGATGGTGCCGGTGGCGGAGATGCTGGAAATGATGTCGGCTTTGCGGACCTGCGCGGTGCGGTAGACGGAGGAATCGGGCTTGGCGCGGGCTTTATACAGCTGCCACGCGTATGCGCCGCCACCTCCGAGGAGACCGAGGACCACGAGCCAAACAATCAGCTTCTTCATCAAGGACTCCGACCTCCGGCTTGGGTCTGCCCCGCATGATCGGGGGGCGAGACGATCTTCCTACGAAGGTCAACTGTTGGGGGGCTGAGTGTGTTCCGCTGCTTCGCAGAAAATAGATGCAGTTGAAGACTCGGTCAATTGCCTGAATTGAAGGCAGGAGTGACGACCGGCACCGGACGGAAACAGGTCCTAGCCGTCGTCGGGCGCTGTGTTGATGGTTGGGCGCGAACTGTGCGCGGTGCATGAAGCGGGGTTCATGCTGCCTGCGACGGCTTGGAGGGTTTCGACGGAAAGGCGGAAGGAATTGGAGTCTTGGGCGCGCGGTGGGCGGAATGCCGGAGGCCCGCAGAGAAACAGTGGGTCGGGTGCGGTGATGTGGGGTATTGAGCGGAACTCGGGTGCGGTGGCAATGAGCGCGGGATTGACGTGCGCGGGGAGCGCCTTGGCGCGAGAAGCGGAAGATGCGCGGGGCTTTGTGGGGCTTGTCTGTTTGAGGATCGCTTCGCTGACGCGCCGGCGCGAATCGCAGTCTTTGTGATGGGCGTGGCGATCGGCGAGCGTGAGATAGTCGAGTGTTGCGAATGCCTTGGAGCGGGCGCGGGCGGCAAGAACGGACTGGCGGAGTTCTTCGGCCAGCTCCAGACGGCGCAGGATCGCGGTTGCGTCATCGGAAAGGAGAAGGTCGAGGACTTCGCGCACGGTGACGTTGTGTGTCTCGGCCAGTTGCTCGGGCGACTGGTTGTCGTTGAGGAAAGCGTCGAGGATTGGGGAGAAGAGGGACATGGGGAATTTCCAAATGGCCAAAGGGCCAAATTCGGAGAGGAGAGAGAACGCGGAGATTGCGGAGGTAGCGGAGTTTGGCGGAGGGGAAAATTGGAACTCGGAATGCGGGGCGGATGGCGGTGCGAAAAAGTTGGGGGGTCTATAGAGGGGGCGAAAAGCGCGAATGGCCGGAAATAACCGTAACTGCGCCGTGGGGGAAAACGTGCGCAAGTTGTTGCGCGGCCGTGGGATCGAATGAATTTTGAAAAATGGAAAGAGGGGGTGCGTTGTCGCACTGATTTGGCCCGCCAAAGGCGCATCTACGCGAATGGCCGCGGATGAGCGGCGAAGGCTTCGCGGCGCGAATGAAAGGGGTTTCTGCGCTGCGCGGTTGTGGGTTTGTGCGCGCTCTGTGGCGTTCGCTTTTTTCGGGCGTGGCGTGGGCGGTGCAGACGGAATAGACGGAGGGGTGTTGGTGGCAACTCGGACATGTGGGGTGACTTTGTGGGCGTGCGTTTCCGATGTTGGACACTGACCGGCGGCGCCTTTGCGGGCGTCGGCGGCCCTCGGTCGCTTGTTTGCGATCGGGAGGGGAAGAAACTGGTTTCCTCGCTTTTGGGTCTGCCTTCGGGGCAGCGTGGGAACTCCGGCAACGGGGTGCAGGAGCAGGGTTGAGCGAGGCGGAGCACTT
>JAEUJD010000087.1 GCA_016793015.1 Phycisphaerales bacterium
GTCGACCCCTGTCCCGCCAATATGAAGTTCCTCCAGCTTGGCAAGGCTTGATCCTTGCGAAACCATCGCCGCAACGCCCCGAGCGGTAACTCTCGAAAGCCCGAGGTTGAGCCTCCAGAGACGCCGAAAGCCAGACTTCGAAAAGGCGATTGCTCGAAGCTCGGCATCACCGATGCTGCATTGTTGAAGTGAAAGATCCTGGATCAGGCGAAATGGAGATTGTTCGGCTCCGAGTTCGCGAATCGCCGTCGAGGACACTTGGCAGCCATTCAAGGCGAGAAATCGAACTCGACGGAACGCAGAGTCCGGCCGACAGAGGGAGCGAACCCCCCGGGCTCCAACGTGCCGCAAATCAAGCTGCAATTGAAAGACCTGTTGAAACATCGTCTTGGAGCTGGCGAGTGCCGCGAGGCCTTTTTCACTCACGGAACCGTCACTCTCGATAAATAGGTGGGATAGGGACGGCGAGTTGAATCGACCACTCGCGAGGATCGTGCAGCCCACATCCGTCAGGTCACGCATGAAAACCGGCCATCGGACCCGCGCCAATCGATTTGGTGTCAATGTGGCCCCCTCGTCCAGCTTGAGGTCATCCCGAAAGGCCCGCTCGATGACCAGAACCTGTTCGCGTTCTTCCGCAGACACCGACGCATCTTCCTCCCGCCATAGACCCTGTTTGGCCCGCTTCGCCATTGTCGAGAGTATCCAACCCGCGCACTTTCTACCCTTTTCTCACCCCCCCGGCCGATACCGGTGGAGACGTGGTGATCGGCCGCGGGTTGTCGCATGCCCCCGTTGTGTGGCGGCAGAAACAGCTCCGGCCGACCGGCTCCGTCTTTGCTGAGGCTTCCTACTTATGGCTTCCCGAACCTCATCCAAGTCCAAGTCCCCCACCGCTTCCGGCATCAGCGCGGGCGTCGCAGGCCGCCGGCTTGCCCTCGTCATGCTGCTCTTCGTCTGGGTCTTCGTGCTGATGAGCCTCATCGGCTTCGATCCCGGCGATCCGCCCAGCCATGTCGTCTCGCCTCCCAACGCCACCATTCACAACTGGTGCGGCGCGTTCGGCGCGGCGGTCAGCTACTGGACCATCTACTACATGGGCGCGGGGGCCTGGGTGCTCTTTGTGCTCGGTGGCATCGTCCTCGCCTCGGGCGTCATCGGCACCAGCATCAGCCACCTGGCCGTCCGCCTGATCGGCATCGTGATGTTCGCCGCCAGCGTCTCGGGCTTCCAGGCTCTGCTCTTCAAGACCACCGCGGCGCTCCCGGATCTGCCGGGAGGCGTTTTCGGCACCGTGGGCGTTGAGCAGCTCGTCTACCGCTTTGGACCGATGGGCAGCACGATCTGGCTCGGCGCGATGGGCATCATCGGCCTCGTCGTCGCCGCCGACGAATGGCTCAACTTCGGCATGGGCTGGAGCATCAATTGGATGCGCAACACCGGAGCACCCGCGGCAGCAGTTGCCGGCGGCGCCGCAGCTAAGTTCACGACCGACGTCATGGCCCCTGCCGCGGCAAAGGCGACCGTTGCCACAGCCAAGGGCAGCGCGGGCTTCCTCTCCCGCTTCTGGGGCAACCTCAGCGCCAAGCCCTCCCACACCGAAACCGACCTCGACACGCTCGAGATCAAGCCCAAGCGCGCCCGTAAATCCAGCGACCCCAACTCCGCGCCCGAAGCCATGTTCCCCGGCGAATCCGGCATGGACTCACCCCGCGCTCGCCTCGCCGATTTTGGATTCGTTGTCGACGAACCCGCTCCGGCACCCGCTGCTGCGATCGAAGACCCCGACATCGCGAATTCTCAGGCCGGCATCGAAGCCGCGGCAGAGGCTGAAGAAGCGGAAGATGACGATGCGGAGAAGATTCCGGCCGCGATCGCTCCCGCTCCTGCCACAAAGGACGTCGCCGAAGACGAGCTCCCCGGTGCCCCGCAGGTCTTCGATCGCGATTCACTCCGCGACAAGATCAACCGCCTCCCGATCGCCTTCGGTCAGAAGGACAAGCAGGTCGCAACGCAGGCCGACCTCGAAGGCATGCAGAACGCCTCCGAGATGGAGGGCTATCGCTTTCCGCAGCTCGAAATGCTGGAAGAGCCGGAAGAGAACTTCAACGAAAAGCTTGAGGAGCTCGTCCGTCAGCAGGGCATGGCGCTCGAGTCGGCCATGAAGGAGTACGGCATCGCCGGCGAGGTCGTTGGCATCCAGTCCGGCCCCGTCATCACGCTCTACGACGTGCGCCTTGCACCCGGCACGAAGGTCGCTGTTGTCCAGGCCGTCTCGAGCGATATCGCCCGCTCGCTCAAGGCCGTCAATATCCGCATCGTCCCGAACCAGGTCGGGCGCGACACCGTCGGCATCGAAGTCCCCAACCCCACCAAGGAAAAAGTCCGCCTCAAGGAACTGATGGGCAAGACCGAGCTCTTCGGCAAGATGAAACTGCCCATGTTCCTTGGCAAGGACGCGACCGGCCAGCCGCTGATCGCCGACCTCACCCGCATGCCCCACATGCTCATCGCCGGCACCACCGGCTCGGGCAAGTCGGTTTGCATGAACACGATCATCATGTCGTTCCTCTTCACCAAAAAGCCGAACGAACTCAAACTGGTTCTCGTCGATCCCAAGATGGTCGAGATGTCGCAGTTCAAGGACATCCCGCACCTCATGTGCCCGGTCGTCACCGAGATGAACAAGGCCGCGGCCATCCTCGAATGGGCCACGGTCAAGATGGACGAGCGGTACGAACTGCTGATGGAAGCGGGCTGCCGCGACATCGGCTCGTACAACGAGCTCCCGTGGGAAGAACTCAAGGACCGCATGGGCTTCAAGAGCGATGAAGAAGCCGCACGCACCCCGCGCAAACTTCCGTACATGGTCTTCATCATCGACGAACTCGCGGACCTGATGATGACCGCCAAGGAAGTCGAAGGCCACATCATCCGCATCGCGCAGAAGGCCCGCGCCGTCGGCATCCACCTCATCCTCGCGACCCAGCGTCCGCAGGCCAACGTCGTCACCGGCCTCATCAAGTCCAACATGCCCTGCCGCATCTCGTTCAAGGTCGCCAGCGGCATGGACTCGCGCATCGTCCTCGACAGCAAGGGTGGCGAGCTCCTCCTCGGCCACGGCGACATGCTCTTCCTGAACCCGGGCAGCAACGACCTCAGCCGCGCCCAGGGCACGCTCGTCACCGACAGCGAGATCCGCAAGGTCGTGAAGTTCATGAAGGAAGTGGCGACCCCCACCTTCGAGCGCCAACTCATGGTCATGCGCAAGCCCAGCGAAGAAGGCAACGGCCTGGGCAACCTCAGCGACGAGGAACGCTTCCTCCAGAGCAAGAACAACTCCTCCGCCAGCCTCAAGGCGGCACAGGAAGACCCGCTCTTCGAGCGCGCCGTCGAGATCGTCCTCGAATCGCGCCGCGGCAGCGTCTCGCTCCTCCAGCGTCGGCTGGCCATCGGCTACACCCGCTCCAGCCGCCTCATCGACCTCATGGGCATCGCCGGCATCATCTCCGACCACAAGGGTTCGGTCGCCCGCGATGTGCTCATCACCATCGAAGAGTGGGAGATGATGAAGGAGATGGCCAAGGAAGAGGCCGCCGCCAAGGGCATCGCCTGGCCGGCCAAGGAATCCGAGCAGGCCCAGCTCTTCAACGGCGAGTCCCCGCCCCCACCCGACGGGACCGCTCCGCAAGCATCGGCGGCAGCCGACCTTGTGGACGGAGCCGTCGACGAGGCCGACGAGTTGGAGGAAGACGACGGATTGGAAAACGAGCCGGAAGACGGACCGGAAGCCGAGGCTCCGTCGGATGCCGTCCCCCGGCCCCAGACCAAGCCCCTGGCCTGACGGAATCCCGGCCGCTTCAATCCCAACAAGCCTTTCTACAAGCGCGAGGAAGGTGCAGAGCTGCGCGCCCGCATCTCTATACTTTGCCCGCGCCGATTACGAGTCGCAACCGAAAAGGAACCGCCGATGTCCGCACTCCGAACCCGCAACACCTTCGCTCTCAAACGCTGTTTTGCCGCCGCCCCGATCGCGGTGCTCACGCTCCTCGCCGGGCAGGCGCTCGCCGCCGTCCCGGCTGCGCTGAACCGCGTCCCGAAGAACGCGATGCTCGTCATCGCCACCGACAACTTCGAGAAGACCACCGGCCGCATCAAGGCCTACGCCGAGAAACTCCGCGCCGAAGACACCGAAGACTTCGATGATTTCGTCGAAGAACTCAGCGGCACCAAGGGCTTCAAGAAAGACGGCTCGCTCGCGCTCGTCGTCATGGCTCCTTCCGAAGACGCAAAGAAAGACGAAGCGAAGAAGGACGGCGATGACGACGCCCCGCGCGGACGCGACCACGACGACCCGATGCAGCGCGCCGTGGTCCTCGCGCAGACCACCGACTACAAGCAGCTCGTCACGGAACTCGGCGGCGATCCGGCCGCAAAGGTCTCCAAGGTCGAAGGCCTCGGCGACATGCCAATGTTCGTCCGCGACATCGGCGACGGCTGGGTGATCTTCGGACCGGTCGAAGAGACCGTCACCGCGTTCACCCCCGGCGACAAAATGCTGAAGCAGCACGAGGAAGCCCTCGGCGTCGTCGGCAACCGTGCCGCGGGCGCCAGCGACATCCTGATGATCGCCAACTGGGAGACGATCGCTCCGCTCTTCTCCAAGCAGATCGACCGCGCTGTTGCCGATGCCAAGAAGGGCGGACGCCGCCCGAATCCGATGTTCGGCCCGATCTCGCCCGAAACAATCTCGCAGTTCATCGCCCCCGTCGAAGAAGTCGCCCGCGCGTACAACCGCGATGCCCAGACCTGCGTCGCAGGCATCGGCCTCGGCGACGGCGGCCTCACCGTCGATCTCGGCGCACAGTTCAAGCCCAAGAGCCAGATCGCCGGTTTTTTCCAGGGCACCGGCAAGGCCGATTCGTCTCTCACTTCTCTCCCCGCCACTCCGTTCCTCTTCGCGGTCTCCGCCGACACGAGCAACCCCGGCACGCGCCAGATGATCCACAACGCCGCCGACATCACCGAAAAAATGCTCGCGACCGCCAGGGACGAAGCCAAGCGCCAGGCCGCCAACCCCGACAAGCCCGCGTCCAAGCAGGCCGACACCGCCCTCAAAATGTTCGAGAGCCAGTCCGCCGGCATCCGCAACCTCGCCAAGTCGATCGACAAGATCGACGGCGTCGATTTCATCTGGGGCTACTCCCCCGCCATGCTCGCGGGCGCGGGCCTCTTCTCGGGCGGCATCTACCAGGCCCGAGGCAGCGACCCCGCCGCGCTCAAAGCCATCTTCGTTGATCAGATCAAGGCCACCCAGAACATGGACGGCCCCATGAAGATGGAAGGCACCATCACACCAAACGCAGCCGAAGTCGGGGGCGTCAAGCTCGATAGCTGGACCATGAAGCCCAAGACCGATCCAAACGACCCCGCCGCTTCCCAGATGGCGATGGTCAACATGTTCATCTTCGGCGCCACCGGCCAGATGAGCGGCAACATCGCAACCACCAAGAACGCGGCAATCGTCACCTACAGCCCCAACACGCAGGTCATGCAAATGGCCATCGACGCCACGACCGGCAAGGGAACCATCTCCGGCGACAAGGGTGTCGCCTCCGCCGTGCAGGGTCTGCCCGAAGGTTCATGGGCCCGAGGCCTCATCGGTACCAAGAGCCTCTTCGACCTCGCTCAGATGGGCATGTCCTTCGCCGGTATGCCGATCCAGCTCAAAGTCCCCGCCGACGTGCCCCCGATGGCCGTCGGCATCACCGGCGATGGCGGCGGCATGCACCTCCGCTTCCACGCCCCCATGCAGGTCATCAGCACCATCGGCGATGTCATGCAGCAGTTCCGCGACGCCCAGGAGCAGGGCGATGATGGCGATGGCGACGACGACATGAAGAAGGATGAGAAGCCCCGCTTCTAGTGCCTTTGGCCGGAGCCCCGTCCCCGAGGGAGGGGGTTGGGGGTGGGCTGGTTCGCGCAAGTGATATCCGAATACCAATCACTCAAAGGGCGCACCCCACGTGCGCCCTTTTTCATTCCCAACCAACTTCTACGATCCGCCGTGCACCGCTGGCAACTCGCCAACTCCCGCTCCGTTTCCGCCGGCGAGCCTGCCCTCATGGCGATCCTCAACACCACGCCCGACAGTTTCTCCGACGGCGGCAAGCACAACTCCATTGAATCCGCTCTCCGCGCCGCCTCCCGCTTTCTCGAAGACGCCGCCGCGATCATCGATATCGGAGGCGAATCCACCCGCCCGGGCGCTCACGTCGTCGAACCCGCAGAGCAGATCCGCCGCACCCTCCCAATCATCACCGCCCTCCGCGCACGCCGCGAATTCGACCATATCGCCATCAGCATCGACACCACCCGCGCCGATGTCGCCGCCGCGGCACTCAGCGCCGGTGCCGACGCCATCAATGATGTCTCCGGCCTCTCCGACGATCGCGACGCCATGCTCGCGCTCCTCGCCCGCACCCAGGCGGGTTACGTGCTGATGCACCGCCTCCGCGCCCCGGCGTCCGATCAATTCTCCGATCAATACCAGCACAGCCCCGTCTACGCCGACGTCGTGCTCACGGTCAAAGACTTCCTCCGGCGCACGCTCGCGGATCTCGCAACGGCGGGCATCGCCCAGGGCCGCGTCGTGCTCGATCCCGGCCTGGGCTTCGGAAAGTCCGTCGAGCAGAACCTCGCGCTCATCCATCGCACCGGCGAACTGCTCGATCTCGGCCGCCCCATCCTCAGCGGTCTCTCCCGCAAGAGCTTTGTCGGGCGCATCAGCCTCGGGCGCGATTCAGACCCTTCCGAACGCCTCGAAGGAACGCTCGCCCTTTCCACGCTCCACCTCGAGGCCGGCGCGCGGCTCTTTCGCGTCCATGATGTCGGACCCGTCTCCCGCGCCCTCCGTGCCGCATGGGCGACAATCCCGATTTTCCGGCCCTGAATCCCCGGACCCCCGTCGGCATCGAATAAGTTGAAAGCAGCATCCGTTCCCGGCTTCCCCGCCAAGGCGCAGTGTGTAGCATTCAGCCGGGAAAGCCCAAGGAGACCCTTCAATGGCCGGAGCCAATGTTCAGACGTTCACGGATTCGAACTTTGAAAGCGAAGTCCTGAAGAGCCAGGTTCCTGTCCTGGTCGATTTCTGGGCCGAATGGTGCATGCCCTGCCGCATGCTCACCCCCACGATCGAAGCCCTGGGCGATCAGTTCGCCGGCAAGGCCAAAATCGGCAAGATCGACACCGACGCCAACCGTCAGGTTTCCGTCAAGTACGGCATTACCGCCATTCCTACGATTATTCTGTTCAAGGGTGGCGAGGTCGCCAAGAAGTTTGTGGGCATGACCCGCAAGGAAGACTTGGCCGCCGCAATCGCCGGTCTCGCTCAGTAAGCCTTCTTTCCGGGGCAGATTCATACTCATGACACCATCCGTCACGCTCCCGGGCTCGTCCGCCAACACCGGTTCGGCCGCCGCCCCGATCGAGGTTCAGGCCTCCGCTGATCGTTTCGCGGGTCGCAAGATCCGCTGCGGCGTCATCGGCGTCGGTCGGATGGGTCAGCACCACGCCCGCGTCTATTCCAAGCTCTCCGGCTGCGAACTCGTCGGCGTGGTCGATGCAAACCAGGCCCGCCGCGCCGAGATCGCCGGCAAGTTCGAGACCAAGGGTTTCGGCACCGTCGAAGAACTCATCGCGGCAGGCGTCGATGCCGTCAGCATCGCCGTCCCCACGACGTTCCACCGCACCGTCGCCGAGCCGCTTCTCAAGGCCGGCGTCGCCTGCCTGATCGAGAAACCCCTCGCCCAGGATGTCGAAAACGCCCGCGCCATCAAGGACATCGCCGAACGCACCGGCAGCACGCTGATGGTCGGCCACATCGAGCGCTTCAACCCGATCATGCGCGCGATGCAGAACGCCACCAATCGGGGCCAGGATGTCGTCCCCCGCTTCATCGAGGTCCACCGCGTCAGCCCCATGACCTTCCGCTCGGTCGATGTCGGCGTCGTCATGGACATGATGATCCACGATCTCGACGTTGTCCTCATGCTCATGGGTGGGCAAGAGCCCGATGATGTGCAGGCCGCCGGTGTCGCCGTCATCACCGATCACGAAGATGTCTGCAACGCCCGCCTGACCTGGCGTCGCCCGGTCGGCACCTGCGTCGCAAACATCACGGCCAGCCGCCTCGCCCTCAAGACCGAACGCGTCACCCGCATCACCGGCGAGAACGCGTACATCAAGATCGACTACGCCGCCAAGACCGGCATCATGATCCGGCGCATCGCCAACGAGCCCCAGATGCGTGAGATGCGGGAGCAGCTCCGCTCGGGCGCGGATCTCACCAGCCTCAAGTGGCCCGAACTGGTCAACATCGACCCCCTCACGGTCGACGACGCCGAGCCCATCGTCGCCGAGATCGAGGAATTCATCGGCGCGATCCGCTCCGGTCGCCGCCCGGCGATCGATGCCGAAGCCGGCTTCGCCAACGTCCGCACCGCCCAGCGCATCGTCGACGCCATCAAGCGCACGATGCAGTAAGTGATCGCGAACCTTCTGCAATCAAAGCGACAGCCGACCGCGAACGCCAACTGACCGCGGCAGCCGCGACTCTGTCTCACTTGACACCTCGCCAATTTGACACCTCGACACCTTCTTTCGTCTCACGCCGAACCGCCCCGCACCTTCCCCCAGTTCCGATAGCCACACCGCGTCATTCACGCAGGAACGCTACACTCTTGACCCTGCGCACTGCGCGCAGACTCCCGCGCGTCCTTTGACCCACGCGCGGGGCGATTCCGCCCCAAACCGGCGCTCGCGAACCCCGGGTCGAGCGTGTTTGCGTCACTCCCATGTCAACCCAACCCAACTCCGAAATCACTTCTTCTTCCATCACCGGCGATCCGCTCACCGATGAGCTCAACGCAGAGATCGATGCCGCGATGGCGCAGCTCGACCGCGAAGCCGATGCCGTCGCCGATCAGGCCGCGAAGAAGGCGGAGAAGGAGCGTCTCTCCGGAGGTCGCCCGGCCCACATCCGTGGCCCGCGCCTGGTTCAGGCCGGACGCGAACACCGCACCGGTCAGGTCGTCTCCGTCGGCCCCACCGATATCTTCCTCGAGTTCGGACCCAAGGAACTCGGAATCGTCCCCCGCGCTCAGTTCTCCGACACCGACGTCCCCAAGGTCGCCGACTCAATCGAAGTCGTTGTCGATAAGTACGAAGCCTCGGAAAGCCTCTTCGTCTGCTCACGCCCGGGCGCTGTGCAGAAGGCCGAGTGGGAGTTCCTCGAGTCCGGCCAGGTCGTCGAAGGCCGCGTCACCGGCGTCGCCACCGGTAAGGACGGCAAGCAGGTCGGCCTCGAGCTCGAGGTCGCCGGCCATCGCGCCTTCATGCCCGCCAGCCAGGTCGCTCTCGATCGCGTCGCCGATTTCTCCGTCTTCGTCGGCGAGAAGATGAGCTGCTCGATCGTCCGCGTCGAGCGCGTCGGTAAGGGCAACATCGTCCTCTCCCGCCGCGACGTCCTGAACACCGAGCGCAAACGCCTCGCCGAAGAAACCAAGAAAACCCTCGTCGAAGGCCAGACCGTCGAAGGCATCGTCCGCAAGATCATGCCCTTCGGTGCATTCGTCGACATCGGTGGCGTGGACGGCCTCATCCACATCTCCGACCTCTCCTACGACAAATCCGGCTTCGGCGAAAAAGCCGTCGAGAAGCACGTCAAGGAAGGCCAGCGCGTCACCGTCAAGATCCTCAAGGTCGAGCTCGAAGCCAACCGCATCAGCCTCGGCCTCAAGCAGGTCCAGGGCGAC
>JAEUJD010000121.1 GCA_016793015.1 Phycisphaerales bacterium
CCAGGTAAGCGGGCTGACGGAGATGGCGTCGCCGCTGTAGGGGTTGAACTGCTCGGCGAGGACGCCGGATTTCTCGGCGCGCTTCTCGGCCCATTCGAGGAGGGGGAGTGCCTGCTCGAGTTCTTCGAGGGTGCGGGCGCGTTCGATCAGGTACTGGGCCTGCCAGAGCGTGCAGATGACCCACGGGTTGCCGGGGACGGCATCGGTGTGATCGCGCTCGACCTGGTGGTAGTAATCGCGTTCGTAGCGGGCGCAGCCTCCGACGTCGGTCTTCACCCAGAGGCGCGACCAGAGGCCCTTCATTTCCTGCTCGACCATCTCGTCGCCGGCATCGAGCGCGCCGAAAGCGAAGAGGGCGTAGTTCGCGCTGTCGCTGGTCATGTCGAGGCGGTAGGTTCCGTTCGGGAGCGGGATCGCCATGCGGGCGAAGCGCTTTGCCTCTGGGTTCCAGAGGTGTTTCTTGAGTGCGGTGCGCATGCGGTCGGCGGCTTCGCGGTAGATGGCGGCGCGGTCTTCGTCGCCGAAATCCTGCGCGAACTGCGATGCGGCGTTGAGCGCGCCGATGGTGGCGCTGACGGTGAACGTGTGGATGCCGCGGCGTTCTTCCCACAGATCCCAGCTTTGCTGGGGCAGGCCGTTGGCATCTCGGTACTTGAGCATCCAATCGGCGGGGCGAACGACGAGGAGGTTGTAGAGCGGCTTGACGAACTCGACGTCGCGGAAGGCGGCGAAGTGCTTGCGGAGCGCCCAGAGCACCAGCGCGGTTTCGTCCTGCTGCACCGGCAGAATCTTCTGGCCCTCGATCATCCACGGGTGCCATGAACTGGCGAGTTCGCCGGTTGGCGTGTATTTGTGGAGGAAGTAACCGCTGTCTTCGATGGCGTCGCCACAGAAGCGGAAGAAGTGTCGCGAGAGTTCGGATTGGCCGCAGAGGGAAAGTGCGTAAGCAACGAGCGCGCCGTCGCGGGGCCAGCAATAGGAATAGTGATCGCCGCCGAACTGGGTGATGTCGCTGTCGTTGGCGGCGATGATGGCGCCGCCGTTATCGATCTGCGTGCGCAGGACCAACTGGCTGCGGAAGAAGAGGTCGCGGACTTTTTCGGGGACGGGCGAGAGGTCTATCGGTTCCTTGCGGCACCACAAACGCCAGTAGGCCTGCGTGCGCGAGATGTGGCGATCGGGGCCTTTTTCGTTCACGCGCCGGTTGAGATCGCGGACCTGGTCGTAGCTTCTGCCACAGGCAAGCCAACTGGAGACGTAGCTCTCGCCGTTGGGTTCGATATCAAGGTTGAATCCGATGGTGGCGTCAACCGAGCCTTGGCTGATGGCGTTGCGGCCGAGCTGGCCGTCTTCGGCATCGCGCCACGTTCCTTCGGCGCCGCCGAGCCGCTTGGTGCCGATGGCCCAGTTGTCGATGCCGCACTTGTTCTGGTCGCAGGCGTTGAAGAGGAAGTAGATGTCGTCTTTGTAGAGGACGAGGCTGCTGGTGGCGGGGTCGTAGTTGGCGGTGTCGCCGAGTGGGGAGCCTCGGATGGACATATCCCAGTGGTAGAAGAGGCGAACGTCGCGTCGGCGACCGGTGAGGTCCTTCACCATCACGCGGCGGAAATAAACCGGCTCGTGGAAATCGACGCAGTCGTGGCAGGTGAGTTCGAGGCCGAGCTCGTGATTGACCAGTTTGACGTTGGTGACGAGGGTGTCTTTTTCGTAGCGGAGTTCGCGGTGCCAGGAGGGGTCTTCGATCCAGGCGAACTTGCCGTCGGCCCAGACACCGAAGCGCTGGACGTGGCCGTCGGTGTGGTTGAAGCGACCGACATTGGGGTAGTAGACGTCGCGGACCCTGTAGAGATAGTCGAAAGTGACGAGCACGTCGCCGTTACCGACCGGAATATCGCGAGGCATTGCGTGGCGCCCGTACGAGGAACGAAATCACCGGGCTTGCACGCCCGAATCTATCTCCATCGTTGCATCGAGCCGAGCGGGCGGCTGCTAAAGGCGGGGAGCCGGTTCGGGGGAAGGCTGCGCAGTTTTCGCGTTGGGGCGGGAACGGCGTGCGCAGATATGGCGCGGGGGCGGTCAGGGGGAAGTACCGAATCGGTCACGCCGCGGCGGGCTGATCGAGCAGGGCGTCCACCGACTGGGTGACGGTCATGGTCATGCCTCCCATGGCGGCGACCCGCTCTTTGACCTCACCGATGAAGGTAATCCGAAGGCCGAAATTCTCGCCCACTTTGACGGCGACACCCCGGCCAACCCGCTTGTTATTCACGAGCAGATCGAGCTCGGCATCGGCGGGCTTGGGGAGCTCGATAATCGCTCCGGGGACGAGCGAGACGACCTCGTCGACGCTCAGGGGCCGCTCGCCGAGCCGGACGACCAGGGGGACTTCGAGCCGGAGGATCTGCTTGAGGTTGGTGGGCTTCGCGGTGTTCATGGTTCGGTGGCGCATCATCGGCCGGATGCGGCACCGGAAGAACCCGGAACGCAAGGCGTGTGCCTGAAACCGGAACCGATTGCGGAGTTCGGGGGACTACGGCTGGCCGACTTTCCCGTTGCGGCAGAGGCAAGAGACGGTGAGGGGGATGTCGGAGCGAGCCCAGGCTGCCTGTGCCTGGGCGAGGGTGGCGGCACGGGCGGCAGCGTCGCCGCTGCGTTCGTAGCACTCGGCGAGTCCTCGCAAGGCCCAGCCATTCTTTGGGTGGTACTGAAGATCGGTCTGGTAGACGGCCTGGGCTTGTTCGATTTGTCCCTGTTCGAGGAGCAACGCCCCGAGCGCGTGGCGTGGCGGCTGCATCCAACCCCAGGGTTCGTCGTATCTGAGGGCATCGTTTTGTGCGACAGCATCGCGGAGGGCGGCAAAGCCGGAAGCGGTGTTGCCGGAGCGATACTGAATCTCGCCTTCGAGCATCGCCTTGCCTATGGCGAGCACCGTCTTGGCGGCGTTGTTTCCGATGTAGGCGTCGGCGGGGATGACCTCGTACGCCTGGAGAAAAAGGGCCTGTTCCGTGCGGGCCTCTTCCACACGGCCGAGCGCCGCGAGCGCGATGCCGCGGGCGTAGAAGTGCGTTGCGGCGGTGACGGGACGGTTTGCTCCGGGCGCTGGCTCGGTCAGAATCTCTTCCCACATTCCGAAGCGGATCATGGCGTGGTAGGGCGCGGCGAGAAAGCCTTCGAGAAGCAGAGGGAAGGCGTCGACGACTTCGGGCGGGAGTGTTGCGACGGCGTTGCGAGCAGCCTCGAGCGCAACGCGGCGCTGTCCGTCGAACATGGCGGCGTATTGAAGGAAGTGGGCGTTGTGCGCTCGATAGACGGCGAAAAAGCCGCCCGGACCGACCTCCTGCGTGCGGACGCGATCGGCCCGAATCGCACGCTGGTTGGCGAGAACCGCGTTCTCGTAACGGCCTTGTCGGATATCAATGTGCGAGGGCATGTGCACCAAATGGGGAGCACCGGGCGTTTTGGTGCGGAGGAGGTCTGCCGCGCCATCGGCCTTGCCGGGCGACGTCGACGCCTCCATCGTGTGGATGTACGCGTGTGCGAGCCCGATGTGCTGGGGCGAGCGCCGCAGGCCACCCTCGAGCACGCCGACGAGTTCGAGCGTGATCGGTCGGGGCTCGCCGGTTGGCGACCAGATATCCCAGGGGTAGAGGGCCATCAGGCTTTCGGCGAATATCGCGGAGGCATCGGGATCGGCCGGGAAATCGGCATGGACCTCTCGCATGGCATCGGCAAAGGCTTCATCGAGCGTGCGCCGATCGGCGGGCGGGACTTCCGCGTATCGCTTGTCGAGCGCGTTGATGAGGGCCTGTTCCACCGGCGAGCAGCCCGCGGCACGGGCCTTGGCTTTCGTGAGTGCGGCGAAGGCGGCGCGGTTGCGCGCATCGTCCATCATGATGTTGTTGATGTTGGGTCCGGACGACCAGGCGATGCCCCAATAGGCCATCGCCATGTCCGGGTCGTGCGTGAGAGCGTGCTCGAACGCGACGGCGGCCTGTTCGTGATCGAAGGCGAAGCAGAGGAACATGCCGCGGTTGAACCACTCCTGCGCTTCCGGAGAAGTCGTCGTGGCGACTCTCGAGTAGCCTCCCCGCGCGACAGCGTCGGCCGGAGCCACCCCCCGTGGCTCATATCCCCGGATCTGAACCGGCTGCTCAACATGCGTCGCACACGCGGGCAAGAACAAGCCGACGGCGAGTACCGCGAGCGCCGGTCCGGCGGCACGGTGCATGGAGAACCGATCGATCGATTGTTGCATGGGATCTCCCTGTGGCGAATGGCCCGGCGTCGAGGCAACAGCGGAACGCTGACGGCCGCGGCGGAAGCCGAACAGGAGCTTTCGGCCCGGCCGCCCGGCAAAACAATGTGCCGCTCCTGCCGCTCGGTCAAGTTGGAATCGAAGTCGGCTCGGTCCTGATGGGCGGGTATTGGCCGAAGAAGGCGACGGAGCAAGGGCGCGGAGGTCGGTTTGACTCGGAGGCCATTGTGGACGGGCTCATCGAACGAACGGAGCGGGGTGGGCAAGCGATTGGGCCGGAATCACTCGTACCGCGAAGACCGGGACGCCCAGTTCCCGCTTGTCAGGGGTGTTGTGCCGCAGCTGCTCGCAGCGGATGACGATGCGCTGGTAAACGGCCTGCTCGAACATCTCCGGCAGCACCTCGAAGACGACGGTCTGGGCCGACGCTGTCCGCAGCGGGATGGAATGCGTGTTGAACTGTACGGAAAGTGACTTCTCGAGGTCGTCGTTCCAGCGGCGCAGGCGTCCGAAGTCGAGGGTGATCGTGCAGGAGCAGGGCTCCTGGCGCAGGCGGATGATCGCGTGGGTGTGGGACCAGCGGAAGCCCCGACCGTGCCAGCTCTCGAGCGGATGAAAGCCGGTGAGATCGTGCGGATGGATCGTTTCCATCTCGCCGGGTGCGGGACGCGCGAAGCGCACGCGCTTCAGCAGTGACGGCACACGGACGTGCCGGAGGTAACTGAGGTGATAGAGGAGCGCTTGCTTCGGCGGTATTTCAAGAAGGCTGATGTGCTGAAGAAATTCGGAGAAATCGGATACGAGCCGAACTGGCCCGACGCTGCCCTTGAGCCGCCAGTAGTAGCAGAGATTCAAGGGCAATCTCTGCAGGACGGTGGAAACCGGGGGGAGCGGACGCTGCGCGAGGCGGTATTCAACCCGCTCGAATAGTGAGACACGCCGGGCGGAGAGCGCTCGCAGCGTTTCGCGCGGCGTGGCGGGGCCGATATTCGTTTCCAGCCATTCCAGGCTGAGGCGGACGGGCAGGTTCAGCCGGCGCCGGACGGTCTGGCGGCAGAGGCGGTCCCAGTCGAGCGCGGGACCGGCGGCGTGGATGATCTTCCATGCGTCGGCCAGCCATCGCAGCGGGGGCACCGTGTTGAAGCGCGGACCGTGCTCGCAGGTGTGAAGCAGCTGGTCGGCGGGCTGCAGGGTGGATGTGTCGAAGCCTTCCCAGCGCAGCGGCACGCGACCGTCCCAGAAATCGGCGTCGGCGTCGGGCGTGCAGTCCGCGTGCAGCACGTGCCAGTGCAGATCGATGCGTCCTTCTTTGAGGTGTCGAAAGTGGCACGCGTGGAGGGAATCGATGAGCGCTTCGCGATTGGGAAATTCCGATTCAAAGCCCCGCGAGAGGAGCAGATCCATCGCGTCCCTGGCGCGCTCGCGCGGGACGAAGAGGTCGAAATCATCCATCGGGCGGGCACCGGCATCGTGATAGACGGTCGGGATCAACGCTGCGCCCTTGAGCAGCATTGTTTCGATGCCCCGGGTCTGCATCGCACCGATGATCGCCGGTTTGCCGGCCAGCACCATCTGGTTGCGCGCCCAGGCCTTGTGGTAGACGCCTTTGAGGCGGGGCAACACCGGATCGTCCAGTGACCAGGCGGACACACGCCTGAACACGAGCGGGAGCAGGCGGAACGAACCGGCGTCGACGCGTTCAAAGTCGACCGCGGCCCGCCAGCGTTTCCATGCTTCGCGGGCCTGCTCTTCGGGCTGGAGACAGATGCGGAGAAGTTCGGTTTGTCCCGCGTCGGGCCAGCAGCCGCCCGGGTACTTGGGTTCATATGTGGGCGGGCCGCGTCTCACCCGGCGCCTCCGCTCGCGCGCCGGCGCGCGAGCGACTCGCGCACAAGGGCGAGGTAATCGCGCTGAACCTCGGCGCGATGGAGTATGGTCGTGTTGCTGCCGTGGATGCGGCGGCGCAAAACGACCGGGGCGATGACGGCCATTCGCAGCCCGGCTTCCTGGGCGCGCTGGTACCAGCCGATGAAATCGACGGCGCCTCCCTCATCGAACCCGCCCGCGCGATGGAATGACCGGGACCGGATCAGCATGGCACCGCACATTTTTTCGTTGCCGGCCCCTTGCTGGACGAAGTACTTCTTCGCGGTTTCGGCCGGGCAGTCCTCGCTGACAAAGTGCTGCACGCCGCCGAAGACCGCGTCGAGCTGCGGATCGGCGAGCAGCGGAGAATGCAACGACTCCAAGGCGTGCGGCAGCCACAGGTCATCGGCATCGAGGAACGCGAGGAGGGTTCCGGTGGCGGCGCGCACGCCTTGATTCCGAGCCACGCCGACGCCCGCATGAGGAATGTTGAGAAGGCGCGTCGATTCGAACGAGGAGGCGATGTCCGCTGAGCGGTCGGAGGAACCGTCGTTCACCACGATCACCTCTGCGGGCGACAGAGTCTGCGCGTGGATGCTTTGCAGGGCTTCCGCCAGATAGCGTTCGCCGTTGAAAACGGGGGTTATGACGCTGATCGGGCTCATGCGTGGGGGGATGCGGCCCTTCGTTGCCGCACGATCTGCATCAGCGCCCCGGTGACATCCCCTTGCGCGCCGAGAAGCTGGTGCGACGTGTTGGAGGCGTGCACTCTCCTGCGGAGCACGATTTCCGGAACGCTCCCGATGATCACTCCGGCTGCGCGGGCGCGGGCGACCCACTCAAAGTCTTCCGCGAAACGCAGAGACTCGTTGAAAAGCCCGATGCGATCGAGCAGCGCGCGCCGGAAGAGCAGGACACTCGAAACAAAGCTCTGGGTGCCGTCGGAGAGGTGTTGCGGGTTGAGCCAGGCGGGGCACTTCATTCCTTGCTCGAGAAACGGCAGGTGCCGGCCCGCGATCATCCCCAGTTCCGGCTGCGCGAGAGCGAGCGAAAGCTGCTTCTCCAGTTTGCAGGGCATCCAGATGTCGTCGGCGTCGAGGAACGCGATCCAATCGCCGGATGCTCGGGCAAGCCCGGCGTTGCGCGCGGCCGAGGCGCCGGCGTTGCGTTGCTGAAGTAGCGTCACCCCGGGCTCGCCCTGCACCAGCTCGGCGGTGCGATCCGCGGACCCGTCGTCGATCACAATTGTTTCGACGGGTGGAACCGACTGACTTCTCACACTCGCCAGAGCCTCACGGATGAAGGCCTCGCCGTTGTAGACCGCCATGATCACGCTCACCGATGGAAATCTCATCGCAGCACCTCCTTGATGGCGGCAAGGACAGATGCGTCATCGGGGTTCAGGGAAAGCCGGTAAGCGGGGATCGACTTCGCGAGGGCGGCGTGGAACGCGAGATCATTCCGGTCCGCATCGGGCAACTGCATGATCGTGCTCGGGGAGAGCGCGGTCAGCGCCCGGCCCGACGACACGGGCTCCAGGCCGACGGGGCGATCGAGCGCGATGTGCGGCAGCAGAATCGCACGCACCGGCAGGTGTTGAGGCAGCTGCGCGCCGTGCGTTGCGCGGAGGAAGAAGACCGCCTTCTCATCGGGGGGCCTGTCCGGGTTGCCGGGGCGTGCGCGGAATGTGTTCAGGCGCGGAAGGGCGTCGTTGCACACCTTGGCGGAGCTGTAACACGCGTGAACGACCGGTTGACCGCCGGGCATTTCGGCCAGACAGAAATCATCTCCCAGGAACTGCATGCCCGCGGACAAACCAAGGAGCGCCGTGGTGGACTTGCCCGAACCGCCTTTTCCGACAAGGAGCACCGCGCCGTTTTCGTTTCCGATTGCCGCGGCGTGGAGGAGGAAGATGTTCCGCTGGGAGAGCCACGCGTGGAGAAGACTTCGCAGGGGCGAGGCGCTTTCCCAGTACGCGACTTTCGCGGCATCGGCGGCGCAGTACCACCCGCGACCGGAGGTCAGGTCGAGCAGGCTCAGGCTCGTTGCGCCGGGCAGGATGACCAGGCGGAGATCGGGATGCTCCATTCCCGGAAGGCGCCCGCGGGGAAAGTACCGCGCCTGCATCCACGATTCGGGCAAGGGGGGCGGCGCCTCGTCGCGGCCTTCCCAGAGTTCGACTTCGAGTTCCGCCTCACCCGGGGCCGAAGGAAGATGGGCGAACGCCCGGGTGAGCTGCGAGGCCAGCGCCTCGGACGCGAAACGGAGCTTCACGCGGTGCCCGCCGATGGAAAAACAATGTTCCCGGCGGACCCTGGTCGTGCGAGCGGCGTGCTCGAAAGCGGTGTGACAGGCGGCGGCGCACGACCTGAGGCATGCACCGGTGTCCGCGACCTGCTGTGCCGAAAGGAGGTTCGTCATGCGCTCACCGGGTCAGGATTTCACACCGGGAGGGAGCGTGGGCCAGCCCGCTTCGCTGACCTCGTGGATGGGGTCGGCCAGCAGCAGATCCTGCATGTCGGTGAACTTCTCGAATTGCAGCGCCGTGTAGGGCGCAGAAACCGGAGCGACCTCGGAATCGGGACCCGCCCCTTCCACGATGAGGTCTTCTTGCTGCAGCGCCCTGATGAAATCTGCCGCTTCCTCTTCGATCCCGGCCGACGGGCAGCCGGTGCAGACCCGGCGGAGTCCGGCGGCGAGCTCAGAGGCCGAGCAGCCCCCGGAGAGAATGCTCCACGCCGAACAGGCGGCACCGCGCAAACTGAAGTAGGTGCCGGAGTCCATTTGGATAAGGATGGCATCGCCGTCCACGGTCTGGTGAACAACGTGCGGGTGGGGCCGGAAGCGTGGGGTGGATTGCATCAGAAACCCCGCATGGAAGACAAACGGGTCGGGCGGAAGTCGCGCCAGGCCCGCACACGCGTAAGCGTAAACCGTTCCGAGGTGTGCAGAGTTCAGCCCTCGTACGCACCGAAGATCAGCGTGACGTTGTGGCCACCGAAACCGAACGTGTTGTTCATCACGTACTTCACGCGGCGCTCGCGGGCGTGGTGCGGCACCAGGTCGACATCGAAACCCTCGTCGGGGTTGTCGAGGTTGATGGTCGGGGCGATGACGCCGTCGTTGACGGCGTGCATGCAGGCGATGAGTTCGACCGCGCCGGAGGCGCCGAGGCAGTGGCCGTGCATGCTCTTGGTGCTGCTCATCATGAGTTTGCCGCCCGCGCTCTTGCGGGCGTGGTCACCGAAGACGTTGAGCACGGCGGCGACTTCGGCCTTGTCGCCCAGGGGGGTGCTGGTCCCGTGGGCGTTGATGTAGCCGATATCGGAGAGATTGAGGCGGGCGTCCTTGAGGGCCATTTTCATAGAGCGCGCTGCGCCGTTGCCGGCGGGGTCGGGCGCGGTGATATGGCCGGCGTCGCTGGAATTGCCGGTGCCGACGAGTTCGCCGTAGATACGCGCGCCGCGTGCCTTGGCGTGCTCTTCGCTTTCGAGCACGAACATGGCTGCGCCTTCGGAGAGGACAAAGCCGTCGCGGTCCTTATCGAACGGGCGGCTGGCTTTTTCGGGTGCGTCGTTGCGCGTGGAAAGAGCTCGCATGACCATGAACGCGCCCATACAGAGCGGGCTGACTGCTGCTTCGGTGCCGCCGGTGACCATAACGTCGGCCCAGCCGCGCTGGATCATGTTGGCGGCGTCGGCCATGGCGTGACCTGAACTGGCGCAGGCGGTAGCGTGCGCCGTCGCGGGGCCTTTGAGGCCGTAACGGATTGAGATGCCGCCGCTGGTGGCGTTGACCATGAGGCGCGGGACGGTGAAGGGGCTGAGGCGATCTGGCCCGCGATCGAGCAGGGTGGTCATGCCGTCTTCGATGGTGGTGATTCCGCCGACGCCGGTGCCGACGGAGACGCCGCACATTTCGGCATTTTCTTTGGAGAAGTCGATGCCGGAATCGCGGACGGCCTCAGCGGCGGCGCCCATGCCGAGCTGGGTGACGCGATCGAGGCGTTTGGCCTCGCGGAATTCCATGACGCTGGTGGGGTCCCAGCCGACGACCTCACCGGCGATGGTGACGGTCCAGGACTTGTAACGTTTGAAGAACTCGGACTCGATGGTGCGGATGCCGCTGCGGCCTTCGCGCATTGCGGCCCATGTGGAGGGCGCGTCGTGACCAATATTGGTCAAGGCGCCTCTACCTGTCACGACCACGCGACGACTTGAGCTTCCTGCCAGCATCGAGGCGGGGTGTCCTTCCGGAAAAGAGAGAGGAACCAGGCCCGGGGAATACCCGGGCCCGTGCGTGAGTCGTGCCGGTTACTTGGTGGCGGCGTCGCGAGCCTGCTTGATGAAGTCGATGGCTTCGCCAACGGTCTTGATCTTCTCGGCGTGCTCGTCGGGGATCTCGGTCTCGAACTCGTCTTCGAATTCCATGACGAGTTCAACGGTGTCGAGGCTGTCGGCGTTCAGATCATCGACGAAGCGGGTGCCACGGGTGATCTTCGCCTTATCCGCGCCCATCTGCTCGGCGACGATCTCGATGACCTTTGCTTCGATCTCTTGGTCGGTCACAAGCGTTCTCCTGAAAGAGCGGACGTTCCCGGATTCGTGTCTCCCCGGCTACGCCCACGCGCACGCCTCTTTGGAAGACAGCAGCCCGCAGCCGCCGATCTCAAACTCGTGGGGGCATTCTACTCGCACCCCCACGCTCTGCCAAGTTCGGGGTCCTTTCCGTTCTGAAGCCTGTCGTTTGGGGGCACTAAGTTCGCGGACGTGGGTTTCGGGGGGCTTCTCGGCCTCGGCGGCAGTGTTTGCGCTGAAAAGAACGCGGATCGGAGAATCACTCCGTCTGTGCGAGCGCGGGCGCCCTTCAACTGCGGTTTTGCAGAACTGCCCGACCGGGCACCCGTATCGGTCTGTCGATACTCCGAGCGGTCGATTGTCGGTGAGCGTGTTTGTTTCCCGCCGGTGGTGGCGTGAAGCGCCGCCGTCTGTTTCGGCGTTCTGCCGATCGCGAGGGGTGAGTATTCATGACAACGATGCCGCGTGAGCCCGAGGCCTTTGCCGAGGCCGTCGCTTCGATGCTCCGCAAGTTGCAGCCTGAATACTCGATCGACCTTGTCGGCCCGCGCGAGCTGCTGGTCAATGGACGGCGGCTGGACCTTGAAAATCTCTATCGCATGGTCAACCACGAACCGGTCCGTGGGACGGAGATCGTGGAGCACTATCTCGACCAGTTGTTCGCGGGCGACTCGATGCAGTTGACGAGCATGTCGCTCGATTTCGCACGCCCCCGGATCATGCCCCGCATCCAGCCGGTCTCGATCTTCCGGCACTTGTCGCGCGAGCAGGTGGCGCACGTGCCGTTTGTGAATAACACGGTGATCGTGTTCGTGACCGATCTGCCCCAGATGACGGTGAGCATCACGACCGAGCAATTGATCCGGTGGAAACTGACTCCCGATGAGCTTGAGATGATCAGCCGCGAGAATCTGGAGAGCTACGCGCCGGAACTCGAGATCCAGGTGGTGGAATCAAAAGAAGGCGGCAAGGCGGCGATCATGAGCCAGCACGACGGGTACGACGCGGCGCGGCTGCTGCTGGACGGTCTGCACGATCGCTTGTGTTCGCAGTTGGGGGGCGACTTCTATGTTGCGACGCCGGCCCGTGACATGTTTGTTGCGATCTCGCCGGGGCCGGATCCGTTCTTGAGGCGCTTGCGCACCCGCGTCGAGCACGATTACAAGCGGCTCCCGTACCCGATCAGCCCGGACTTCTTCTACGTGACGCGTGACGGCGTTGCGGGGACGGTGGCGGATTTGCCGGAATCAGAAGCGGCCTGAAAGCCTCGGCCGATCCACCCATCTGCTCATCGCTGGACGGCGTGTTACTCTCCCGCCACGGGAGACTGCATGCTTCGCTTGATACTTCGCACACTGAATAGACGCTCGCTTCGCACTCTTGCCGTCGCCGGCATCGCCCTGAGCCTCGGCGCGTGCGTGACCCGGCCCGACGCCAAGCCGACCGATGACGACCTCGACAAGTGGTACGTCCACTGCCGCCTGCACGACACGCCGTGGTGCCTGGGACCATTCCGGCGCAGCCGGGACGCGGAGAAGGCGGGCTGGGAACATGAATTCTGGCTGCACATGAGCCAGAACACGACGCGGACGGATCACGAGCCGTGCCAGTCGACGCCGTGATTGCTGAATCTGAATTTCCTGAGGGGCCCAATCGAAAAACGCCGGGGTTGCCGGCGTCATTCCATGTCGTTTCACGCGCTAAGCGTCACGCCGGGTTCGGCATCGCGCCCGGCGGCAAATCCGGCGTCGCTTCCGGCGGTAATGAAGGCGGCGAATCGGCCTTGCGGCGGGCGGCCTCGGCGCGGAGCAGATCGGCAACCGTCGGCTTGGCGAGTTCTTCGCCACGCATCAGGCGGTGCACGTCGTCGGCGCTCAGCGTCTCGTACTTGATCAGCGCGTCGGCGACGCGGACGACCTTGTCCCAGTTCTCTTCGAGCAGGCGCTGGGCATCGGCGAAGGCCTCGTCCACGAAGCGGCGGACCTCTTCATCGATCTGCTTGGCCGTCTCTTCTGAGTAGCCTTTTTCGGCCATGTACATCTCGCGGGTGTCCATGCCGGCGTAGCGGACGAAGCCGAGCTTGCGGCTCATCCCCCATTCGACGATCATTGTGCGGGCGAGGCTGGTGACCTGCGTGATGTCCATCGATGCACCGCTGGAGGCGTCGCTCATGGCCTTTTGTTCTGCGATGCGGCCGCCGCAGAGGACGCGCATCGTGGCGTTGAGCCACTTGATGCCGTAGCCCATGCGGTCTTTCTCGGGAAGGCTGAAGGTTGCGCCGCCGGCACCGCCCCGCGGGATGATGGTGACCTTGTGGAGCGGGTCGGCGTCGGTCAGCAACGCCTGCAGGATTGCGTGGCCTGCCTCGTGATAGGCGACGAGCTTGTTCTCGTCCTTCTCGCGGACGCGGCTCTTCTTTGCGCGGCCGAACTTCACCTTGTCGCGGGCCTCTTCGAGGTCCTCGTGCTCGATGAAATCCTTGTTTTGCATGGTCGCGGCGATTGCGGCTTCGTTAATGATTGCCGCGAGATCGGCGCCGCTGAACATCGGTGTGCCGCGGGCGATGCGCTCGAGCTCGACGTTCGGGCCCATCTTGACCTTCTTCGAGTGAACCCGGAGGATCTCGAGGCGGCCCTTGACGTCGGGGAGCGGAACGGTGATCTGGCGATCAAAGCGGCCCGGACGCGTGAGCGCAGGGTCGAGCACGTCGTTGCGGTTGGTCGCGGCGATGACGATGACGCCGTCGGCGGTGTTGAAACCGTCCATCTCGACCAGGATCGCGTTGAGCGTCTGCTCGCGCTCATCGTGGCCGCCGGTGGTGAACCCGCCGCCCCGGCGACGGCCGACCGCATCGATTTCATCGAGGAAGATAATGCAGGGGGCGCTGTCCTTGGCCTGCTTGAAGAGATCGCGGACGCGGCTGGCGCCGACGCCGACGAACATCTCGACGAAGTCAGACCCGCTGATCGAGAAAAAGGGCACATCCGCTTCACCGGCAATTGCCTTGGCGAGCAGGGTCTTGCCGCAGCCGGGTTCGCCGACGAGCAGCACGCCCCGAGGGATGCGCCCTCCAAGCTTGGTGAACTTCTTGGGGTTCTTCAGGAACTCGATGATCTCGGTGACTTCTTCCTTGGCCTCGTCGATTCCGGCGACATCGGCGAAGGTGATGCCGGTCATTTCCTTGGTGAGGGTGCGATGGCGGCTCTTGCCAAAGTTACCGAGCATTCCGCCGCCGCCCGCCGCGGCACGAAGACCACGGCTGACCAGCCACCAGCCGAGGACGAGAATGAAAAGAAGGGGACCGAAGAAAACCAGAATGGTGAGCCAAACGCTGGGCGAGTTGCTCTGGAAGTCGCCCTTGGTGATCTCGTTGGCTTCTTTCGCGACCAACTCCCGGTTTGCGGAGTTGATGCGGACCATGACGTAGCCCTCGGGGCCGGCGACGTCCTTCTTGCGTTTGGCGCGAAGTCCTTCGTCGGTGAGGGTGACATCGGAGAGGAGTTTCTGCTCGTAGTCGGTGCGGAACTGCTGGAGCGTGATCGGCTCGGCGCGGTTGGGTGCGCTGAACATCATGAACAGAAGGACCATGAGCGCGATGACCGCGACCATCGTGAAGAGACCTCGGGATTGAGGCTGGCCCTGGCCGTTCGGAAGCCCGGGACCGGGAGGACCGTTGCGCTTGGGTCCGGTGAGCTTGGGGCGTCCGCCGTCCTTGGACGGTTCATCCGCCCGGATCCGCAGCAGTCCGGCCATGCGATCGGTGAACGCCCGTGAGATTTCAACGACTCGACTCATCATTCCCTTTATCGGGCAATCGCCCGTCGCTCAAACCGCCGACTTCACTGCTTCTAGGGGTTCTCTCACTCTACTGTTCGGATAACCGGCCCGGAAGATGCATTCCCTCTCTCAGACGCTCAGGAACCGTGTTCCGATACGCGTCAGGCCGCCATTCGCGGGCCCGGGCTGCCAAATGGGTCGCCTGTGCGCGGACCGGACGCGCAAGGGTAGGCATTTTCCCCTTTCGCACCGTATTGATGGCAATTCATGTGCCAATGAGCGGCGTTTTTCGGCTCACCACTTCGTCCGAAGTTCCGAGACAATGTCCTTCGCCATCCGCTGCGACGCGGATGTCTGGCCGTATTCGATCTTTTCGCTCACGCCACGGGTCGGGACAAACGTGTCCGCGCCACTGAAATTCCGCCGGCCCACGATCGTCTTTCCGGTGGTGTTGTCCACCCACTCGAAATCGACGGTGATGATGTAACCGAGTTCCTGCACATAGCCACTGGGGTCGGTTGCCGTCTGGCGGAGCTGGACGCTGGTGATCGTCCCGTTCAGGGTGGTGTCGGCCGCGGGCGAGGGATCGATGATCCACGGCGTCTTGTTCTGCACTTCCTTGATGATCGCTTCGCTGAGTTCCGATTCGACGCCTTTGTAATAGGTCTTGTTCTGGAAGATCGGCACCTGGATCGTGCGTGCCTCGGTGTCGTAGGTATTGGCGAACGAGTAGCCCTGGGTCGGGTCGGACGAGCAGCCGGAAAGCACGAGCAGTGCGCTGGCAACTGTGGAGGCGACTGCGCCGAGGGTGTGGCGGGGTGCGGTCACGTTCGGCTACTCCTGTGGCGGCACGGGGACGGGCGTCGAGGGACTTCCCTGCTCGTTGCGGATAGCGGCATCGGGATTAATGGGGGTTCGCTGTTCGCGCATCTTGAGCGTGCCTTCGGCTTCGGATGCGGCTTCGAGATCGGCGACGGAATCATCGGAATCGTCGTCGCTTGCGGGCTTGGCCCGTGCCGGAGGCAAGGGCCAGTTGCGCTGCTTGAAGATGAGCCTGGTTTCGTCGGCCGCGACGGTATCGGGGTGCTTCTGGAGCAACCGCTTCATGGTGTACCGGGCGGAGACAGGGTCGCCCCGCTTGAAATACCACTTGGCGGTTTCGTACATCTGATCCGCAGCGGACTCGTCGAGCCGAGCGATGAGCGCATCGTTCATGCCGATCTGCTCGGCGGACTTTGGATAGCGTGCAGCGAAATCGCGAACGAGGTACTGGGCTTCGATGAGGCCCGAAGCGTCGTAGCGTGGGCCCTTGTATCGGCCGATGTTGGCAAAGACGCGGCGCTCCATCGCCAGTTCGCGATATTCGCTGGTCGGGAAGTTGGCGAGGAAGATGTCGTAGGCCTCGGCGGCCATGCGCAGGTCGCGGACGCGATAGTAGTAGTTTGCAAGCTCGATCGCGGCGCGCTGCGCGAGCTGGCTGCCGGGCGCGCGTTCCTGCACGCGGATGAGCAGTTCTTCGCCGATGCGGGTGGCGTTGTCGATCCGGAGCCCCCACGTCTTCTTGCGGAGGCCGTTCAGATACATCAGGCCGATCTCGAGTTCGCGCTCGAGGGCCGTCACAAACTGGGGCGTGCCGGGATATTCCTTGATGACGCGCTCGTAGTCGTAGAGCGCTTCGTATTCATCTTTGAGAGCGAGCTTGGCATCGCCCCGGCGCAGGAGGGCTTCAGCGGTCTCGGGCTTGTCTTGTGCCGCGTTGCGCTTGATCCAACTGTCGAGCAGCGCGAGCGCGCCCTTGGGGCGGTTCTCGGCGAGCTGCTTGCGGGCGCGGTTCATCACGCCCTCGTCGCTGGCGGGATCGATCTCGTCGTTGGCGGGCACCCAGTTGCCGTCGGCGTCGAGGCGCAGTGTGTTCTGCGCCATCGCGGGCGCTGCGAACGCAAGCACGACGAACGATGCGAGGAGGAGTCGAATCAGGGGGGTCACGGGGCAAGCGTACCGCCCCTGCGGCCGGTTCGCCCGGTGGAATGCCGACAATGCCGGGTTTGCTACGCGGCGTTCTTCCGGAACTGTTCGATGTCGGGCCGGATGGTTTCGTTTTTGCCAGCCGCGGCACCGATTTCGCTGATCACTTTTCGGGCCTCATCGGTCAGGTCGACAAACTGGAGACCGATCTCGTTGCGGGTGCCCGCGACCAGGCTCCGCAGCTTTGCGGTCCAGTTCTTCTTCTCGCTCGAGTCTTTGATCCAGGCGACGCGGCAGCGCACGAAGACCACGCTCGAGATCCCCACGAGCTTCACCTTGACGACATCGTCGATCTTCGGCGCGTTCGCCGATGGCGTGGTTACGCGCATGCCGCCGGCAGACATGTCCATCACGTCGCCCAGCGACGTGCCGACAAACTGACAAACGACCCTGCCGAATTTGCGGGGATTCATACGAGCAAGATCGGTGCAAACGGGCGCGCCCATCAGCACTATGAGGAATGTACCCGTGACACGATGCCGGTCGTGCGGAGTGCCTCTCGGACTCTCACGAATATCGGTCTACAGCGGCCACTGCCGGGCCGTTTCGGCGCGACACAGCTTCGCCATTGTGACAATGCCCGAATCCCGGCGCGTCTTATTCGACTGTCACGCTCTTCGCGAGGTTGCGGGGCTTGTCGACGTCGTGTCCACGCAAAACCGCGGCGTGATACGCCATCAACTGGAGTGGGATGACCGTCAGCATTGGGCTGAGGCACTCGGGAATATCCGGGACGTACATCACATCCTCGGCGTACTTGGTGATTTCCTTGTCGCCTTCGGTCGCGACGGCGATTACGTGGCCACCCCGGCTGCGGACTTCCTGGATGTTGCTCATCACCTTCTCGTACTGGCGGCCACGGTTCGCAATGAAGACCGCCGGCATGCCGTCGTTGATGAGGGCGATGGGCCCGTGCTTCATCTCTGCCGCGGGCATGCCCTCGGCGTGGATGTAGCTGATTTCCTTGAGCTTCAGCGCCCCTTCGAGGGCGGTCGGGTAGTTGTACCCGCGACCGAGGAAGAGCCAGTTCTCGCGATGGATGTACTTCTCGGTGATCTTCTTGATCCGCGCATCCTGCTCGCAGATGCGCTCGATGAGGCCTGGCACGCGCTCCATGTCCTTCATCAGGTCGCGGCACTGGTCCGCGCTCATGAACCGCTTGCGGCCCATGTACATCGCGAGCATCGAAAGGACGGCGACCTGACCGGTGAACGCCTTGGTGCTGGCGACGCCGATTTCCGGTCCGACGCGGAGGTAGACACCGGCATCGGTTTCTCGGGCGATCGAGGAGCCGACAACGTTGACGACGCCCAAGGCCAGCGCGCCGCGTTCTTTGGCTTCCTGCAGTGCCGCGAGCGTGTCGGCGGTTTCGCCCGACTGGCTCACGGCAATGACGAGCGTGTTTTCTTCGACGATCGGATTGCGATAGCGGAATTCGCTGGCGTACTCGGCGACCGACGAGACCTTGGCGAGATCTTCGAACAGATACTCACCGATCATCGCGGCGTGCAGTGCGGTGCCCTGCGCCGTCAGTACGATGTTCTTGATCTTCGACAGTTCCTTGCTGAAGTTGCCGACGCCGCCAAGGTGGATACGGCCTTCATCCATGTTCAGACGGCCGCGGATGCAGTTCGAGATCGCCTTGGGCTGCTCGAAGATTTCCTTCTGCATGAAGTGGCTGAAGCCGCCGAGCTCGATTTCCTGGAGCTCGAGTTCGAGCTGCATGATCTTGCTGGTGACCGGAACATTGTGGATCGTGCTGGTGCGGAAACCCGAGCGGGTGATCTTGACGACGTTGTAGTCATCGAGCACGAACGCCTGTGTGGTGTGGCTGACGATCGCCGACGCATCCGACGCGACGACGTACTCGCCCGCGCCGACGCCGACCATCAGCGGCGAACCCTTGCGAGCGACAACCAGAACATCGGGCTCCTTCTCGCAGATCACCGCGATCGCGTACGCACCGGTGACTTCGCGCAGGGCGGCCTGCACGGCGGCTTCGAGGTCCACACCTTCCTGCGGCGCGTACAGCTCGCCGATGAGCATCGCGAGCACTTCGGTGTCGGTCTGGCTCTGGAACTTGTGGCCCTTCTCTTCGAGGTAGGTCTTGAGGGCCGCGTAGTTCTCGATGATGCCGTTGTGGATGATCGCGATTCCGTTGCGATCGTCGGTGTGTGGGTGCGCGTTGAATTCGGTCACGCCGCCGTGGGTAGCCCAGCGGGTGTGGGCGATACCAATGGTGCCCCGAAAGCCGCCCAGGTCTTCGATCTTGTCTTCGAGGTTCGCGACACGCCCGACCGCCTTGACGACGTTGAGTTTGCCCTGCTCAAGCACGGCCAATCCGGCGGAGTCGTACCCTCGGTATTCCAGGCGCTTGAGGCCTTCGATCAAGTAAGACTGGGCGGGCTTGGTACCGATATACGCGACGATTCCGCACATGGAATGAATCCCCGTAAGAGAGCGTGAGAACGAACTTTAGGGCCGATATCCCGCGGGTCCCGCGGGCCAATCTCATCCTCGATTTCCACACGCGCACGGCGTGCGCGTCCTCAACTCCGACTTCCCTTACTGATCGGCTCGCGATCGTGTTCGACTGCGTTTCCGCATATTTACCGGGCCACGATTTTGGCGTTTTTCGCCCGTGCGGGCCTGACTTTCGGCGTTCACGGGCCATTCCGCACCGTCCACTCCGCCTTCATCAGCCCCTCTGAATCACCTCGAGAACCCATCGCGGCGTGTCGCGTCGGAATTTGGCGACAAGCGGTCTACGGGTGAAGTAGTAGATCGCGGTCAAACCGGGCACAACCAGCCCCACCACCGCCATCGTTCCGTACAAAGCCCACGTCACCACGGTCGTGAGCTCCTTGGCCATCGCGTCGATCTGCGGATCTCCCGTTCCTTGCATCAATTTCGCCATCGCGGGGTTGTTTATCGCGCTGTAAAGTGACCACAGCGCGTACGCGACAATCAGCACGGCCAGAAACACCTGATTCCAGCCGAGAATCGACGCGCCGCGCGATTCCATCCGCCGCAGCATCGTGCCGCCGCGCAGTTCGTTCGCGGCACACGCCCCCAGCCCGATCCCGATCGCCCACGCGCTCCAATCGCTGAGGAACGCGAAAGCCAGTGTCAGCACCGCGAAAACCGCCATCGACCAGCCGCTCAACCACGCCACCCCCGCGGCACGCAGTATCTTCTTCGCACGCCTGCGCGCATCAGATATCTGGTGCAGGTGGTCGGCGGAGAGCGGACCTGGTGCGTCAGCGTTTGGGGGTGCAGCGACCATTGGGGTTCTGGTGCGCTCTATCGGCGTTCGGGTCGCGCACGATTCGCAAGAATCCCCGCCTCCCTTCGCCCCCGCGTCCAAACAACCCTGAGAACTAATACACGCTCTTGACAAATTTGCGTTTGCGCATCGTTGCCTGATCGTCGTACGCGCCCTTCATCGAACGCTTGGGCAGCTCTACTTTTTCCCGAGCAACCTTCTTATACGGAATCGCATCGAGAAGATGCCGGATGCAATTCAGGCGTGCCCGCTTTTTATCGTCCGATTGCAAAACATGCCAGGGGGCGTGCACGGTGTCCGTTGCGTCCAGCATCCGGTCGCGGGCGCGCGAGTACTCGAACCACTTGCTCCGCGAAGGCAGATCCATCGGGCTTAGTTTCCACTGCCGGAGCGGGTCGTCGATGCGGGCCTCAAAGCGTCGCTTCTGCTCGGTGTCGCTCACATCCAGCCAGACCTTGATCAGGCGAATCCCGCCTTCGACAAAGTATTTTTCCGCAACCGGGCAGAGTTCAAGAAATCGCTTGTACTGTTCCTTCGTGCAGAAACCCATGACGTGCTCAACGCCCGCTCGGTTGTACCACGAGCGATCAAAGATCACGATCTCTCCCGCCGCGGGAAAGTGATTGAGGTATCGCTGCATGTAGACCTGTGATTTTTCACGATCGGACGGCGCCGGCAGCGCAACGACACGGAAGACGCGGGGGCTGACTTTCTCGGTGATCGAACGGATGACGCCCCCCTTGCCCGCAGCATCGCGCCCTTCGAGCACAATCACGATGCGTTCGCCGGAGTGCTTGACCCAATCCTGCATCGCGCACAGCTTTTCTTGCAGACGCCGAAGCTCCTTTTCGTACGTTTTTCGATCAAGGCGCTCGAGTTTGCCTTCGTCCTTTGGCTTTGCTTTCGACATGCTGCAACCCCTGGGCTCCGCTTTCGACGCACGACAGAGGGCCGCATCGCGGACGGAGCAAAGACAGTGTACTCGGAAAGGGCCGCAAACACGGACTTTTCTTCGTCCGCTCGCATCGGCACAATGAGACCCAATCTCATCCCCGCACCCATTGACACCGATGCGACCGGTCTCGTTGGTACATTGCCCATCAATCCCCGAGATCCATGCTTCCATCCAATTACAAAATCCGCTGCATTGAATCCACCGACTACGACGCGATCGTCGCGATCTGCCGCCTCGTGTATCCCGAGGAGCGCCCCTACACGATCGAAGAACTCGAGGATCACCGGCAGGTCTTTCCGCAAGGGCAGTTTGTCGCGATTGAAACGACCCGCAACGAGGTCGCCGGAGTGCACTTCACTCTCCGGCTCCGCATGACCGATTTCCACATCGACGACGCGTGGGATGTGCTCACCGCCGGCGGTTCGTTCCTCGATCACGACCCGAGCGGCCCGACGCTGTACGGTGCCGACATCATGGTGCACCCGCACCACCAGCACCACGGCATCGCGCACGCGCTCACCGATCAGGCCCGGTTTCTTGTGCAGGCAGAGCGGCTCTGGCGCATGGTCGGCGCGAGCCGACTACCGGGTTACGGCAAGGTCAGCGCGACCGAGAGCATTGAGCAATACGTCGGCAACGTCGTACTCGGAAAACAGGTCGACCCGGTGTTAAGCGTGCACCTCAAAGACGGCTGGTCGCCGGTGCGCCCGATCCGGGGCTACCTCCAGCATGATCCCGAGAGCGCGGGCTGGGCCGAAGTGATCCAGTGGGTGAATCCGGAATGTCCGCCTCCACCCGCGTTCGAACTGAGAAGCGCCCGCAATTAGTTCTCCGTTCGTTTCAGTTCGCTTCGACAGCTTTTCCACCCGGGCGCATCTTGCTTCATCAACGCGAGCGCGCCGCAGCGCTCTGCTGACTGCTCATCGAGACCGCATCGCCCTCAGTTGCATCCGCTCTGCCTTCGCACACCGCCTTCGCGAACGCCGCGTGCTCCGAAGCTTCCCTTTGATCCGCGCGGCCTGGCGGGAAGGTTTCCGCGTACCAACTGGCATCGGAGCAAAGCCGCTCGATCGCCTTCATGCTTCGCGCAGAATCGCCGATCCGTTCGGACGCGCTCGCGAGCAACCTCAGCATCCGCAGACGGCTCATTGCCCAATCGCTCGCGAAGCCCCGGATCGAGGAGTTCTCGCCAAGACCGCCAAGCCGTGCAGCGCAGTGCTCCGCAGCGGCCGCGAAATCCCCGTCGTGGAAGGCGAGCAGCGCCCTGACCTCCTCGGAGAGCGTTGTATACGAACCCCGAAGATACGGTTCACTGTCTTCCTTCGCGAGCAACTGCACCGATGGCTGCGTTTCTTCCAGGCAGGATCGCGCAAGAGATGTCTCGCCAATGTTTGCCGCTGCTTCCGCTGCGCGGCACATCGCCTGCACGTACAACTTCAAGAAAACTCTGGACGTCGGATCCCCATCAAGGAGTCGACGCGAAACGACGGCGGCCTGATCGAATAGCCCAAGCGCGAGCCGATCCTGCTTCTCGATGCTCGCGACTGAGCCGTGTCTGGTGAGCACGCGTGCGAGCGCTTCGAGCGTCCTCCAGTCATCGGGCGCCACACTTCGCATCTGCTCGGCGACGTCCGAAGCCGACGCCGCATGATCGCCGTGCGGAAACCCCTCGTCGTACGGCGAAGCCGCCAAACGCCAGTGCGACCAGAACAAGTTGCTGAGTCCCCGGAGATCGTCGGGGAACCTCGACACGAGAACCTGATCGATTGCCAGTGCCCTCGCGTACGCGCTCTGCGCGTTCTCCCCGTCGTGGATGTATTCGTAGATGTTTCCCTGCTTCACGCTGACGATCGACGCCGCGTGCGCTGTCGCGAGCGACTCATCACCGAGCGCCTGCGCTCGCGCATAAGACGCAAGCGCCCGATCAAAGATCGCGATTGCGTGCGGATAATCACCCCGCTCCTTTGCAACATCCGCCACGGCACCGAAGTACGCGCCCGCAATGCGCGCCACCCGGGCATCGTCGGGCGTGCGGTGCAGCATGAACTCGATCTCCGGCGCAATGACCTCGAGCAGCTTCTCGCGCTCATCCAGGGTGCCGACCCGGGGCGAGAGAGGCGCGATCACGTGGTTGACAACCGCGTCCAGCGCATTCAACGCAGCGTTCCGCGATGACGCCTCGCGCCGCAGCGCAATCGCCATGCTCGTTCCCGAAACCGCAACGATCAAAGCCACCACGGCCGCAGCGCCGACCCAAACACGGTGACGCGAACAAAACGTCGCAAGCCTTGCCAGCGCCGGGTACGACCGCGCGGCCACCGGCGCACCGGTTCGAAGCGCCTGCAGGTCCGCTGCGAGCGCCGCCGCGGATTGATACCTGCGAAAGGGTTCGCGTTCGACGCACTTGAGCAGCACGGCCTCGAAATCGCCCCGGAGCGAAGACTCGATCGAACCCGGACGACGCACGGGCGCTTCGAGTTGGTGCCGGATCGCACCACCTACGTCGTCCGATTCCTCCATGAAAGGATGGACTTTGGTG
>JAEUJD010000193.1 GCA_016793015.1 Phycisphaerales bacterium
TCGATGGAAACCAACCGTGACGCCCAACGAACTGACCGCCCACATGCCCAGCAGAATCCACAGGTAGTACCAGTTGAAGGCAATCCCCCAAAGCAGGCCGATCGCCGCGGCAAGCCCGGCAAACGGCAGGAGCACCGTGATCAAGTTGATGATGATGAGTTTGCGAGAGTTTGATTCGCGCCGCTCCGCGTTCGTCTCGGCCTCAAACGCGACCTGTGCCGGAGCAGAAACGACAACGGGCGCGGCGACTCCGCGGCTTGGTGCGGAAATTTGCTGAGTTTGCATCGGCGCTCCGTCAACCCGATAAAGACAAGGTGGAGGCCGGAAGTCTGCCGTGCCGGGGTTGCTGGGTCATGGTACGGGTACCGGCTTGGGGTAGTTCTCATTCTCACGGGGGATTGCGCCGGTTTCGATCAGAAACCAGAGAATTGTCCAGGGAAAAGGCCCGCGAAACGCGATGAACCGGCCACGCACACGCGTGGCCGGACGAGATCGACGCTCGGAAAATCAGCAGCGGGCTCGCACGCTACTTGTGTTCGGGTTCGCTGTAGAAACCGCCGCCGGCATCTTTCAGCTTTCCGGCCCGCACCAGCGCCTGCCAGATCGCATCGGGGAAGCCGTCGGGAGGCTGCATTGCGTCGATGTTCGAGTGGCGTCCGCCGGAGGTGTAACGGCCTCCGAGGCGCGATTCATCGGCGAGGCGTGTCACCTTCATGCGCTTGTGGAACGCGCGCATGGCGGCATCGAGGTCGGACGCGGGAAAGTCCGGGAGAGGCGCGGCGGCCGCGGCGGCGACCTTGCCCTCGATCGTGTCGAGGAGCGCGTCAAGCCCGTCGATATCGCGTGACTGAATGACTTGCTGCAGGCGGGCGTTGTCGTTGGTCAGACGCGAGAGAAGGCGTGAGGCAAGGGCCCAGCTTTCGGGGGCGTTGCCCTTGCCTGCGCGAAGGTCTTTGGCGACGGAGCGGACTTTCTCGAGGACGTTCATGGTGGGATGCTCGCTTCAATTCGGTGTAGAGGGGTTCGGCGTAGGTTGCAGAAGCAGTTTACGGAGTCGGAGCAATGGCTAGGGGCAGACCAGGTTGTCGTAGGCATTCGCGAAGAGCACGAAATCGCTGTCGTCGGTGAGCCCATCGCCATTGAGGTCGCCTCGCGGATCGGTGAGGGTGTTGTAGAAAGCGGAGAAGAGAACGAAGTCGGTATCTTCGACCAGGCCGTCGGCGTTGAAGTCGCCGGCGCAGGTGGGGAAGAAGTTGATGAAGTAGTCGGCAGCGGTGCTGTTGCCCGAGAGTTCGAACGCAACGAGCGTGATGCGGTTGGAGCCGCTGGTGAAGTTGAGCGCCCGCGAGTAGGTGAAGCGGTCGGTTTGTGTGCACTGGTTGAAGGAGTTGGCCGCGGCGATCGGGTCGGCGGCTTCGGCGAGATTCTGGATCAGGTGTGTGCGGGTGACGGTGCGGTCTCCGGCCTGAACCTGCAGCGTAAAGCCGGGGCTGCTGCTCGGGTTGACCGGGGCATTCACGATGCTTGCGGTTGGCGGAGCACGGTCGATGTAGAACACCTTGCGGAACTCGCGGAAGAGCGGCGCCTGGGTCGGGTTGCGATGGCGGAAGGCGACGACGGAGAGGTAGTGCAGCCCATCGTCGAGCCGGGTTGCGTCGATGGTTTGTGCGTAGTTGCCCTGATTGATGAACTGGCTCTTGCCGTGGAGCGGGTTGTTGACGGTGCTGAAAATCTCGTAGCCGGGAACTGCGGCATCGGTGTAGGGGAAGTCCGCGGAGCCGCTCGCGTTCCAATCAGTAAAGCCCTGATCGATGCGGAAGGCGGCGTTGCCGTCGGCGTTGTTGTTCGCGCCGGCTTGGCCGATGATCGCCGTGTCGCCGTTGGAGGTTGTGAGTTGGATCTGGAAGGAGTCGGCCGCGATCACGGCGATCGGGGTCATGCGGCGGCGGTAACTCGGAATGAAGTTGGTGTCGGCGGGGATGGTGGATGCGGTGTTGGTGAGCGTGACTGTGCCGCCGGGAATGGCGGGGGCGTAGATGAGGAAGCCCTTGTGGTGCGTGGTGGAGCCGGTGGTGTTGCGCGGGCAGGTGATCGTCACCCAGCCGGGGGTTGTCACGCTGTTGACGGTGTTGTTTGCGGTTGTGAGGACGGTGGGGATGGATGCCCCGCCGCTGACGGTCGGGTTCGCGGCGTTTCCGGTGAGTTCGATCAGGCGCGTGCCGTTGGGGAAGCTGGTGCGAACGGTGCGCACATCGGTGCCCGTGTCGTAGCGGTCGTTGACGGCGACGAGGCAGTTTGCATCGAAGGTGCCGCTGCCGAGGTCGGAGCGGCGTTCGTAGATGAGGACGTCGCTCTGGCTTTGGTTGGCCGGGTCGGTGCCGTTGAGGACATTGAACTGGCCTCGCGCGACCATGTTGCGGAGTTGGACCAGCGTGGTGAGCGTCGCGTCGGCGGCGTTGACGGCCGGATCGGTGTTGAAGCCGAGCGCGCTCGGCATTCCCTGGCGGGGCCAGAAGCCGGAATGTGTCACGCCTCGCGCGTTGTGGTAAATGACTGCGGGGCCGGGGCGGGTGAGCAGATAGGCGTGGGCGAACATGCCTTGGGCCTGCGCAGACGGGTACGCAGGCGGATTGGTGCTGCTGTTGCCCGAGCCGTTGTCGTGGCTGAAGATGTGATTGAGACCGATCGTGCCGTCGTTGAATCCGTCGGCGTTGTCAAGGTGCCCGCTTACGACGTTGGTCCATGTGCCGAGGCCTGAACTGGTGATCATGGCACGCAGCACGCCCGCGCCGTTGATATCGAGCGCATCGCGATCGGCGAAGGTATCGCCGAGGCGGACGTTGTAGTTCGGCTTGCGGATGTAGTTGTCGTAGATGGACTGGTTGGTTCCGAAGCACTCGCTGAAGCTCAGCGCATGAACATGGCGGCCGTCCGGCGTCACGCGCCGGTTGGCAAGCACCGAATCGAAGTTCTGATCCCAGAACGAGACGGGTGTGTTCACGACCGAATCGAGCCGCAGCCCGTCGATCTTGCGAACATCCAGCACCCACTGCGTCCAGCGCATCAGCAGACCCGCGGCGTTCTCGAGTGTCGGCGTCCCGTTCATTCCGTCGTACGGATAGAACGTGAAGTTGAGTACGCCGGGCGTGCGGAACGTGCCTGGGTTGTTGACCGCTGTTCCGGCAAGAGCGTTGTTCGAGTAGAACTGCGAGTTGGTTGCGGTTGGAAGGTTGTAGAGCGTGCCGGCGGGGATGTTGCTCGGGGTGCCGGGTGTGATCGGGTGGCGTATGAACAGGTTGTTCGATTCCTGCGCGATGTCGATCAGGTTGAAAATGTCCCCGTTGAGCGCACTGAAGTTCGCCCCGCCCGGATCGAGGCCCTGCAAGTAACCCGCGCCGTTCCCGTTGTGAAAATCGCCCCAGTTGTCGGTGGGCTGTTTGGTCGTGAAGCCGGGGTTGGGCGAGAGCCAGAAGCCGGGCCAGCCGCCATTCTGTTGGAACGCACCTGAAGAATCGCGTACACCGTTGTGGTTGTAGATGCCGTCGATATAGACGAGGCCGTTGGCGCGCTGGAGTTCGGCGCGATTGGCATCAAAGTAATTGACGGTGCCGTAGACGGTGGGTGAAGCGGGCGAGCCGAAGTCGAAACGATCAAACGGGTCGTAGCCGGTCGAGAGTGGATCAAGACACCGCGAGGGAGGCGGGAGCCAGACTGCGCCGTAGCCGGCGACGAACCAGTCGGGGACTTTCTTCTCCATGTCCGACCACTTGCACTCGAACCACTGGAGCATGACGGGGTCCGCGGCGAAAACGCCGTGAGCGCACAGACACCCCGCAAGACCGACCACCCGCGCGAGGAGGGGGGGCCGGCTTCGCGGATTGATCAACGCTTTTTCAGGATTGGATGGCATCGGGCGGCGAGGAACGGTTCTGTTCGGGGGTGGCGGTCTGGCGGTCTCCCGTCAGCATCGATACGACTATTTCGGTGTTCACCAGGCGGGAATCCCTTGATTGTACTGGAGATTGTGGTTTTGGAGAAGGGTGAAGCGACATGAAGGGGCTAGGTGTGAAGGGGCAAGTGTCAAGGCATTCCGGTGTCGAGTTTGGCGGATCAGTTGGAATCCGATCTTGGGGAACGGGCGAACTGCTGGGGGCAGGGAGGTCACTTGCTGTACAGCGTCGTGTCGATTGCGTTCGCTTTGAGTGTGATGGGCATTACCGAGCCTGCGTCGAGGCCGTCGGGTAGTGGCGCGCCGAGTGCCGCCCCGGATTCGATGAATGCGGATGTTGTTGCGGCGGGGGATGTAGCCATGCTGGTTCTTCCCGTTTCGGGCGCGTTGGTGCGGGTCGGGGGCGATGCAAATGCCGCGGCAGCCCGAAAGGGCAGCGGCGAGTCCGTGAGATTTGTCTGCGCAGGCGTGAATGAGATCGATACGGCTCTGCCTGTTGGCTATCCGGACCCCACGCCGCCGGGCGCGATCGACCTCAAGAACTATCCGAGTGTGCGGCGGGCGGTTGTTGAGGGCGAAGTCAAAAAGAACGGCGATGCCGGCGGAGATGGGTTCTGGCCGTTGTTCCGTCACATTCAGCGGCGCGACATTGCGATGACGAGTCCGGTGGAGATGGAGTACAGCGCGGAAGAACCGAAGGCGTCGAAAGAAGGTGGGCCCGCGGAAGGGCAAGCGGAGAAGAACCAGGCGACGGAACGCTGGACGATGGCGTTCTTGTATCGGCGGGCGGATCAGGGCGCGGCGGGGGACGATGAAGCGGACAAGCGCGTGAAGGTGGTGGACGAGCCGCCTTTGCTGGTGATCTCGATCGGGATGAAGGGGAACTACTCGCGTGAACTGATTGATGATGGCGAGAAGCAGTTGGAAAAGTGGCTGGCGGGTCAGACGCGGTTCGTGCGTGCGGGCGGGACGAGGGCACTTTATTACCATGGGCCCTCCTTGCGGCCGTGGCGGAAGTGGGCGGAAGTGCAGATTCCGGTGCGGGAAGTTGCGGTTCCGAAGGACTGAAGCGGGAAGGATTTCGTCGCGGCTTCACAGCGAGCATGGCAGCGAATCTGTTGCTATTCGGAAAGACTGATCAACGCTTTGCCGCCGAAGCGGTAGAGAACGTTCTTTCTGGTGCCGAGCCAGATGGTGTTGCTTCGGTCCTGGGTGATGGACCAGAAGCCGTAGGCGCCGATTCCGGTGGTTCCGAACCAGAAGTTGCCGGCGCGATCTTGTGCGGCGCAGTGGACCGTGGAGGAATCGGGGTTTCTGTTCTGGGTGCGGGTGATTTTGGGGAGTGGGGGGCGGGTGGTCGCGGAATCTTGCGGTGGTTCGACGGCGGCTGCAAAGAAAAAGAACGACAGGGATGTGGAGAGCGCCATGAGAATTGGCTTCATGGAGTGTCTCGGGTGGCGAGATAGCGCGGGGAAGTGGGAGAGTTGGTTCAACTTTCAACTCGCCGGAATTGACCTCGTGAATCCCACGACAAAAAACGACTCGCTCAGAGAGCGAGTCGTGGGGCGGTTCGTTCAATTCTTCATACTGGCTGTTTGTCTTAGCGGCGGCGACGAAGGCCGGCGGTTCCGAAGGTGAGGAGCGCGAGTGTTGCGGTGGCCGGGGCCGGGATGGTCTCGAGGCAGCCGGCTTCGATGATGTTGGAATCGAGCGTGACGGCACCGTTGAGGGCGAGAGCGCGGCCACCGATGAGCGAGGCGCGGGTGTTCATCGTGATGCTGGCATCGGCGATGATGTTGCCCTGAAATGCGCTGTCGGTGCCCAGCGTGGCGGAACTGCCGACTTTCCAGTAGACGTTGCAGTCATCGGCGCCGTTGATGGTCAGCACGGATGAGTTGCTTGCGGAGATCAGCGTTGAAACCGTCTGGAAGACGAAGAGGGCGTCGGGGTCGCCCTGGGCGTCGAGTGTCAGGGTGCCGGTGAGAAAAGCAGATGATGCGAAGAAGTAGACACCGGGGGTGAGCGTGAGGCCGCCGAGGTTGATGCCGGTGAGGATCGTGGTTGGCGCCATCGACGCGAGGGCGTTGAACGCGGTAAGCGAATCGGCTTGCGCCTGCTGGGCGACGGCGTTGCCGGCGTAAAAGGAGCCGTTGGTGATCGTGCCGGGCGGGTAGAAGCCGGTGATGGCTGTTCCGGGCCAGACGCCGACGCTGCCGCTGATTGTGGTGGGGCCGGTATTGGTGACGGTCGATCCGGCGAGTACGCCGAAGGCCTGTGCCGAACCGAGGAAGGCGGCGTTCGCTTGAATGGATATCAGCGAAAACGCGGCCACGCATGTCAAAGACATAAATCTCATCCCGCACTCTCCAAATTGAATGAACGATCGCGGTCCCGAGAGAACTGGGCCCGACCGGGCCCGGACAATCCGCGATGCTGGGTGGCACGCGTCCAATCAGAACGTGCCGCGAGAGATTCATTGTCTGGTATTTGAGGGCAGAGTTGTCATGCAAAGTTGAAGAATGGAGTTTAATTGTTGTTGATGAGGTGGAATGTGGAATTGATTCGTGAGTCGGCTTGGTGGATAGGGCGGTTCTGAGTGAATCCGGGCCGGTTTTGAGGAGTGTTGGAGGGGAAATGAGGGGCGGAGTGGAGGGCGGAAAGAATCGGCTTTGGAACGGGAATCCACAGAGTTGTGGATTTTGGACTTGGTTCTGGTTTCGTATGCAGAGACAACCCTGGGGTCTTTTCCTCCCTCGTTGCGGCAGTTGGGACTGGAGGAAGAACATCGCTCCGAGCAGCCGGGGCAGCGAAACGCGAGGCAGAAGCACTTTGCGGGGTATTCGGTTGTCAAAGAAGCAGGAGCGGCCGCCGTTATCGCGGCGGGCTCATGGAAGGTGTCTGCATTGGGAAGCGACATCCATTCGGAGGGGGCTCACTCGAAGGTGAGGGGAGGTGGATTGGTTTGAGCGCTGTTTGTTACGGCGGCGATTTCAGAGCGGGGGATTGAGATGGGTCTTGGCGGGATCGCGGGCGTTGGGAATTGTTTGAGGCGCGGGCGAGTTGCGTCGCGGCGCTTTGAAGTTGCGGCGAGGTGGAAGCGAAGGTGGGTTGGGTTGGCGCGGAGGATGCGCTGGTTCGAGATTGGGTAGATGGGCGTGACGGTTGGCGGGGCCGTGACTTTGTGGGGCGTGGGGGCGGGGTGCGGCGCGAGTGGGATGAGCGCGCGGGATTTTGGTGAAGCGGGGCGGATGAAGATGTTTGAGATGAAGCGGGGGCACCGGGCGTGGGTGTGCTTGGAGCGCTGCGCGTGTTGGTTGTTGAGGGCGTGTCTGGTGCGGATGTTTGGGTGGAGGAAAGCGTGGTTGGGGTGCTTGGTTGAGCGTTGCGCGATTCGGGGCTCTTTCCACCCACCCCCTGCCCTCGCTCCCATCGGGGAGGGGGTTTTTGAGAAGAGTCGGCGGAGAGTCGCTGGAGGAAGCGGGCGGCTTTGAGCATG
>JAEUJD010000194.1 GCA_016793015.1 Phycisphaerales bacterium
CGGCCAAAGTATTCGTCAGAGTTCGGACCGATCAGCCCTGATGAGGGGGAGCACCGGTGTCGCCGGCGATGCCCATGCGCATGGCGGTGTCGGCCTGTACGTTCTGCATGCGGTAGTAGTCCATCACGCCCATTTTGCCCATGCGGAGCGCCTCGGCGAGGGCCTTGGGGACTTCGGCTTGGGCGAGCGTGACGATGGCCTGAGTCTCTTGGATTTTGGCCTTGTTTTCCTGCTCCAAAGCCATGGCGAGGGCGCGGCGTTTTTCGGCCTCGGCCTGGAAGCGGGCCTTGTCGGCCTGGGCCTGATCGCCTTGGAGTTTCGCGCCGATGTTGTCCCCGACATCCACGTCGGCGATGTCGATCGAGAGGATCTCGAAGGCGGTGCCGGCATCGAGGCCGGAGCGCATGACGGTCTTGGAGATCTGGTCGGGGTTTTCGAGCACGGCTTTGTGGTCTGCCGCGGAACCGATGGTGGAGACGATGCCCTGGCCGACGCGTGCGATGATGGTTTCTTCGGTGGCACCGCCGACGAGCCGGGAGATGTTGGTGCGGACCGTCACGCGAGCCTTGCACTTGAGCTGAATGCCGTCTTTGGCGACCGCGTCGATCGTGGCGCGGGGGCCGTTCTGGGCGGGGCAGTCGATGACCTTGGGGTTCACGCTGGTCTGCACGGCGTCGACGATGTCGCGGCCGGCGAGGTCGATGGCTGTTGCGACGTCCCAGGTGAGGGGGATTTTGGCCTTTTGGGCGGAGACGAGGGCGTTGATGACGTGCGGGACGCGGCCACCGGCGAGGTAGTGGGTTTCAAGGGCCGCGGTCGGGATGTCCATGCCGGCTTTCACGGCGCGGATGCGGCTGTAGACGATGGTTCGGACATCGACCTTGCGGAACCGCATCGCGACCATGTCGAGGATGCCGACGCTGGCGTTGCTGAGCAGGGCCTGGAACCAGAGGGAAGCGAACTGAAAGAAGATCGCGATGAAGATGATGATGAAGACGACGCCGACAATGCCGAGGCCGTACCAAACTGCTGGGGGAATCTGCATGGATCAAGCTCCGCGAGGACTGGCCCGGCTTGGTCCGGGCGTGTTGGGGCGAGTATAGAGAAGCGGCAGGGGGAAGAATCCGGATGTTGGATGTCGGACGGTGGCTCATTACTTTCCGGCGTCTTCGGCGAGGTCGAAGGGTTTGTCGTGGAGTTTGTCGAGGCGGCGGATTTCGGGGATGAGCCAGGCGACGCCGGCGACGACGAGGATGGTGCCGATGCCGCCGCTCACGACGCTGAAGACGACGCCCCCGATCGCAGAAATTCCGAACCACATGGGTGCGAACTTAGCAACGAGGCCGGACTCGAACGAGCCGAGTTCGTTCGAGCATTCGATGAAGACGCTGTTGACGGCGGAGACGCGCCCGCGCAGGTGGCGGGGGGTACGGAGCTGGACGAGCACATGGCGAACGACGACCGAGACGCTATCGAGCGCGCCGAGTGTGAAGAGCATGACCATTGAGAGCCAGAAATTGGTGGAGAAGCCGAAGACGATGGTGCAGACGCCGAAGCCGGCGATCGAGAGGAGCATCGCTGGGCCCGCGCGGCGGATGAGCGGGTGCCACGCGAGAAAGAGGGCCATCAAGCCGGCCCCGATGAACGGCGCGGCACGCAGCCAGCCGAGGCCAACAGGGCCGACGCCGAGGATCTTGTCGGCGAAGATCGGCATCAGGCCGACCGCGCCGCCGAGCAGGACCGCGAAGAGATCGAGCGTGATCGCGGCGAAGATGGTGCGCTCTTTCCAGAGGTGGCCGAGGCCGTCGAGCATGCCCGAAAAGGACATCTTTCCGCGGTTGGCGGTGTGGTGGGCGATCGGTTTGAGGCCGAGGGTGGTGAGGGCGAATATGCCGCAGAGGAGCGCGGAGATCGCATACACGGGCCACGCGTGCTTGGCGTAGGCGATGACCAGCCCTGCGAGCAGCGGTCCGCCCACGGCGGCAACCTGGAACATGCTGCTGTTCCAAGTGATGGCGTTGGGAAAAACGTGCTCGGGCACAAGATCGGGGAGCAGGCTGGAACGCGTGGGCCCGTTGAAGGAGCGCACGCAGCCCGAGAGCGTGATGAGCAGGAACATGAGCCAGAGCGGGGCAACGGCCCACGAGGCGTACGCGAGGAGCGCGGCCATGAGCGCGAAGCCGGATTGCGTGATGAGCAGGACGCGTTTGCGATCGAACGAGTCGATGACGTATCCGGCGGGGAGGGCCATCGCAACGACGGGGAGAGCGCGGGCGAGACCGATGAAGCCGAGGGCGAGTGCCGCGCCGTCGGTGCCGAGAAAACCCTCGGCCTTGGCGCGCTCGTAGATCTCCCATCCGAGCGCCATGCCCATCATCTGGAGGCCGGTGGCGGAGGTGACAAAGCCGGCGGCGAAGAGCCGGTAGTTGGGGAGTCGGAGCGCGGCGTAGGGATCGTGTTTTGCTGTGTGGGTGGCTGGTCGGGGGGCGGGTGGGTGGTGGGGGTTCGACATGAGGAGCGGGAGTGAGCGATCCTATGGGTGAGTGGGGGCGGGGTTGCGGAGCGGGGTGGCAGAATGGGACTGCGGCGCGGACGAATCGCTGCGGCTCGGGGCGTGTTGGTGGGGTATTTTGTTGTCAAAGAAAGGCGAACTGGCTGCGCGGGGGCGAAGGAGTTTGCCGGCCTGTGTCATGCGGATTCAAATTGATCTTGCGTGAGCGCGATTCGGGCGCGTGGACCTCCGAAACCCCCTCCGTCATCGCTCCGCCGAGCCTGCGCGATGCCACCTCCCCCTTTGGGAAAGGGGGAGGACGAATGCAAAGGCACATCAAATGGAAGTGGAACTTGCATCCTGTTTTTTGTCCGTTGGAGGTGCGGCCGAGTCGGAGGTTGTTGAAACGATTGATTCTGATATCGCGATTTGAGTGCCGCCGGTTTTCAGGTGACGAATCAGGGCGGATTCAATCACTGCAGAGCGGTGTCACCAAAAGCGTGGATCAAACGGAACCTAGCCGGGCGCTGCGCGCGGAGCGGGCGAGGATGCACGCGCGCGAGGTGAAGGGACGGAGTCTTCGGGGGCGGGGCGTTGTGCTATTTGGTTGGGTTGAGGAGAGATGGATGCGGGGATGGGAGGAGTTGGTGCGGAAGAGGCGCTGACTCGAGATTGGGGATACGGGGGTTTGCGGGGTTGTGCTTTGGTGGATCGAGGGTTTGAGTTGCGGCGGGAGCGGGATGAGCGAGCGAGATCTTGGTGCCGCGGGGAACGCGGAGATGCTCTTGTTGGGGCGGGCACGCTGGGAGTCGGTGTGCTTGGAGCGCTGGGTGCGTTGGTTGTTGAGGGCGTGTCTGGTGCGGATGTTTGGGTGGAGGAGAGCGTGGTTGGGGTGCTTGGTTGAGCGTTGCGCGATTCGGGGCTCTTTCCACCCACCCCCTGCCCTCGCTCCCATCGGGGAGGGGGTTTTTGAGAAGAGTCGGCGGAGAGTCGCTGGAGGAAGCGGGCGGCTTTGAGCATG
>JAEUJD010000011.1 GCA_016793015.1 Phycisphaerales bacterium
CCCGAACACGCCCAAACTCCCCAAGGGTTCCGTTGTGCCTCAATGCCCTCCGCTTGCCCTGACGCCTTGATTCCTCGATGCCTCGATGCCTCGATGCCTTGATGCCTTGATGCCTTCCCCTACTCATCCCTCAGCCGCCGATTCGTAATAATCATCAACACCACCAGCACTCCCGCGGCAACAAACCCCGCAACCCCGATCGCCGTCAACGCACCCATTCCCGCATTCCGCGCCGCCAAAATCAGAATCGATGACCCCACCAGCATCGACGCGATAATCAACGCAAACGAAATGTTCCGGCTCGCGTGCTCGATCGTGTGCGTCAGCTTCGTCAGCCCGCGATGCTCGATGTTGATCGCAAACCGGTTCCGTCGCACCTGCGTCAAGAGCGACCGCAACTCCGCCGGCAGATCCTCCGCGAGCTCGATGTAATTCAACAAGCTCTTCTGCGCCCGTCCCCGCAGCGCCGAAAAGCTGTACCGCTTCTCCACCAGCTTCTCAACATACGGCCTCACAAACTCCGCCAGCGGAAACGTCGGGTCCACCGCTCGCCCGACCGACTCAATCGTCGTCAGCGCCTTGATCAGAAACACCAGGTCCGCCGGACAACTGATCTTGTTCGCCCGCAGCGCACCGAAAAAATCATCCAGCAGCCGCCCGAGATCAAGCTGATCCAGCGAACTGTTCTGAAACTGCGAGACGATCGTGTGCACATCGTTCCGCAACTTGCGGTCTTCCAGCCTCTCCGGAGGCACATCCCCAAGATCTCCCACCACCCCCATGACCCGATCAATATCCCCGCTCACCACGCCCGAGACCAGATCCGCCAGTTGCCGCGCCGTCCGCGCATCAATCTCCCCCGTCATCCCGCAGTCAATAAACGCGATCCGCCCCTTCGGCAGCGAAATCAGATTCCCCGGGTGCGGATCGGCATGGAAAAACCCAAACTCCAGACACTGCCGAAACACCGCCCGCGTCCCGTTCTCCACAAGCGTCCGCCGCACCTCCGGCTCCAACTTCTCCGGGTCAAGCTGGCTGAACACCTTCCCGCGAATCTCCTGCAGCGCAAGCACGCTCCGCGTTGTCGCCTCCCAATAGACCTTCGGAAACACAACATCCGGATCATCCTCAAAGAACCCGCGCAGCCGATCCGTCGATCGCCCCTCGTGCGCCAGATCCAATTCCTTCGCGATCTCCCGCGCAAACTCATCCACCACGGCCGTCGGGCTGTAACCAAGATCCTTGAAATGCCCCTCCGCGATCTCCGCGATCTGCCGCAGGATCTCCATATCCGCCTCGACCACATCGCGAATCCCCGGCCGCAGCACCTTCAAAACAATCCGCGCCCCATCATGCAGCACCGCCTTGTGCACCTGCGCGATCGACGCCGCCGCCAAGGGCTTCTTCTGAATCGACCGAAACAACGCGTGCAGCCGAGGCCCAAACTCCTCCTCCAGAATCTTCTCGATCTCCTCGTACTCAACCCCCGGCACGCTGTTCTGAAGCGACTTGAACTCGTCAGCCCACTCCGCCGGAATCAGATCCGGCCTCGTGCTCAACACCTGCCCCAGCTTCACATACGTCGGCCCCAGTTCCTCCAGCACCGTCCGCACCCGCGCCGCCCGCGGCAGATCGCTCCCCTTCCTCGGCTCCGCCCCCAAAATCTCCCGCCCACGCTCAATCAACCCCACAAACCCAATCTGCTCCGCAAAATCAGCAAACCCGTGCCGCGCGAGCACCTCCAGCACCCGCACAGAACGCTGAGCATTGCGAAGCCGACGAGCGACAGGTGAAAAGGTTGCCATGTTCACCACAGAGTAGCGATCGCGCACTCCAAAGCCCCCTCCCCGATGGGTGCGAGGGTTGGGGGTGAGAGGCTTGCGGCCACAGACCCCGTTTCAACAACCCATCGCGCAACTCCAAAGCCCCTTCCCCGACGGAAGGGGTTGGGGGAAGGATTCCGCCTTTTCTTCCACCACACGCGCACTCACCCCATCACACACTCCCAGATTCTCCGGCGCTCCTACTTCAGCTCCGAATTGATCAACACATCTCGTCCATGGAGATCCGAAATCCTCCAGCTGTCAGCATTCACCACAAAGATGGTCGGGTCCCCCGTCGCGCGATAGTCATCCAAACCATCCAAACTCAGCGAATAAAGCAGATAACCCCCAGTCGGCTTCAACGCTTGCACGGCCTTCGCATCCGCTTCCGCGATATACCCCCATGCCTTTCCCGACAACGGATCAACCAGAGTCTCCGGCGCGAGCCCAAGTTCCGACAACGCCCCCGGCGCACGCCCATGCCGCGCGCGATACGCCTCGATCGCCAAAATCACCGGCATTCCCGCGCGTGCGGCATGCACGGTGTCAAACAGCGGCAAGTACCATGTACTCTGAACACCCATCTGCTGCGCGAACAAAAGCCCGGTCGGCGCAGCCACCGCTTTCGGGCGAGCCCACGGCAGCGCCGCAAACTGTGCCTTGGCATTCTCAATCAATACGTCATTCGCCGCAACATTTTCGCCCACCCAACCCACCCTGCCCGGGGGCAACGCAGCCCCGCCTCCGTACACCCGCACGAGTTCCGGCGTGAAGCGATTGAACCGAACCAGATCCGGCTGCTTCAAGTACTCGAGCACCCGCCCACGAGCCTCGATCCGCTCCACCTCCAAAACCCGATCCATATTCTCCACAATGGGCATCGACGCGACGATCTCCCGCGCGCTCCCGATCCATTCCGGCCTCATCCGCACGCAGTCTCGCAGCGTCTGATACAGGATCCGCTCGCGCCACATCGCGGACCACCAACGCTGCATCACAGGCAGCCCCGCATCTTCCTGAATCGTCGCGAGCGCAGCCCGCAGCGATTCTTCAAACTTCGCCCGATCTCCCGCCTCGGCGCCGAGCCACATCCGCTCAATCGCAATATTGCCGCCATACCCCGTCCACCAACCAAACTCCGCCTTGATCATGTATCCATCCGAGATCTCCACGATCGGCACGGGCGCTTCCGCCGATGGCGTCTTCACGCCAATCGCTCGTATCGCTCCCGCCAATTCCTCTCCCTCCATCGCGTCCAGAACGGCTCGCCTCCAGGCCATGTGCTTGTTCTCGGCTTCCGCGAGCCGCCTTGCTTCCTCTGGCGCATCCGCCGGAACCACCGAATTCCTCTTCGCGAATCTCCATCCCTGTGGCGACTCGTTCGCAAGATTCGATTGAAAGCCGCCGTCCCTCTCAACCACCTCCGCCCCCGCCTTCAGATACAAGTTCCGGATCGTCGTCTGAGGGTCCACTTCGCCCCTGCGCCGCTCCGTCTCCACCATCGGAACTACCACCACCGACCTGCCGAGCGCTCGCTTCAACGCCTCCACGCTCGTCGAATACGACCGCGCCCGCGCCGCTTCCATCCGCACAATCGCCTCGTTCACAAGCAGCACAGCAACCGGCAACACAAACACAACCCCGAACACAACGAGCAGACTCCGCGCCGCCAGCTTCAATCGCCAAGGCGTCCAGAAAAAGCCCGTCTCCTTGCCCCTCCCCCGCTTGCGCTCCGCGACCGTCTGCCCCGCATCGTTCCGCACCAGTTCCACCAGCGCCGCATCCACACTCGATTCCGCGCCGCACTCCGGACACGAACACATCATCTCTTTCGACAATGGCAATCCGTACAACGGATAATTGCACTTCGTGCACACACCACCGATGTTCAGCACCCGCCACACCAGACCACGCAGCAAAAGGTCCCGCGCAATCAACGCCATGAACGGTGCCGCCGCCGCAACGACAACAACAATCGGCACCGCCATCATCGCGATCTGAAGATCCGAATACCGCTTTCGATTATCGATGTCCAGCTCCGAATAGAGCCAAACCATCGCCCAGCCCACCACAAGCAGCGTCGCCGCGAACGTCCCTATCACCAACACCGACGCCAGCATCCGCTGCACCCACCCGCCCCATGCGCTTCGCACAAACCGCGCGCATTGCTCATCCGAAAACTCATCCAGCTCCGAAAACGCCCGCCAGATCTTCCGCCCCGGTATCCGCATCGCACGGCCTCACCTTCTACCAGCCACACGCCCCCAATCTACCAAACGCTCATGCCACCAACCGCGGTTCCTCCGGGTGTGGTGCTTCTCGGTTACCGGTTCGCAGGGCTTCCGCGTGCGCTGCTTCCTTCGATTGCGTTCAACTTTCTTCACCCCGAATCTCGCCCGTCAAAGCCGGCCCTTCAGCCGCCAATCCAGCCTCTATCTCGTGCTGTTTTCGCGCCTTACAACCATTTTCGCAAAATACCAAACAAAGACCGTTTATTCCGATCGGTCTATGGTACAATTCCCGCATGGTCGCCCACTCGCCCATGCATCTCCCCCCCGCCCAAGCGCCAGAACTCACTCGCTTCGCTCCCTCCGCGCAGCAGGCCGACCAAATCCTCTCCGACCTCTCCGATCCCGCTCAATCTCTCCTCTCCGTCGCCCGCTCGCACAACACCACCGCCGAATTCCTCAGCCTCTGGCTCTCCCGCCCCGAGATCTCCGAGCGAATCGCGACCATGCGGGCCGCCGCCGCTCTCCGCACCCGCTGGCTCGCGGCAGAACACCTCCCCGCCTGCGCTGAGCTCGCCTCGCGCATCGTCCGTGCCTCTCTCAATTCACCCGACCTCTCCACACCCGATTCCGCGCTCCGTGCCGCTCGCCTTCTGCTACGCCTCGCCACCTTCGATCCCGACCGCCCGCGCTCCGCACCCAAACCGCATCACACACCCGACCCAAACTCCCCACCATCGCGCACCACCTCGCACGCCTCATCCGTCTTATCCGTCCCATCGGACCCATTCGTCCTATCCGATCCCCCCGAACCTCCCACCGCCGCATCACGCACACCGAGCCGCACCGAACCACAATCGGAATCAGCCTCGACCACTTCCGCAAACTCGCCTTCTTCCGATTCGCTTGATCTCCCCTCCGGCCTGCTCGCCGCATTACTCCCCTCCTTCAAACACGCCGATCGCAACCCCTTCCTCCCCGAACCCGGCCTCCTGAAGACCGCACCCAATCAGCGCGCACTCGTCAAGATGCGCCTCAAACAGCAGCGAAAGCAAGTACTCGACGAAGCCCTTCACTTCCTCCTTCAGAACAACTGCTGCACCGAATCGCAATTCCCCCTCGCCCGCCGCGAAATCGAAGCCTTCTACCTCCGTGGCGAAACCGAGCTTCCATCGTCTTCAGCCTCCCGCGCGCCGCCGCTCCCCCAAAGCGCCCGCAACCCACTCGAATCCCATTCCGGTACTTTCGCCCCTTCTCCCCACGCCGGGCGCACAGCGTGACACCCGCAACCGAATCACAATCCACAAATTTGTGGATCGTGATGCGATCCCTTTGCACACCGATTTTCGCTGCCAGGCCGTACCCCCTTGTGCGCGAAGCAAGTCTTTGTTAGCATCCCCCACTTCGGGGTTCCTTCATTCCACTTTCTGGAGTTCGTCTCAAATGGTCAAAGGCATCATCGGGGGCCTCATCGGGGGCGTCATCGGCGCCATCATCTGGGCCGCCATCGCGCACTACACCGATCGTGAATTCACCATCGTCGCCTGGGGCGTCGGCGTCCTCGTCGGCGTCGGCACCGCCATCTTCGCCGGAAACGATGTCTCCCCCCTCACCGGCGCAGCCGCGGCAATCATCGCCCTCTGTTCCATCGCCGGCGGCAAGTTCGCCGTCGTTCACGCCGTCGCCGGACAGGTCAAAACCGCTATCCACGCAGACATCAAGATCGACGACGACAGAGCGCTCGTCGGTATCGCCGACCAACTCGCCGAAGAAGCCGAGAAAAGCGGCAAGAAACTCGACTGGCCCAAACTCATGTCGCGCGAAGAAGCATCAGAAGAAAAGGACTTCCCGCCCGCAATCTGGGCCGACGCCAAAGCCCGCTGGACCGCCATGACCCCAGCCGCACAGGAAACCTACAAGCGCGATCTCGAGCAACACATCCACGCACAAGTCGACTCCGCCATCGGCGAAGCCGAATCAACCATCTTCCTCCAAACCCTCACATTCCTGGACCTGATCTGGGGCTTCCTCGCCGTCGCCAGCGCCTTCAAACTCGGCTCCGGCAGCAGTGGCGACGACGACTAACCAAAGCACGCTCCCCATTCCCCACCCCTACCCCCCACTCCCCACTCCGCATTCCGCATTCCGCATTCCGGATCTTAAGTTTCAAATTTGCCATTTGCCATTTGCCCTTTGCCATTTGCCCTTTGCCATTTGCGATTTCATCGCATCACCACCCACCACACAACAACCACCCCCGCCAAAATCGGCACAAACAAAATCACCCCCACCCTCTTCGCCAGCGCCACGCCCCCCAGCGACCACGCAATCCCCACCTTCACAATCGTGTTCACGACCGCCGCCAGCGTGATCGCCGCCGCGGCAGTCGCCCCATCCACCTCCCCGCGCGAAACCAATCCCGCCGTCGAGAGCGTGATCGCCCCCATATCCGTCGTCCCGCTGATCGCCGCGACCGCAAACAGCCCCGAGTTCCCGAAGTACTGCCGCCCCGCAATCACCAGCACCTGCACCACCGCAAACGTCAACGCAAAGAACAGCGCCGCCTTCAACTCCGTCGGGTTCTTCTGATTTTCAAACTGCGACTTCGCTTCGGATTGCTTCGGCTCATCCTTCCAGGCCGGCACGATCGCAATCGCCGCCGCGACGACCGACGCGCCCGTAAACACACCCAGCCACGCGAGCATCTCGCCCGATTCATCCCCACCCGCGGCAAACGCCAGCACCATCGTCCGCACCGCCATCACCAAACTCGCAATCGCAATGGCCGCCACCGATGCCGCACACTTCCCGCCCCGCAATTTCGCCATCCGCGAAAAACTCACCGTCGTCGCCGTGCTCGAAACCAGCCCGCCCAGCAAGCCCGCAAGCAACGTCCCCGCGCCCGACCCGAAAATCCGGATCGCCACATACCCCGCCAGACTGATCCCAGTGACCAAGACCACCATCAGCCACAGGTTGTACGGATTGATCGCAGAAAACGGACCCATCACCCGATTCGGAACCACCGGAAGAATGATCAGCGAGATCGCCGCGAACTGCATGATCGCGCGCACATCCACATCCGACAGCGCCGCCGTGAACTTGTGCAGCGAGGGCTTCAAGTGCAGCAGCACCGCCGTCGCCGCGGCAATCGAAATCCCGATCCCCGCTTGCTTCAGCACGATCAGCAGCCCGCATCCGAAAACCACGAACACCGCCATCTCCGTCACGATCCCGCGCCCGGCCTTCAACTCCTTCTCATCGTCCTTCGCAGCACTCCGGCCGACGTTCCGATTCGCGTGGATCACGAGCCCAAGCGCGATGAACCCCGCCGCGACGACCCACACGCCCGCGGGCTCGAACACCCGCGCCAGAATCCCGCAGATCGCCCCCAGGAGTGCGATCAATGGAAACGTGCGGATACCCGCAAGGTCGGCTTGCGCCCGCTGCCTCTGCAGCCCGACGAGAAGCCCCGCGCCGAGCGCCATCGCCAGGTCGAGATACACACTGCCCGTCTGCGCCGCCGGTTGGATGATCTGGCTGGGGTCCTGCACGCCCAAAGACTACACATTCCGTCCGCGGGGCGTGACCGCCGGAACCGTCCATCCCGCCGGCTGTTCGCGCGGTTCTTTTTTCCCGGCATCGTCGCCGACCACCGACAGAGACACGATCGCGATGACCCCTGCCGCCAACGGAAGCAGGAAGATCGCACCGAGTCGCGCCGCGAGCGCCCCGCCGCCGAGCGAGCCGGCGATGGCGAGCTTGACCAGCGTGTTCATGATGGCCGCGATGACGATCGCGATCGCCGCCGTCGCCCCGTCCACCTCGCCCGCGCGTGCCATGCCGCCGGTCGAGAGCGTGATCGCGTCCATGTCGGTCAACCCGCTGAGCGCCGCGATGCCGAAAAGCCCGGCCCGCCCGAGCTGCTCCTTGCCCGCGATCACCAGCACCTGCACGACCGCGAACAGCCCCGCGAAGATCAGAGCCGACTTGAGTTCGGTCGGATTCTTCTGGTTTTCTGCCGCGATCGCCTCTGCCTTTTCCCGCTGCTTCCCGGAAAGCAGCACGCCCCCCGCAGCCCCCACAGCCGAAGCCGCCAGCACCGCCCCGAGCGCGATCAGAATCGTCGCGGAACTTCCCTGCGCCGCCGCAAACGCAAGCACCATCACGCGCACCAGCATCACCGAGTTGGCAATCGCGATCGCCGGCGCCGCCGAGGCCGTCGAGGCCCCCTTGCTCTTTGCAAGCCGTGACAGGCTCACCGTTGTCGCCGTGCTCGAGACCAGCCCGCCCAGAAACGCCGCGAGATACGTCCCCGCCTTCGATCCAAACACCCGCAGCGCCACATACCCGCACAAACTGATCCCCGTCACCAGCACAACCATCAACCACAACTTGTACGGATTGATCGCGTTGTACGGCCCCATCGGCTGGTTCGGAATCACCGGAAAGATCACCAGCGCGATCACCGCAAACTGCATCACCGCACGGACGTCATTATCGCTAAGCGACTTGGTGAGCCTTTGCAGCGAAGCCTTGAGATGCAGCAGCACCGCAGTCGCCGCGGCAATCGCGACCCCCGGCGCGTACAGCTGCAAACCCACCATCACCCCGCAGGAGAAGATCACCAGAATCGCGACTTCCGTCGTCAAGCCGGGCGGCTCCCCGTCATTGCTTTTGAACGTCAGCCGAATCAAATTTCCGGTCAGCACCACGATCGAGATCGCCACCAGCCCGCCCGCGATGATCAAAACGCCCGGCATTCCAACGGCCGCCGCATCGGTCGGAAACCCCACAACCGCACGGGCAAGCACCGCGCACATCGCACCGAAGATCGCGATCAGTGGAAACGTGCGAATGCCCGCAAGGTCCGCGTGCGTGCGCTCCCGCTGCAGGCCGACCAGGAGCCCAGAGGCAAGTGCCACCGCCAGGTCCAGAAATATCTCGCGAGGATCCACGCGGGCAGGATACCGCTCGATCGCCCGGATTGGAACAGAATTGAACCGGGAGAAACACCGGGAACGTCTGTAGAATTATCCAAGAAGAGAAGTGGAGTTTCACCCATGACGACCGCCCCCCGCCCAACTGTCAATCCCTCGACCGTTCAGAAACCGGTCGATCCCAACGCCGTCACGATTTCCGGCCTCGTGCTCGATCCTGTCTACACCCCCGAAGCACCCGCCGAAAGCCTCAAGCACATCCCACGCGACATCGCCGCCCCGGGCCAATATCCCTACACCCGTGGCCTCTTCCCCCAGGGCTATCGCACCCGCGTCTGGACCATGCGCCAGTTCGCCGGCTTCGGCAGCGCGGATGACACCAACAAGCGCTTCAAGTACCTGCTCGGCGCGGCAAAGGGCGGCGCCTCGAACACCGGCCTCAGCACCGCGTTCGATCTACCCACCCTCATGGGCCGTGACAGCGACGATGAACTCTCAACCGGCGAAGTCGGCCGCTGCGGCGTCGCCATCGACACCATCGAAGACATGCACCGCCTTTATGCCGACATCCCCGTCGGCAACGTGACCGTCAGCCAAACCATCAACGGCCCCGCCTGCGTCATCTGGGCGATGTACCTCGCGATGGCCGTCCAGCGCAACATCCCCTGGTCCACTCTCGGCGGCACACTCCAAAACGACATCCTCAAAGAGTTCCACAGCCAGAACGAATTCATCTATCCACCCGAGGCGAGCGTCAAGCTCGTCGTCGACACGATCGAGTTCCAGTCCGCGTACGTTCCCAAGTGGAACAGCGTCAGCATCAGCGGCTACCACATCCGCGAAGCCGGCAGCACCGCGACGCAGGAACTCGCGTTCACCCTGCGCGACGGCATGGAATACGTCGAAGCCTGCGTCGAGCGCGGCCTCGACATCGACAGCTTCGCGCCGCGCCTCTCCTTCTTCTTCAACAGCCACAACGAGTTCTTCGAAGAGATCTGCAAGCTCCGCGCCGCCCGCCGCATCTGGGCCCGCGCCATGAAGCACCGCTACGGCGCGAAGAACGAGCGCTCGTGGTACATGAAGACTCACGTTCAGACCGCCGGCTGCTCACTCACCGAACAGCAGCCCCTGAACAACATCGTCCGCGTCGGCTATCAGGCCATGGCCGCCGTCCTCGGCGGATGCCAGAGCCTGCACACCGACAGCATGGACGAAACCCTCGGCCTCCCGACCGAGCAGGCCGTGACCGTCGCGCTCCGCACCCAGCAGATCCTCGCCCACGAAACCGGTGTCACCCGCGTCACCGACCCCCTCGGCGGCAGTTGGTACGTCGAGCAGCTCACCGACACAATGGAGCGCGAAGCCCTCAACTACATCAACGATGTCGATCACATGGGCACCTACAAGGAACGCGCCACCCACAAGCGTGACAAAGCCCTCGAAGGCGACGACCTCAGCAAGAACCCCGCCTACGACCGCCTTCACGGCTACGGCCGAGGCGTGATCAGCGGCATCAACCGAGGCTACTTCCGCCGCCAGATCGCCGAGGCTTCCTACCGCTTCAGCGAAGAATGCGAAGCCGGCGACCGCATCATCGTCGGCGTCAACGCCTACACCGACAACGCCGGCGACCGCCCGATCGACATCCTGCAAATCGGCCACGACGTCGAAGTCAACCAGTGCGATCAACTGGCCAAGTTCAAGAAAGCCCGCGACGCAAGCAAGGTCAAACTAGCCCTCGACAACATCCGCGCCGCCTGCCAAGGCAAACCCGTCCCCACAATCCACGACCTGCCTTGCTCGAATGCCAAATCCCAAATGCCGAATGCCTTGCATTCAACCAACGTCATGCCCGCCCTCATCGACGGCGCACTCTGCGGCTGCACCATGGGCGAAATGGTCCAAGCCATGGCCGACATCTACGGCCGCTACAGCGGCGGGCCGGAGTGGTGATACGCGGCAATCACAAAGTTTGCCGTTCAAGGTGATCAATCGTGGAACCAGAACAGCCTCAATTTCCGAAACCGAAGCTTCGCGCAGCCGAAATTGTGTCAGAGCAATCGTGCGAAGAGATTTTTGCGGCTGGCACCTTCGAAGCGATTCAACTCGCATTGGTTGATGGTTCACGGTGTCTCGATGAAGAATGGAGCATCCGTTGGGGAACGCACTTCCTGAAACACGGTTCTCCCGTCGTTCGATGGGGCGCGATATTCGCATTGGATCAGGCTCGGATGACGCTTATGAATTTGCTCCGAGATGATTTCGAGGTCATCCATTCCCTCGCCAAACTTGCGAACAGCGACCCGGATGAGAACGTGAGATACATAGCCGTGAGCACGTTGGTGGACATCGTCGGTGTGCTTGTGGACAGGTAGTGTTGTCAAACTTGAATTCAATTTCGCTCTTTGGCTTTGGCGCCTTCGGTCGTTTCATGTGTGCGCACGTGCGCTCGCACTTCGAAGTTCGAGTCAGCGACGTCCTTGATCGAACGAGCGAAGCTCGCGAGGCGGGCGTTCCATTTATTCCCCTCGCCGAAGCCGCGAATGCGGACATGCTTGCAATTGCCGTTCCCGTCCAGCGAATGGAACAATTGCTCCGGCAACTCGCCCCGCTCCTCGCGAAGCGAAGTTCTCTCGTCATCGACGTCGCCTCCGTCAAAGTCAAACCCATCGCTCTGATGCGCGACTTACTCCCGCCCGAAACCGAAATCATCGGAACCCACCCGCTCTTCGGCCCTCAAAGCGGCAAGAACGGAATCGAAGGTTTACCGATCGCCTTCTGCCCCGTCCGCGCCAGCGAAGAGCGCATCGCGTGCGTCCGCTCATTTCTCAGCGACACGCTCAAGCTCCGCGTCCTCGATGTCTCGCCCGAAGAGCACGATCGGCAGATGGCCTATGTGCAAGGACTCACGCATCTCGTCTCGCGCGCCGCCGCGGCACTCGAACTGCCCCGCACCGAACTCGCAACCATCGCTTACAAACGCTTCGCCGAGATGAGCGAATCGCTCGCTGGCGATTCGTGGGAACTCTTCAAGACTATCGAAAACGAAAACCCGTTTGCGTCCGCTGTTCGTGCCGAATTCGTGCGGCACTTGACGGAACTCGAAAACAAGCTGCGGGAGTGAAGTATGCAACCGCGCCCTCGCTTGCGCTTCGGGCTCGTAGAAACACTCAAAGCCGGCGAATGACCACCGCAGTCATGTCGTCGCCCTGTGTCGCGCCGCCCCCGAACGCGACGACTTCGGAGTACAGGTTCTTGATCAAGTCCGCAGAAGAGAGCTGCGCCGACCGCATCAGGAAATCCCGAAGCCGATCAAGCCCGAACTGCTCGCCGTCCGCACGCATCTGCTCAAAGAACCCGTCCGTGATCAGCAGCAGCGCATCGCCCTTGTTGAGCTTCCAATGCACCGGTTTCCCGTACGTCTCCTCCTCCATGATCCCCAGCGGCAGCCCCATCCCATCCGTCTCGGTAATCGCAACTTTCCCTTCCGTGTTGTATCGCAGCAGAATCGGACCATGACCAGCGCTCAAGACATCCACAGTCCCCGCACCGGGATCGACGAGCGCGACGGCGAAGGTAATGAACCGCCCTTCGTCCATGTCATCGTTCAGCAGTTGATTCAGCCGCTCCATCGCGGCAACCAGTTCGCCTTCCGATGGAAACGTCGCCCGCGCATACGCGCGGCAGACCGCCATCAGCAACGCTGGCCCGATGCCATGACCCGTCACATCACCCAGCATCAGCGCAAGCCGCCCACCTTCGAACGGCAGCCAGTCGTAGTAGTCGCCCCCTGTTTCATCCGCCGGCTTGCTCCAGCCCGCCACGTCGTACCCGGAAACCGTGGGTGGTTCCTTGGGAAAGAGTCCCTGCTGAATGTGGCGCGCGATGCCGAGATCGTTCTCAACCCGATCCAGTTTCGCCTTCACTTCTGCTTCGCTCAGGGCACTGCGAACATACCCGCGGACTTCACGCGTCACGAGCGCTGTTGCAACACCGACAAGGAACAACTGCACCGCATAACCAAGGTAAAACGTGGGCCCGAGCGCACCCATCTCGTCTTCCCACTTGATGCTGGCGAAGAACAGGCCGATGTGCATGACGGCCGCAGCGCCGCCGGCCAGAAAGCAGAGCCAGACGCGCAGACGCAGAACCGAAAGCACGATCAGCACGGCGTAGGTCAGCACAACGGGAGCGCCGAGCGCTTCAAACCCGTTGATCTGCGGATCGATGATCAGGATGAATATGCCGGTGGTCGGGACCAGCAATTCGATGATGAGGTTGGCGACCCAGAACCACATCGGCAGCAGGCGTTGCCGGCGATTGGCACGGACAACCACAGCACGCGAAGCAAGCGCCGCCGCGACACCGACGGCGATGCACGGAACGATTGCAAAGATCGACTCGCCGAAAAGGGTCTTGACGCCGACCATGGCGCGGATGACAGCGAGCGACCCGAAGATGCCGAAGACAAACGCAACGAGCGACAGCCGCCTCGCCTCGCTCCGTTGAGCGGCAAAGTCGAGCGAATCGATCCGGAGGTTGGGGGCACCCGCGTCCACGCCCGTGCAGAGTACCAATCCGAGAGAGCTCATCGAACCGATAGACCATCCGGCGCGAACGCGGGGATGGCGCGGGGCCGGTTCCGGGCGTCTTCGTTATGCTGTTTCGGCAGCACTTTCTGCACCAAGGAGACTCATCATGGAACTGCTCACCTCCTGCTGGATCGCGATCGTCGCGACGGCCGCGGCCGTCTGGTTCTACGGCGCACTGGCGTGGACGGCTCTTCCCCATCACAAGAAGGATTTCAAGCAACTGCCCGACGACAAGAAGGTCGTCGATTTCATGCGCGGGCTTGGCGTCGCGCCGGGTGTGTACATGTATCCGTTCATGGATCACAGCAGCAAAGACCAGACCCCCGAGATGAAAGAGGCCTGCATGAATGGCCCGATGGGAACACTCGCCGTGTGGAAGAAGCCCAACATGGGCCTGAATATGGCGCTGACGTTTGTCGTAAATTTGGCAGCGTCGTTCCTGATTGCGTACGTCGGAGTCGCCGCGGGCTTCGTGCGCGGAGAAGCCTTCGTCAAGGTCTTTCAGGTGCTCGCGACGGTCGGCATCCTGACGTACAGCGTCGCGAGCCTGCCGACGATGATCTGGTTCCAGGCCAACAAGCGTGCGGTCATCAGTTGCCTGGTCGACGGAGTCGTCATGGGCCTGATCACCGGGGCGATGATGGGATGGCTCTGGCCGAAGTGATGCGTTCGCACTCCGCCCCCCTGCACGCCTCGACCGGCGATCAGGGCGCGGGCAGATCGCGCAGTCGCGTCTCGGCCTTTCGGGCGCGTGCGGTCATCGTCGTGGTCAGCGCGCGGGCGACTTCCGGATCGTTGAAAAGGCCGACCGCTTCGACGAGATCGCTGCGGGCGCGGGCGATCGCGTCGGCGCCCTGGCCCGAGGCGAGGAGAATCTCGGCGCGCCACGCGAACGCGTCGGCAAGATCGCCTTTGGAACGAGCGGACCGGACGATCGTCCGGCGCCCCTCGACGCAGCCGGTGATCAGCGCGATCGCTTCGTCGTGCGATCCGGCTTCGGAGAGCACGAGGGCGAGCGACTCGCGCCCGGAAAACAGGTCTTCACGGAGCGAGAGATTGTCGGGGTCGGCCAGCGCAATCTGGGCATCGAGCGTGCTCGCCTTGCGGTAGTGCTCGATGGCGAGGTCGCGCCTCCCGCGAGCAGTTTCGAGCACGGCGAGGCGGGACCAGGCGGTCGAACAGTTGGATTTTCGCCTCGGGTTCGACGGGTCGGCGTCGAGAAGCGACCGTCGGATGTCGAGCGATTCGGTGAGGGCGTCGGCCGCGGCGTCGAGATCGCCGGCGTCCCTGAGAATCTGGCCCAGGGCCGAGAGGCTGAACGCGACGTACTCGCGGCGTTCGGGCGAGGCCGAAGCGCTGAGGATGGCGCGATCGATCTCGACGACCTGGCGCGCGAGGGCGATGGCCTCGTCGCGGCGCTCGAGCCGGGAGAGGACCTCGACGATCTCGGACTGGATGGTGCTGATGTCCTCGCGGAGCGAAATGTCGCTCGGGGAGGCGTTGCTCCGGGACTGCGCGATCTCGAGCGTGCGGCGGCGGATCTCGAGTTCGCGGTCCCACTCGCGCCGTCGGCGGTAGAGATCGCCGAGCGATGTCAGGGAGCGGCGCACCGAGGTTTCTGCCACGGAATTCTGCGGGTCGGCGCGGGCGACGCTCTCGCCGAGGCTCAGTGCTTCGGCGAGCTGCGCTTCGGCCTGCTGGTACTCGCCCGCGGCGGCGGTGACCGCGCCGAGTTTGCGGAGCTGGGCCGCGAGCGAGAGCGTGTGCTCGGTGTTGGACGGCTCGAGTTTGCGGATCTCGCGGTAGAGATCCACCGCGCGCTGGTGGGATTCGCGCGCGAGGTCGAGGCGTCCGGCGTGTTCGTGCAGATCGCCCAGATCGGCGTGGCTGGTCGCGAGATTGGACTTGGAGTGCCAGTCGTTCGGGTCTTCGGCGACAAGTCGCTCGTCGATGGCCAGGACTTCGTGGCTGCACTGCGCGGATTCGTCGAAGCGATCGAGCGACCAGAGCGCCCAGGCCCTGGCGGTGAGCACGCGGCTGAGCAGTCGCCGGTTGTTGCGGCTCGGATCGGTCTGTGCGAGCGATTGGACGAGATCCACGGCTTCCTGTGCCGCGACGAGCGCCTTGGCGGGTTCGTCGAGCTGGCGGAGAAGATGGCTGCGCGAGAGCTGGCTCTCGGCGACGGCGCGCTGCTCGGCGGGCCCGATCGGGTTCCCGCGGAGCAGTAAACGGCGGATCGCGAGGGCCTTTTCGTGGCTGAGGAGAGCACCGGGGCGGTCGCCCACGTTGCCGGCGCGGCCGCCGGATTGCACCTCCGCGAGCTCGAAGTAGCCCGAGGCGAGTTCGGCGAGGAGGTCTTTGCCGGGGTTGTCTTCGCGTGCGAGTTTGTCGAGGTAGGAGAGGCCGATATCGACGATGCGTTTGCGAGCGCCGGTCGATCCGGGGAGGCGTTCGAGATCGGCGTTGAGGTCGAAGAGGAGCGAGTTGGCGAGGCGACGGACATCGGCGAGACGTGCCTCGGCGATGGCGCGTGCCGCGGCTTCTTGCTTTGCGTGTTCGCGGGCGCGGAGGAGGCCGTAGCCGGTGCCCGCAAGGCCGGCGAGCACGGCGATGAGCAAGAGTGCGCCTGCGATGGCGGGCACGCGGTTGCGCTGGTAGAGCTTGCGGAGGCGGTAGGAGGTGGATTCGGGTCCGGCGATGAGGGGTTGACCGGCGAGGTAGGCGCGCAGGTCTTCGGCCAGCGCGTGCGCGCTGGCGTAGCGGCGTTCGCGTTCCTTGCTGACGGCCTTGAGCGGGATCCACTCGAGTTCGGTGCGGAGGACGCGCTGGAGATCGCGGAGTGAGGTGGCCCTTCGGCTGGCGATCTCGGCGGAGGAGATTCCTTTGGACAGCAGGCGGGTGCTGGCGCGCTGGGCGGGCAATTCTCGGATTGCCCTTTGCAGAGCGAGAAAGCCGCCCGAGCGGAGCGAGGCCGAATCGAACGGCAGCGCGCCGACGAGCAGTTCGTAGACGACGATGCCGAGGCTGTAGACATCGCTGCGCGTATCGACGTCGGCCGAAGCGTCGGCCTGTTCGGGGCTCATGTACTCGGGCGTTCCGACGAGTTGACCCGCCTCGGTGGCGAGCGTCCGGCCGAAGTCGTCGGAACCGAGCGCCTTGGCGATGCCGAAGTCGATGACCTTTGGTGTCGCCAGGCCTTCGTGGTCGGAGACGAGGATGTTGCCGGGTTTCAGATCGCGATGGATGATGCCCTTGGTGTGGGCGTGGTGGACGGCTTCGCAGACGGGGATGAGCAGTTCGAGGCGCTGGCGGATGGTCCGGTTGCGGCGATCGCAGAACTCGGTGATCGGTTCGCCCCGGACGAGTTCCATGACGAAGTAGGGAAGGCCGCGGGCGGTTTGTCCGGCATCGAGGACGCGGGCGAGGTTGGGGTGGTCCATCACGGCGAGAGCGCGGCGTTCCTGCTCGAAGCGGCCGAGCACGGCGCGGGAATCCATGCCGGGCTTGAGCACTTTCAGAGCGACGGTCTGGCGGATTGGGTGCGTTCGCTCGGCCTCGAAGACGATGCCGAACCCGCCTTCACCCACGATGCGCACGAGCCGGTACGGGCCGACCGTATCACCCGGCGCGAGGTACGGGTTGTCGCTGTCCGCGGGCGGAGGTTCCGCCGCGGTCTGCGCATCGGAGATTGTCCTGGTCTGGTCCCCCACGAGGAAACAGAATACCGCTCCGTGCTCGAAACCGAAAGCGGGAGGTGCGGGGTTACTTCTTCCGCTTCTTGAACTTGGCTTTCGGGCTTGCGCTGAAGCTGCTGCCCTTGGAACCAAAGCCGGGCAGGCCTTTCAGGCCGGGCATCATGCCGCCCATGCCCCCGGAGCCGAGCTCGCGTGCTGCGGCGGACTTCTGCGCGGCGCTCATCCCGGCCATGCCCTTGCTGAGCTTACTGACCATCGCAAACTGCTTGACCATCTGGCCGACATCGTTCTGATCGACGCCCGCGCCGCTGGCGATGCGCTTGCGCCGGCTGTTGTCGATCATGTCGGGCTTCTTGCGTTCGGCCTTGTTCATCGAGCCGATCATGGCTTCGACCTTGTCGAGCTGCTTGTCTTCGATCTGAACATCCTTCAGCATCGAGCCCACGCCGGGGAGCAGCGCGAAGAGCTGCTTGAGCGGGCCCATGCGCCGGAGCATTTTGAGCTGCGATAGGAAGTCGTCCATCGTGAGCTCGCCCTTGGCGAGTTTTTCTTCGAGCTTCTTGGCTTCGTCTTCGTTGACCTGCTCCTGCGCCTTCTCGACGAGCGCAACCACGTCGCCCATGCCGAGGATGCGGCCGGCGAAGCGGGTTGGGTGGAAATCTTCGAGGGCATCGAGCTTCTCGCCAACGCCGACGAACTTGATCGGCGCGCCGGTGATGTGCTTGACGGACATGGCCGCGCCGCCGCGGGTATCGGAATCGAACTTGGTCAGGATGACGCCGTCGATCTCGAGTTTCTGATGGAAGCTCTTGGCCGAGTTGAGCGCATCTTGACCCGTCATGGCATCGACGACAAGGAAGATGTGATGGGGATTGAGCAGGCGTTTGACCTGCGTGAGTTCGCCCATCAGTTCGTCGTTGATGTGGAGGCGGCCGGCGGTATCGAGGATGAGGACATCGACGCCTTTGGCGCGTGCGGCGGCGAGAGCGCGCTGGCAGACCTGCACCGCGACGCCGACGGCTTTGCCGTATTCAGCGACCTTGTCGGGCTCGCCATAGAAGTGGACCTGTGAGCCGCCGGGGAAGTCTTTTTCGACCTGGTCGGCGACCGTGTGGAGCTGTTCGACGGCGGCGGGGCGCTGAAGGTCTGCCGCGGCGAGCATGACGGAGCGGCCGCGTTTTTTCAGCATCGCGGCGAGCTTGCCGCAGGTTGTGGTTTTGCCGGAGCCTTGCAGGCCGCACATCATGATGATGGTGGGCCCTGGGCTGACCTTCATGATGGTCTGATCAGCGGTGGACTGGAGCGCGGCACGCGGGTCGGCCTGATCGGGCGTGCCCCCGAGGAACTGGACGAGGCGGGCGTGGACGATGCCGATCATCTCTTCGCCGGGCTTGAGCGATTTGGTGACATCGCGGCCGAGGGCGTCTTTCAGGACGGCGTCGGTGAAGGCGTTGACGACATCGAGATGGACGTCGGCATCGAGGAGGTTGGTTTTGACCTCGTCGATGGCGTCGCGGACGTTCTTTTCGGTGAGGGTGGCGTTGCCGCTGAGTTTGCGGAAGAGGCCGTTGAAGGAATCGGTGAGGCGGTCGAGCATGCGGTCCTTCTTGAGAAGGGGGCGCGCGAACGCGCCGGACTCCGTTGGAGTCAGGGCTTGACCGGGGGGAGGGTACGCAAGAGGGAAGGCATTTCAACACGGAGTACCGAAGGGAACCACGGAGGGGAAAGGCCGAGAAAGGCAGGGGAATTGGGGCAGGAAAGCGCGGGGATGTTGAAGAACTGGTTCTTGCTTCTAGAATTGCGGCTTGCCAGTACTTACAGCCACAAATCTCAAACACGCGTTCGGACTCCGGATCATCTTGGACGGGGTTTCGTTTTCCATAGAGCCGGGGGAACGGGTCGGGGTCGTTGGCCGCAACGGCGTCGGGAAGAGCACGTTCCTGAAGATGCTCGCGGGGCTGATGAACGCGGATTCGGGTGATGTGGCCTTGCAGCGCGGTGCGCGGGCGGGGTATCTGCATCAGGACCCGAAGCTGAATCCGGAGGAGACGCTGTGGGGCGAGGCGGAGAGCGCGTTTGCGCGGCTGCACGAGCTGCACCAGAAGCTGGATCATCTCTATGAGGAGATGGCGACGGCGGAGGGTGCGAAGCTCGAGAAGCTGATGGATGAGCAGCAGCGGCTGACCGAGGCGATGGAAGCGGCGGGCGGCTATTCGATCGATCACAAGATCGCCGAGATTCTGCACGGGCTTGGGTTTACGGATGCGCAGTTCAAGGTGAAAGTGAGCGGGCTTTCGGGCGGGCAGAAGGGCCGCTTGGCGCTGGCGAAGCTGCTGCTCGAGAACCCCGATGTGCTGCTGCTGGACGAGCCGACGAACCACCTCGATATCGAGGGGCGTTTGTGGCTTGAGAACTTCCTGAAGAACGAGTTTCCGGGCGCGGTGCTGCTCATCAGCCACGATCGGTACCTGCTCGACAACGTGGTGAATCGCATCGTTGAAACCGAGGACGGGCGGCTGATCGACTATCCGGGCAACTACGAAACCTTCCGCGAACTTCGCGCCGAGCGGCGGATGGCCATGCTCCGCGCGTACGAGAATCAGCAGGGCCGCTTCCGGCAGGAAGAGGCGTACATCCGCAAGTACAAGGCGGGAAGGCGGGCGGCGCAGGCGAAGGGACGCGAGACCAAGCTCGAGCGTCAGAAGGAACTGAATTCACTGGAGAAGCCGCCGGAAGCGCATTCGTTTGAGGTGCGATTGCCCCCGGCGCCGCGCAGCGGCGACATGGTTTTCTCGGCGCGGGAAGTCTCCAAGAGCTATCCGCTTGAAGGGGGCGGCGAGAAATCGCTGTTCAAGAACCTCGACATTCTGGTTTCGCGGGGCGAGCGCTGGGGGATCATCGGGCCGAACGGCGCGGGCAAGACGACGCTCGTTCGCACGCTGCTGGGCGAGATCGCGCCGAACTCGGGCGTGGTTCGGCTCGGGTCGAACGTGTTTCCGGGCTACTACCGGCAGACGCACGAGCATTTGCCTGCGGACAAGCCGGTCTACCAGTACCTGCAGGACACGATCAAAAAGGAAGTGCCGGGGACGCAGATGAGCGAGCAGGCGGCGCGCGATCTGGCGGGCGCGTTCCTGTTTTCGGGGACGGACCAGGATCGGCCGCTCGGCCAGTTGTCGGGTGGAGAAAGAAGCCGCGCAGCGATTGCAGCCCTTTTGTGCTCGGCGAAGAACCTGTTGATTCTCGACGAACCGACGAACCACCTGGACCTGATGAGCGCGGAGCGGCTGGAGGAAGCGCTCTGCGATGAAGGCGGGTACGAGGGCACGATGCTGCTCATCAGCCACGATCGCGCCCTGATCGATGGAACGTGCGAGCACCTGATCGTGCTCGATGGCGAGGGGAACGTGGAGATCTTCCACGGCTCGTACACCGAGTGGCACGAGAAGGATGTACAGCGCAAACGCGAGCGCGATCGTGCGGCGACGGATGAGAAGAACCGGCGCGACGATGCGGAGAAGCAGCGCAAGGCGGCGGAGGAACGCAAGAAGAGCGAGAAGGCCCCGCCGAAGCCGGCGAAATCGGGCGGGCCGTCGGTGAACGCCCTGGCGCGGATGCGGACGGATCAGATCGAAGAGAAGATCGAGAAGCTGCAGGTGCGGATCAAGGAGATTGATGGGCTGATGGGTGATCCGAATGTGTGGAAGGATCACGCCAAGGCGACGCGGTTGACCGATGAGCGGAATGGGGCGATCGAGCAGCTTGAGCCGCTGGAGTTTGAGTGGACGCGAAGGGCGGGGGAGGGCGAGTAAAGCGACGCGGCGACCACGGGTGTTCATACAAGATTCAAAGATAATCGTGTCGCTGGGCGGAAGACGAGCGCTCAACGGTGGCACCGCCTTCGGGGTGCGGGAGCATTGCGCACCTGCCCGAGGGTGTCGCTCGGAGGACCTCGCTCCACCCTCGGCTAGGTTCTTTCAGCCTTATCAGGCTGGAAGGCAGGAGCCGCTTCGAAATTCGATTGGCAGTGATGTGCTCTCAATCGGCGGTTCACGCGAGTTCGATGCTATTTGATGATCCACATCGCGAGCCAGTAGACGCCGAAGGCGGCGAGGCCGACGCTGGCGCCTATCGACATCCAGATATTGCTTGATGTGCTCGTGGCCTCGACGCTGGCGGGGCGGATGAGGGCGAGGGGGCCTTTGGCGGCTTCGGAGGGAATAGGGATTTCGGTGCCGTAGAGGCGGGAATCGTCCTGGACGATGGCGATGACGAGGTTGGCGTCGAAGTTTCGCAGGCCGAGGCGGTTCGCGAGCTTGAGGAGACGCTTGCGGGATTCGGGGGCGATGATCGCGGCCTTGCCGCCCTGGATCTCGCGCTTCACGCGGACGGCGAAGACCCAGCGGGCATCGTCTGAAAGAAGCGCGGGCGTGGCGCGGCGGGTTTCTTCGAGGGAATCGAAGAAGCGCGGGCCGAGGCCGATGCGGCTGGCCTCGCGGTTGGCCTGCGCGATGGCGTCGCGGATCTCTTCAACGGTTTGGGGGGTTGATTCGACGGGGGGGTGCGCCGGAGCAGCGGCCTTGGCGGGCGCGATGCTGAGAGCAGACGGCCGGCGTGCCGGCTGTGCCGCTTGTGCCGGTTGTACCTCGCTGCGGCGTGGGGCCGACGGCTGACGGTGGCTTAATTCCACGACGTCGACGTACCGAAGACGGGGGGGTGGCCCTTGTGATGCCGCGCCGGGGGCGTTATCGCCCGTGTGTTTGCTGCTCTTCATATGCCTTGGCCTGTGGCACATGGCGTGCCAGAAGGAAATCGGGAGCCGAGAACTTGGTCCCGCGAACGGGTATGTTGTTCTCCACGTCTCCGCGTGGCCGAAGCATGATGCAAGGAAACGAGCCTGACTCCATCAGACCCACAACCCAAGCTAGCCCAGTCCCCCACCCCTGAACATGAGGCGGAGGCCGGGGAGAGCGTATCCGCTCCGGTTGAGCGGACGTCCATTCTTACGCCTCTGGGGGAGGGCAAGATCGCGGAAAAGCTGATGGGGATGTCGCAACGGGGAAAACTGCCGGGATTTGAGAAAAAGCAGGGTGGGTTTGTTGCGCTGGCGTACGGGTGGATTTACGACTTTGATCTGAGGGCGACGTTTGCCGCAGCGGACGGGGGGACGCGGATCGGTTTTGCGTTGATGGTGAAACACAAGATGCCGTGGATCGTGGCGGTGCTGCTGGCGGTCTCGATCTGGCCGGGGGTGTGGATCACGCACTCGATGCTTTCGATTTACTTTGACTGGTATCCGGCGGAACTCTGGAAGACGAGCGTGTGGTATCTGCCGCTGTCGATCATCCCGATTCCGTGGGTGTGGAAGATGGCGATGAGCCGGTCGCGTGCGGAGGCGGAGATTTCGTCGCGGGAGTTGATAGAGCGGATCGCGGGGGAGATGGGCGGGCGCGTGGAGCAGATGAACGGGTGAGAGGAGCGCGGAACTCGGAGCGGGGAGCGGGAAGCACACAATCGAAACGCGAGCCGCCGATGCTGCGAGGGGCGATTGAGGGCAACAATCGCGCTCGATGTGGCATGGCGTGGACATTGCGCGGGTTGTGATGGAGGGGCTTTCGCGTGATGAGGATGCGCTGAGGCTGGAGCAGGCGGTTGGGGGGCTGGATGCGCTTTCGGAAGTGAGTTTGCACGCGTTGATTGCTCGCGCGTTGGAGGCGTCGGGGTTTGGGGTGCTGCGCGAGGTGCCGTTCCCTTCGTTGACGCCGGAGCAGAAGCGTGATCCGCAAAGGCAGCGGTGTGATGTGGTTTTGACGCCTCGCGTGGGCGAGCGAGTGAAGGATGCGATCCGCACGCGGAAGACGAAGAAGAAGGCGGAGGCGCTGCTGTTTGCGTGCGAAGAGGAAGAGGGGGCTGCGCCGGAGGAGTGTCTTTGGATCGAGGTGAAGTGCGTGGGGCAGTTCACGTATACGCATGGGGTGCCGGGGCCGAACCGGGCGTATACGTCGGAGTTGGTGGGCGCGGTCCGAAGAGATGTTGTGAAGCTTGGCGCGGATTCGCTGATGGAGAGCGGCGCGGCGCTGGTGGTTTTGTTTTCAGAGTCGCGCGAGGTGGCGGAGCATGATCTTGGGGTCGCGGCGAACCGTGCTCTGGATCGCGGGGCGGTGATCAAGAGTGTTCGGATGGAGCATGCACCGATCTTGGATCGGATTGGGAATCGGGTGATGACGGCGGCGGTGTTTGAGGTGGGGCGGGGGTCGGATTAATCTCAAGCCATCCCTCGGACGCGGGCCGTGACAGTGTCGCCGCTTCGCGGCTTTGGCGATTCAACTGGCGTTTCCTGCGGCTCACGCCGCAGGCTTTAGGCTGTCGCTGCTTTGCAGCGAAAAGCAGAAAACGCTGCGACTGAATGGGGGGCACACTACCCCGGCATGAGGGTGGGCATGCCTGTTCGCGTGCGGGGGACTTCGTTGGGGCGGATGCCTTTGGGGAGGCCGGCGATGCGTTCGATCTGGTCGGCGGCGAGGGGGCCGGCGTGGAGGCCTTCGAAGCGTTCGAGGACGCCTCGGAGTTCGTGCTGCTGCGTGGCCGAGACCATGGGATCGCGGAGGATTGCGCCGGCGGCTTCGGCGATCGGGGTTGCGCCGCCGAAGTGCGGGACGAACTCTGGGATGATTTCACGGTCGGCGATCAGATTGGGCAGCGTGAAGTACTTGGTGGTGAGCAGCCAGCGGGCGAAACCGTGATAGAGGATCGGGTTGGATTTGTAGAGGACGACCATCGGCTTGACCTGGCGCGCGATCTGGAGTGTGACTGTGCCGGAGACGACCAGCGCGAGATCGCACCAGCGGACGACGGCGTCGGTCTGGCCGTGGACCGTGATGAGATTTTCGGGCCAAGGGCCGAGGCGGCGGCGGTGACGCGCGGCGATCTCGTGCAGGCGCGATTCGACGCTGGGCTTGGTCGCGGCGACGACGCCACGCAGGCCGGGGAACTCGGCAGAGAGGCGGACGAAGGCTTCGAGCAGGAGGGCGAAGTTGCTGTTGATTTCACCGGGACGCGAGCCGGGCATAAGCGCGACGCGGGGGCCGCCCCCCACTGCCCCTGCTCCTTCACCAAAGGCTGAACCGATCACATCGAGACGCTCGGTATCGAGACGGACATCGAAGAGTGGGTGGCCGATGAACTTGGCGGCGACGCCTCGCTTGGTGAAATACTCCTCCTCGAACGGAAGGATGCAGAGGACTTGATCAGTGAGGCGGCGGAGTTTGCGGATGCGCCAGGGGCCCCACGCCCAGAGCTGCGGGGCGACCATGTGGACGACTTTGAGGCCGCGCTTTTTGGCGATGGCGCAGATGGGAAAGTTGGCGGCGGGCGAATCGACCGGGATGTGGACGGTGGGCTTGTGGGGCGAGTTGGCGTTGCTGCCACCGGGTTCGAAGGAATCGAGCCAGGCGGCAATGCGGGCGTTGATCTTCTGGTGCTCGCGGATTTTTTTGACGCCGGGCATACCCATGACGGCGTCGTCGCCGGTGCGTTCGATGATGGTGGCGCCCGCTCCGGCCATGTGGGGGCCGCCCCAGGCGTAGATGGGGAGTGTGGGATGGCGGCGGCGGAGTTCGTCGATGACGATGGCGGCGTGATCGTCGCCACTGGGTTCGAAAGCGGTGAAGAGGAGTGCGGGGGATTGGGGCGGACGGTCGGACATTTGCGGGGGAAGAGTAGAGGGCGCGCGAGCGTGGACGCAATTGAGATGAGATGCCGTTCCATTTGACACCTGGGTCAACGTGAACGCGATTCTGCCGCGGGGACTTCCGAAACCCCCTTCGCGTCAATCGCTCCGCAAAGCTACGCGATGCCACCTCCCCCTCTGGGAAAGGGGGAGGACAAATGCAAAGCAATGCGAAATGGAAGCAGAACTCGTATGAACTCGGTTGCGGCAAGTCGAGCGGGCAAATCAGCGCTGCGCGATGAGTTGGAACTCGACGCGGCCGGCGATCTCGATGATGCCGTAGCGATCGCCGGAGGATTGGAGGAGGGCGAGGGCTTGGTCGGTGTTGATGTATTCGACTTGAACGAGCGACGGTGTGCGGATGGAGAGGCGATCGAGGATGTCGGGGGAGGATTCCACGATTTCGATGTGAAAGTTGCGTGAGTCGCGATTTGGTGTCGGGAGCGTGGCGTGGGGAGTGAGTGGAGCGGGTGCTTTGGCGATTGGCGGATGGAGTGTGGACGGCGACGAGCGGAGCAGGGCGAGCGCGAGAACGCCGCAGATCAGAGCGAAGGCGCCGGCGATGGATGCGATGCGCGTTGCGGCTCGGCGACGACGGACGCGACGGACTTCAGCGAGAAGGCCGGGGAGCATGGCATCGCGCCGCTCGCGGGCGAGGGGCGTGAGATCTTCGTGTGGCGGGGATGGGATTTGGTCAGGCATCGGACGACTCCTCGGAGAGGAGAGTGCGAAGACGGGCGAGAGCGCGGCGGGCGCGACCGTAGAGGGAATCGGGTGTGCCCCCGAAGGAGGAAGCGAGTTGTTCGAACGAGGCGGAGGAATCGGAACGGAGACGGAGGAGGAGTTGGTCGTCGGGGGAGAGGGTGGCGAGGGCTTGGGTGAGGGCGTTGAAGTCGCGGTCGTCGCCGACGAAAGCGGATTTACCGTGGTGTTGAGGGTGAACTGAATCGGAGGATTCTGGTCTGGCGGCGGCGCGCTCGCGGGCTTGGGATGCGACGCGACGACGGAGCAGGTCGATCGCGGCGGATCGGTTGGCGGCGCGGAGCCAGGCGACGAGCGCGGCGTGGGAATCGAGGGCGGGGAGTGAACGGATGACGCGGATCATGGTTTCCTGGACGATGTCGAGGGCGAGGTGTTCGTCGGAGGGGATGAAAGAAGTGGACCAAGACAGGAGTGTGGGGAACCAGTCGGTGTAGAAATCGCGGACGGATTGCTCGTGGCCGCGACGGATGGAGCCGCAGAGCGCTGATGTGCGTCGATCGATCGAGGCCAAGCGATGCGCTCCAGCGGCTATTTCGCTTCGGACTTGGGAACGGAAGCCGGGCGCTGCGGCATTCCGTCGATCGCGTAGGCCCGCTGGGCTGCTTCTGCGACCAACTCCTTGTCGCCGGTGATGATGATGTATTTCCCGTCCACTTCCAACTGCACGCAGCACTTGCCTTCGAGTTGCTTGCGGACCATTTCCGCGACTTCCTCGGCGGGCTGACGCTTCATGAGCATTTTCTTGGAGTCACGGCCGGCGGTTGCGGCCTGCTCCGCGGCACGCTCGTTCTCGATATCGCTCCGCAACTGACGAACAACTTCGATCGCCACGTTCCTCTGGGCATTCGTACCTTTGACAAAGAGCAATCCAGAAGCTTCGTGAAATTTCAGAACCGGCGGCGTGGAGGAACTGGCGTCGGAGACGGCAACCGCGGCTTCAATCGCGCCGAGAACGGTTTTCACATCCAAGGGTGGGCGTCCCGCTCGCGAGCTTCCGGGTAACCCAATTATTGGATTGAGAGAAATCACTTCGAGCGAGCTATCGAAAGGGCGATTGGGATTGCCGGGCGGATCTATGAAATTTGCCCGTATCTTGTACACGGGGGAGCCGCCAGCCGCAGTAGATTCAAGAACTTCAACGCTCAGATTCAGGTATCTGCCGTCCGGCTCCTGTCCGTTTCGGCCGACGAGGCTCAGGCTGTCGAAGATCGATGCCTTCGTCAACCTGATCGGCGGCACAGAAATCCCTGCTGCCTGCGAATCGACGAAGAGATTGACGAGATCGGGCTCTGCCGCCTTGCGGATTGCCTGGGCATACGACGCGATTGTGCCGCCGGGAAAATCGAGCGTGACCAGCGTGTCGTCGTGAATGATCCTCCCCGCCATCTGCGGAGGGCGCCTCTGAACTGGCGCCGGGGTGTCGGCCGACTGACTCTTGTCGGCCTTTGGAGTTGGCGGTTGCTGCTGTGCATGAGAGATCCGAGATGAAACGGACCCGAGAAGCAAGACGAGAGTCAGTACAGGCACGCGCATTGGAGATTCTCCCTCGGGCGGATGTTGGTGATGCCCGCTGAAATCAAGACGGCACCGACCGAAGCTTCCGGCGCGAAGTGTACGATTTTTTCGACTTTACGCCCTACTATCACCTCCACGCGTTATCGCGAAGGATCGCCATGCACTACGACGCTCACCAACCCATCATCAACGACCTTGAGGCGCGGATCACAACCATCCGCGACTCGCTTTAACTTCCCTGCGAAGGCGGCTCAGCTCAAAGAACTTGAAGCGCAGATGAACGAAGGGTCGTTCTGGGAAAACCAGGCCGCGGCCAAGAAGGTTGTCAGCGAAGTCAAGATGCTCAAGGCGCAGGTCGATCCGCTGGCGAGCGCGATCAAGGATTTTGAGGACGCCAAGATCGGGTACGAGATGTCGAAGGAAGCGGGAGACAAGGACCTGCTTGCGGAGGCGGATGCGCAGCTCTTCGGGCTGGTCGGGCGGATGGAGAAGATTGAGCTCCAGTCGCTGCTCAGCGGCAAGCACGATCACCGCAACTGCTTCCTCACCATCAGCGCTGGTGTGGGCGGGACCGAGGCCAACGACTGGTGCGAGATGCTTTTCCGCATGTATCTGTTCTACTGCGAGAAGATGGGCTGGTCGCTCGAAGAGACAGACAAGGGGTTCGGCGCTGAAGTCGGGATTGATTCGGTCACGCTGCATGTGAAGGGGCCGTACGCGTTTGGCTACTTGGGCTGCGAGCGTGGGTCGCATCGGCTGGCGCGGGTGTCGCCGTTCAATGCGCAGGGCAAGCGGCAGACGTCGTTTTGCACGGTGGAAGTGATTCCGGAGATTGCCGAGTCGGAGATCACGATTCCCGACAAGGACATTGAG
>JAEUJD010000024.1 GCA_016793015.1 Phycisphaerales bacterium
GATGCGTGCGCCGAGCGGTCAAGCCGATCAGTGCCGACTCTCCTACAATCGGAAATAATCCGCTCCACTGCGGATGCATCAGCCCCCTGTGCCGAGGTCCAGCGGGGTCGTTCTGATCCATCATGAACAGCAGACGCAACCGATCGGTCCACGAGCCATCAAAGTGATGCGCCCCAGCGAACCGCGCGTACTGCTCCGCCGACCAGTGCCCACCCCCAAACACGCTGTGCGCATACGGAAAAACCGGATTGCCGCCGGCAATCCAGTTTCGGATCATCCAAGGCATCAGTGCCGCCAACCCCGCGAGGCAAGTGAGAATCAAAAGCCGCGCCCATTCCCGCATGGGCGAAAACCAGAGCAGCGCGAATCCCGCGGCAGGCGCAGCCAGAATCAACGCGGTCGGCTTTACGCCGCAGGCAACCCCGACCAGCCAGCCCACCAGCAGCGCACGACCGGCGAAGGTCATTCCGCGATCGATCGCAACCAGCATCGCGCCCGCAAACAACGCGCACAGTGCCAATTCGTTGTACGCCATCGACCCCACAACGACGACCCAGGGCACACAAAGGAACGCGGCCGCACCCAGCCAGCCGCTTCCGTGCTCCACGATGTCGCTCTGTCCGGGATAAGCCGAACCGGTGCAAGCAGCCCTTGAACGTCCAACCAACTCGCGCGTACCCGCAGCGACCATCCATGCCGCAACGATTCCGAAGCCCACGTGGAGGAACTGACACGCAAGTGTCCGCCAGCCATCGTCGGCCAGCATGCCGCTCATACCACTTGGTGTCGTACGCGGCGCAAACGTCTGCAACTGAAGCGTGAGGTACGCGTTCTCGAAGTACGACGGCAGATATGAATAGACATTGTGATTCAGCGGCGCGAGCCGCCCCATTTCCAGCCATTCGCGAGGCAACTGGAGGTGGTAGCTCAGAACATCAAACCCGCCGAACTCGCTGGCCCAGAGAACTCCCGGCGCTTCGCACGCCGCGACCAGCAGGACCGCAAGAGCAAGTACGCAGGCGCCCGCCGCGATCGCCCAGATTCCAACCCCGCGGGGAGTGGCCGGGGTCTGGCGTGTCGCGCGGATCGAGATCACAAGCAGCACAAGCCCGAGCAACCCGGGAGCGAGCGAAGCGACGTTCCAGGCAATGCCGGGCATCCACGCGCCCGCCCAGTTGATTGCGTGTCCGAACGTCAACTGAATCGAGATGCCCGAGACGGCCTGGATTGCCCAGCGCTCCCGCGCATGCCGAAACAGAGGCAGCGCAAGCCAGCCCAGCCCGATCGACGAAGCGATGAAGAGCGCTGCGGGCCAGGCGGAGCGGCCGATCCAGTACGCAGCTGCCGCGGGCGCCTGCAATCCGGTGAGCGGCCCGCCGATCGACGCGATCGCGCCGACGAGGGCGAGCAGCAGAAAAGCGAAGGCAAACCACAGCCACCTGCCGCGCCAGTTGGAAGCCGGTGAGGCGGAAAGTGTGGTCGGCGCGTGGGGCATTCGTTGCGGCTTAGGATAATCCATGGCCGGTCCCAAAGCGGTGTCTGTTTCCAACCTCGACGACCTTTCGGTCATCGAGCCTGTGTGCGCGGTCTTCCGGCGCACGCTCAAGGGCGCGGGGCTGAAGTACACGCTCGAGCGCGCACAGATTCTGGATTCGGTGATGCGTCAGCCGGGTCTGTTCCATGCGGACGAGCTCATCAGGGGCTTGAAGCATGAGGGGTTCCGGGTTTCGAAGGCGACGGTCTATCGCACGCTGAAGCTGATGCAGGATTCGGGGATCATCCAGCGGGTGCTGTTTGATGATGACGACGCGGGTCGGTATCAGGTGGTCTTCGGCACGAGCGCGAGCGACCTGCTCATCCGAACCGACAACGGGGACGCGGTGCAGATCGAACTGCCCGAACTGCGTGCGCTGTGCGAGAAGATCTGCACAAAGCACGGACTGACGCTCAAAGGGCACCGGCTCCAGGTGTTCGCGGCACCGGCCTGAACTACTTGGTCGGATCGAGGATGCCGATCTTCTCGATGCCGATGCGGGCGCAGTGTTCGTGCATCTGGATCACGGCTTCGTAGGGGACATTCTCGCGCGGGCGGACCACGATCGCGAGTTCTTTGGGTGAGCGGTCCTTGGTCACTTCCGTCAGCCAGCCGTCGATGAGCTCGAGGGGCGAATCGACCAGCGTGGGGATGTTGGATGCGGAGCGCGTGGTGACGACCACTTTTTCGCCGTCCTTGGTCGTGAGCAGCAGCTCGATCCGCAGCATCTGCTCGGGCACTTTGACGACCGTCGGCTTCGACGGGGGGAGCGCGGTCTTGAGCAGCCATTCGGGGCCGAGCACGCTGGCGCTCGCCATGAAGAAGACCAGGATCACCATGACCACGTCCACCATGGGGGTCATGTTGGGCGCGTAGTGCTCATCGTGCATGGTGAGCGCGTTGCGTTTGCGGAATGCGTGTGCGCGGCCGCTGCTCATGCCGGTTTCTTTCCGCCCTTTGCGGCAACCAGTTTGACCGACACAAGCCCCGCATCGCGGCAGGCACTCAGGATCGGCGCGACCTTGCCGTAGTTCAGCGTGCGGTCGGCGCGGATCTGCACCTCGGCCGTCGGGGAGATCTCCGACATGTCCTTGAGGATTCTGGTGAGCTGCGACTGCATCACGCGTTCTTCGCCGATGAGCAGGATCGGCTCGGTTGCGCCTTCATCGGGCGCGACGACGTTGATCACGATCGGGCCGGCCTTGTCGGCGGGGCGGCCGGTGGTGGACGAGGGCAGGTTCACGCTGCTCGAACGGCCTGCGGCCAGGTGGCCGACCATCAGATAGAAGATGATCAGGCACATCACGACGTCGATGAGCGGCGTCACGTTGACGTGCGCTGCGCCGCTGCCTCTTCTGTACGTTCGGAGCCGCATGGTTCGTTCTCTGAGGCTCTAGACCGAGGCGGGGACGCGCGAGACGGGCTTGGCTTCGACGCGGGGGGTGATCGTTCCGCTGGTGTCGTCGTCGGCGGGGATTGTTTCGATGAGCTGGGAGCAGACGAGCATGCCCCGGGTGCAGATGCGGTCGACGATCGAGCGATAGAAGCCGAAGACGAACAGGCAGGGGATGGCCAGTGTGAGGCCGAGCAGTGTGTGGAAGAGCGCTTTGCTGATGCCCAGCGATAGATCGCTCGGGCCGGCCTGGCCGCCGGATTCACCCAGCGAGGTGAAGGCGAGGATCATTCCCCAAACCGTACCGGCAAGACCGACGAGCGGTCCGAGGTTGCCGACCACGTTCAGCGGCTCGATCGCGCGGAACCAGCGGGCGACTTCATCGCTCGCGGCGATCTCGGCCGTCTCGCGCATGCCGACGCGGTCGCGCTTGCGGCCGTCGAGCACCTGACGGAGGACGCGGGAGGGGAAGCTCTCGTCATTCTTGATAAACGCGTGGAGGTCTTCTTCGCGACCGGCCGCGACAAGGTCGTTGATCCGGGCCACGCTGGCGGCGGGGATGATCTTGCCTTCACGGACATCGATCAGGCAGCGCACGATGATGGCGACCGCGACGAGTGATCCGAAGAGGAGCAGCACGGTGAAGAAGTCGAACGACTGGACGAAGAGGCCCCAGAGGCCGCCTCCGCCTGCCGCGGCAAGGACGGGCGTGGCGAAGAGATTGAGACTTGACATCATGTTCCTATCTTAGAGACCCTGAAGGGCGGGTTTAGTTGTCCGATCGGTGTTCCGGGTCGGGTGGCTGGAGGGGTTCATTCTCAAAGTCGGCGTCGGTCGCCCGGCGGCCGATGCTGTAGGCGCCGGTAAACCAGCGGTTCAGGTCGGCGAGCTTCTCCTTTTCGCCGGCGAAGGGGTAGGTAGCGCGGGTCGGCTCGACCCAGACGCCGGAAATGGGGCAGCGGATCGGCTCGCGCTCGGCGAGCTCGGTCGCTCGGGGACGTGGGGCGAACGAATCGGGCAGGTCGATTTCGATCTGCCGCGCTGATTCGCCGGAATGATTGAAGCGGATGGTGACGGGAGCAGCGCCCGAAGCGAGCGCATCGGCGATGCGGATTGGCCATTCGATGACGATGGCACAGTCGGGCTGCGCGGCACCCTCGGGGGTGACGTAGCGATCCCAGCCCAGGGCGTCGAGGTCTTCGCCGGAATTGAGTCGATAGGCGTCGACATGGATGAGGCGGCGGATGCCGTTGCGTTCGGTGGCGAGCGGGTACTCGTTGACGAGAACGAAGGTCGGGCTGCTGACGAGGCCTTTGGGGACGCCGAGCGCGTGGGCGAGGCCACGGACGAACGTGGTCTTGCCGGCACCGAGATCGCCTTCGAGGCGGATTATGTCGCCGGCGTGGAGGATCGAGGCGAGACCTGCCGCGAGGGATGCGGTGTAGTCGGGGCCGGTGCTGGTTCGGGAGATGGTGTTCACGTGTGATCCCAGCCTAGATCGCGGGCGTTGATGCTTGATGTGCCTTCGGCGATGAAGCAGCCGGAGCCTGCGGATACTGTGCCGATGCGGGTGATGGTTGTGCGGGTTTGCGGATCGAGTTTTGGAACAGGGCCGGAGGCGGTGAAGAGGAGTTCGTAGTCTTCGCCATCGGACGCAGCGCGCCGCCAGTCGTCTGCGTTGCACAGGATGAGATCGGAAACGATGTCGAAGCGGACTTTGGAGGCGTCGGCCATGCGGGTTGCATCGCGGCCGAGGCCGTCGGAAAGGTCCATCATCGAATGCAGGTTCGCGCCGAGCGAGTCGGCGAGTGCGCGGGCTTCGGTGAGGCGGGGCTCGAAGGTGAGGTGTCTGCCGAGGCCGGTGGATGGATCGAATGAGCCGCCGAGTGCGCCGGTCACATAGACGCCGTCGCCGGGCTGTGCACCGGAGCGAAGGACTGGGCCTCGGGTTGGGTGTGCAGCGCCGATGACGGTGACTGTGAGTGTCAGCGGATCGGTCGCGTTGGGTAAGGAGGCAAGATCGCCTCCGACGAGGGGACAGTGCCAATGCTCGGCCCAGCGCTTGAGGGCGGCGGAGAGTTCGTCGGCCTTTGCCTGATCGAAGCCTTTGGGGAATGCGCCGGTTGCGAGTGCGCAGACTGGTGAGCCGGCCATCGCGGCGATATCGGAGATGGAACGGGCGATTGCCTTGCGGGCGATGAGATCGAGGGGAGTGCCGGATTTGAAGTGGCGGTTTTCGATGACCTGATCGACGGTGAGGAGGCAATCGGTGTCGCCGATTCGGACGACAGCGCAGTCGTCGCCGGGGCCGGCGAGGACGTGCGGGAACTTGGCTCCGAGGTTGGCGGAGCGGGATGCGATCGAGGCGAGGAGGTCGGATTCGCGCAACGGGGAAGGGTAGCGCGAGGGGCTGAAATTCAAGACCAACACCGCCCGGAAGGGCGGTGCCACGATCAGCGGGCGAGGCGAGTTGTGAAGCGGCGGACGGCGCCGGAAAGTAGAAGAGCGACGGGGAAGGCGACGAGCCAGCCGAGGGCGGTGGCCTTCAGCGTGCGCGCCAACAGGTAGGAATTGATGCCGAACCAGGAGATCGAGAGGACGAGAGCGCAGCACGCGGCGATGAGGAGCGTGAGGAGGGCGAGGAAAAGGAGGTCGGAGCCTCGTTTGGAGAGCATGGGGTTGATATCGGCTACGCTGGGTGGTATGCCGCAGACGACGGACGAGATGCGCGATCCGGGGTCGGTTCAGATTCGTAGCAAGAATGAACAAGCCATGGAATCGATTTCGGTCTTTGACATTTTCAAGGTTGGGGTTGGACCATCGAGCAGCCACACGATGGGGCCGTGGCGTGCGACGCAGCGGTTTTTGAAGGCGGTCTCGGAGCGCGCGGACTTGTCCCGGGTGAGGCGGGTGCGAACGGACCTGTATGGCTCGCTCGCGAAGACGGGGAAGGGGCACGGGACGGACCTGGCGGTGATTCTCGCCTTGAGCGGCGAGGACCCGGTGACGTGCGTGGTGCAGGGATTGACCGAGCGGGTGGAAGAGACCAAGCAGCGGGGGCTGCTTCAACTGAGCGGGAAGCATGCGATCGATTTCGATTTCAATCGCGATGTGATGTTTCATATGGATACGGCGTTGCCGTTCCATCCGAACGGGGTGACGTTCACGGCGACGCTGGATGATGCGTCGGTGTATTCGGAGACGTATTACTCCGTGGGCGGCGGGTTTGTCGTGCAGGAAGGTGAAGCGCCGAGCGGGAGTCATGCGAAGACCCTGCCTTTCCCGGTCGAGAACGCGGGGCAGCTTTTGGCGTACTGCGCGATGCAGGATGCGAGCATTCCGCAGATCGTGGGGCGGAATGAACTGACGTGGCGGAACGGGGCGGAGATCCGCGAGGGGCTTTTGCACATCTGGCGGGAGATGCAGGCGTGCATCTGGCGCGGGTGCAACACAGAGGGCGTGCTTCCGGGCGGATTGAACGTGGTGCGGCGTGCCGCGAAGATGAGCCGGAAGCTGCTCAAGGCTGAGGCCACGGAAAAGATGCCGGACTTTGATGAGTGGATGGGCGGAGTGGCCGTGAGCGCGCGGGACTTTGAGTCGATCCTGAAGTGGGTGAGCGCGTTTGCACTGGCGGTGAATGAAGAGAACGCGTGCTTCGGGCGGGTGGTGACGGCTCCGACGAATGGTGCTGCCGGCGTGATTCCGGCTGTCATGATGTACGCGAGTTGCTTCAAGAGCATGAGCGATGATGCGACGATTGATTTCATGCTGGCGGCGGGCGAAGTCGGGAGTTTGTTCAAGAAGGGTGCGACGATCAGCGCGGCGATGGGCGGGTGCCAGGCGGAGATTGGGGTGAGCAGCGCGATGGCCGCGGCGGGATTGACGCAGGTGCTGGGCGGTTCGCCCGGGCAGGTGCTGATGGCGGCGGAGATTGCGATGGAACACCACTTGGGCATGACGTGCGATCCGATCGGGGGTTTGGTGCAGATTCCGTGCATCGAGCGGAACACGATGGGTGCGATCAAAGCGATCACGGCGGCGAACGTCGCTCTTGAGAGCGATCCGGCGAACGCAAAGGTGAGCCTTGATCAGGTCATCGCGACGATGTGGCAGACGGCGAAGGACATGAATCACAAGTACAAAGAGACGGCGGAGGGTGGTTTGGCGGTGGCGGTGAGTATTAGTGAGTGCTAAAGGCGTTCACCACAGAGGCACAGAGACACAGAGAAGAAGAGGGAGCGGATTGCATGGGGTTGCTTGCCTCGGTGGGTTCGGAAGATGATGAAGGGGACGATTGTCGATTCGTTCCATGATCGCGGGTGGTGGAAGAGGGTGAAGTGAGTCGCGAAGCGCGAGGGATGCGACGGTTGCGCGATAGCTGGGTCGCCCTTTCAGGGCTTGGTGCGAAGAAAATTCGAGCTATCCGGGCGGCGTGTACCCAGGGCGTTGCCCTGGGCTTCGGCTGGTGTGCCCCTTTGGGGCGGCGGAGTTTTTTGCATTCCAGCGTGCCGTGGATCAGTTCGGCGGGGAGGAGTTGCATTCGGGGCACGGCGTGTTTGGTGGAAGACCGGCGAGGGAGTAGCCGCAGGATTTGCAGTGGCCGGCGCGAAAGCGGTTGCGACGCCGATAGAGTGCGGCGAGGATTGGCGGAATCGTGAAGGGGATCGCAAACAGCAGAGAATTGACGGTGAAGCCGAGCGGGATGGGACGCATCGGGAGGAAGTTAATTTGCCTGCTCCCACTTACGGTGCCGGATTTAGGTTGAGCGGGAATCTGAAAACTCGCGCGAGGAAGCAGCTCTCCGGCCGGGACGTACACCAGTGATGACAGGCTCAGCATCGGCCAGCCGGTGGCGCGCCCCTCCCAGAACTCGTACTTTGAATCGTCGTCGGGAGGAAGTGGCATCCACGAAGGCCAAACCGGACGGGGCATGACGATGTTGCCGGCACCCATCATCCAAGCGACGTTTCGTTGCTGATCATCCGCTGCAAGTCGTACGGCAATGCGGCGAGCGATCTCGTGATCGAATGGATCGCGTTGCGAGCCAAGCCGACCGATGCTGAGGACGTGAAGGCCTGGCCGGTAACTCACGGTCGTTTGAAAACTCGATACGTATGTCGGTTGACCCTCCGACCGGATGTTGACGCTGGGCGACACACTGATCGAATAGATTTGCGCAGTGCGGATGGCAAGCCACCACGCGACCATGATGTTGGCGACGATGCCGAGCATGAGGCAAAGGACCGAGACGAGAATGAAGCGAAGGCGTGGTGGCATTTGGAACTCGGATGCGTGCGTTCGACTGCGCCAGAAGCGTTGCGAACAACGATTGACGTCGGTATGGTACTGAAATGTCCAACGAACCCCGATACTGCTGCGCGATACTGATGGATTCGCGGGGGCGGTATGTGTTTGAGCGTCGGCCGCAAAATGAGGCGGATGCGCCGGGGATGTTGACGTGCTTTGGGGGCGGGCGTGAAGAGCGCGAGGATGCGGAATCGTGCTTGCGGCGCGAGCTGCGGGAGGAACTCGGGTTTGTCGCGGGCGAACTGGAGCGGGTGTTTACGCTGCGCACGCCTCGGGGTGAGGCGTGGTTCTATCGGCTTGCGGGTGGGGAGACTGGTCCGGAAGAGGGAACGGTTCGCGCGCTGGAAGCGGGGTTTGAAGTTGTGTGGGTGGACTCAGCGAGTGAGTTGCTGAAGGAAGTGGGGGCGTGGCATCGCGTGGTGCTGGATGGGCTTGCGCGGGGTGAACATCAAGCGACGGTCGCGTGATGGGGGAATCGGGTGTCTCCGTCGGCGGCGGAGCGGAACTGCGCGGCGCGGATTGCGGGGGACGTTGTTCCGGCGCTGGGCTTTCGGTCTCTTGTTCGGCGTGCGCTTTGTCCGTGTTTGTTTTTGAGGTGCTCTCTTTTTCTGCCCGGGCTTTCTCGGCGCGCTCGATTCCCGCGAGGTAGCCGGGCTGCTCGGGCAGGGGCTCGCCGCGGAGGGCCTGTGCGGAAGCGAGCGTGGACTTGCGCGAGTGGTGGGGCATCTCGCGGAGGACAAAGCGGGCGAGCGTGTTGGAGGCGCGGATACTGAGGCTCGGATCGGGATGGCCCATCTGCTGGCGGAGGCGGTCGATGAGGGCCGAGGCGTGTGCGCTCGCGCGGGCTTCGGCGATGAGGTGGTTGGCGGCGCGATATTTGGCGATGTAGATTTGGACGGGCTCGGTGAAGAACCAGTCGAGGAAGTCGGCGAGGGTGATGCCGAGTTTCTGGGCGATTTCGGGGATGGAGGCCCCGCCTTCGAGAACGTCGGTAATCGCATCGGTTGAGAGGGGACGCATAGAGAATCTCCGGTAGAAGGGGTGTAGAGCAAAGGGGAACGGTGGTAGTATACCAGAAGCCGAACGCATATGTTCGTATTTTGATTGGTTTTTGAAAAATACTTGAAGTTGGTCTGTGGCAAGACTTTGCGTAAGGGCAATCCACCCCCAACCCTCGCTCCCATCGGGGAGGGGGGCTCCTGCAAAGAAAAAGGCGAGCCGGATAGGCTCGCCTTGAAAGAGGGTTGAAGTGCGTTTTGGCTTCCTTGGCCTTCTTCCTTGGCCTTTTTACTTGGCCTTTTTGGGGCCGAGGTTGCGGAGGGCTTCGAGCTCGAATTCGATGGTGACGGGGACATCGCCGGTGCGGGTGCTGTTGGCCTGGGGGTTCACCTTGTTCATCTGTGCGGGGACGATGAGCTTGCGCTTGCCGCCGACTTTCATGCCTTCGACGCCGAACTGCATGGCCTGGAGTTCACCGGGGATCCAGATGTAGGGGTTCTCAGCGGTGACGGTTTCGATGACTTTGCCATCGGCGCCGGTGATGGTGTGCGTGGTCACGGCGACGCACTGACCTGCGGCTTCTTCGCCGGTGCCTTCCTTCTCATCGATGATCTGGAGCGCATCGGTGAGTTGGATGATGAAAACGAGATCGGAGTTGGGCGGGATGCTGGCGCCGGCGCCGCGTTCGCCGTAGCCCATCTTGGCGGGAACGATGAGGCGGCGGATGCCGCCGATCTTCATGCCGGGGACGCCCTTTTGCCAGCCTTCGATGACACCGTTGAGGGGGAAGGCGACGGGCTCGCCGCGGCGGAAGGCTGAATCGAATTCCTTGCCCCCGTCTTTGAGCGTGCCGTGGTAGAGGGCGACGACTGCGCCGCCGGGCTTCACTTCGTAGCCGTCACCGATCTTGAGATCTTCGATGATGAGGCCGCCTTCGAGTTCCTGGCGGTTGACGACGGGGCCGTCGGGGAGGGCGATCTTGAGGGGCGGGGGCGGGAGGGCATCGCCTTCGGGCTTCGCGGCGGGCGTGGCCTGCTGCGGCGCGCTGGTGGGTTGAGCCTGGACGGGTTTGGGGTCGGCAGCGAGGCAGTTCGCGGCGACGAGACTGGCGATGAGAGCAGAGATCGTGAGACGCATGGAAGGCTTCCTTTCAATAAGGGATGGAAGGGTAGCCGGGGAGGGGCACGGGGTGGCACTCCATTCCCCTGCGCTTTTGTGGCTAGGAAAGAAGCCGATCGAGGTCTCTGTTTCCGGCGAGCACGCGCACAATGGCGATCGAACGGCGATTTGGGCGGTAGAAGATCAAGTGGTTCGGGAACCCGCCCACGTTCCAAACTCGAAGTCCTCGGGTCTGGACAGAGTCACCTCGCCATGGCCGACCGACGTGCGGGTGCTTCGCGAGCCATGAGAAAGTCTCGTGGCATTTCTCCAGAAATCGGTCCGCAGCGGAAGGGCTGTCCAAGAACAAGTAGAAGTGCTGATCCTCTATGTCGATGCGTGCGCTGGGGCGAACGGTGAAGGAACTCATGCGGACTTGCGCCGCTTGGACGGGCTCGCCTGTTTCCGAAGGTTGGCGGCGCGAGCTTCGGTGCGCTTGCGAATGGCGGCCCAATCTCGGTCGGTCATTGGCTTTGCCTTGCCGCTGGCTTCACCTCCGATGAGCAGGGCGTCGACTGATTGAGTGGATCGTTCGACCTGTGCGCGAAGGAGCAGATGGCGGATGTACTCCGACGGCGTGCCGAACCCGCCGCTTTCTACCTCACGAACGAGCCACGCATCGAGCCGTGCGGGAATGACGATGTTCAACCGCTTTGCCATGGATAAATCCTAGCGATTGTGCGGGGAGTGGGCGCGGTTGTGTAGTCTGGCTTGCAATGCCCCCGATTCTGGAACCAACCTTTGTTTTCGAGCTGCAAGCCCCACCGGACGCGAATCCGGGCGGGCGCGTTGTCGAACCGGGGGTGATGTTTGCGGGTTCGCCGCCGATGCTGTACGTGGCGGAGCCGGTATGGAACGCGACGTGGGGGAGATGGTTTTCGTGGCATTCGCCGACGATCGCGGCGTCGGTGTTTTTGGCGACGTTGCTGATCACGGTGTGGTGGACGAGGCGCGTGGGGAAGCGGCCTCGGCAGGTGGGGCGGATGTACTGCCGCGTGTGCAATCATCAGTTGGCGAAGCCCCAGTTGAAGTTGAATGAGAAGAAGCGGGCGGTGTGGGCGGATGCGGAATCGAAATGTCCGGAGTGCGGCGTGCGGCACAAGCGCGGGCCGGTGCGGGGGCGGCTGCGGTTCACGCGGATGCTGCCTGTGCTGCTCGTTTCGCCGGTTGTGCTGTTTGTGTGCGGGCTGGTGATGTTGGCGACGCTGCGGTTTCATCAGCGGAGCGCGTGGGGTCATGGAACGTGGCCGGTGGCGGGGATGGACAAGTTGTTTGGATCGTGGGCGCTTGAGCGAAGAAGCAGCGCGATGCAGGTGCAATCGACGAGGCTTTGGCGGATCGATCCGCGGACGAACGTGGCGGAAGCGATCGGGCCGATCGATTCGTGGGGTCATAGTTTTCAGGAATTCGTTTCGCCGGACGGACGATTCGTTGTTTCGCCGGTGGAACATGGGCGGAGGTTGCTGGTCGTTGATCTCAAAGGCGGCGAGCGAGCGATGTATCCGCCTGAGGAGGAAAGCCGTTCGTATTTCTCGGTGGAGAGGTTTTCAATCGACGGCACGCGCGTGTTTGTGGAGAAGACGACATTTCGCGATTCCGGCAACCTGCACGAGTTGATGGGATTTGAGCCGGCAACGGGGAAGTTTGAGACGATCGCGTCGGTTGAATTGCCACCGGAGGTTCGCACGTCGGGTGTTTACACCACGCGGAGTTTTGAATTCAGGGAGACACCGGTTGGAATCGTGTGGGTTCATGAATCAAGCGATCGGAACGCAACGGGAAGGGGCGAAGAGACGACGCTGAGGTGGGAGGCGAGCGGAAAGACAATGAAGCGGATGGAGACCTCGGCCTCAGGGAGTATCCAGACCGAACTAAGCGAAGATGCGAAAGCTGTTGTAGTCACGGATTACATCGCCGGTGCGACGATGAGGGCCTTTGATCTTGAGACGGGAGCCGACTTGAGCACCGTGCCGCCGATTGGTATAAGCCAAGAACGAGATCGGCTCGGGCCGCGGCGAATTCAGTTCGTAAAAGCGGGAACTGCGATCGTCCTATCGCTCAAGGGCGAGACGCGCAGCGTGGCGGAGCTGCCCGTTTCGGCCGACGGTTGGCCGCTGGGCGGCACGCAGGATGGACGATTTGCCTGTGGATGGAAGGAGCGAGACGTCGCTCCTTCTTGGATCGGCAGGATGCTTGGCGCGGCGTCGAAGAAGGCGCCCGATGTGAGGATCTGGGACTTTGAGAAGTTGCTTGACGCGGATCGCGAAGTGCCCAAAGGCGGCGGGACGACGAAGATCTCGGCACCGTAAAGCATTGTCCAAGAAGTCGTGATCGAACGCTCTCGGCGCGCAAAATCGTGCAGCATGTGATCAGCGGAGTTTCTGAATGAGATACAGCCCGAACCCCATCGTCGAACGACCGTGCTCTTGATAGAGGTTGTGCCAATTGCGGGAGCGTTCGAGCATGGCGGGGGTGTCGGGGTCGCTCGGATTCTCACGGGCGAAGCGTTCGATGTTCGCGGCGTGCGCGTTCTCGTAGGCGTCCCAGTCTGTTTCGGATGCGGCGGTGGACCAGATCAATTTGAGTTCGTGTGCATGGCCGAGTCGCTGATTGGCTTCGTGCGATTCCATTTCGTCTTCGGTCGCGCCGAATGCAGCGAGATAGGCGGGGTCGGGCTTTTTCTTCCAGTAGCCTTCGCCGAGGAGGATGTGGCCGCGGGAGGTTGCGAGGCGGGCCATCTGCTCCATGGCGCGGTGCTTGTCGTGGAGGGCGTGGGAGGAGCCGATGCAACTGACGAAATCGAAGCTCGCGCCGGGAAGGTGCGGGACGACGTGCTCTGCATCGGTGAGGCGGAGGGTGAGGCGATTGGCGATGTTGCGGGCCGTCGCACGGGCGCGGGCTTCATCGAGCATGAATTTGGAGTTGTCGAGGCCGAGCGAACGCAGTGGGGCGGGGAAGCGCTCGAGGAGGCGGATGAGGAGTTCGGCCTTGCCGCAGGCGATGTCGAGGGCGGAGGAAAGCGGCGGGGCGGAGGGGAGCTTGTGAGCGGCGGCGATGAGGTCGAGAGCGTGCTCGATGGAAGCTGCGGAGATGGGATTGCAGTGGGCGTGAGAGGAATGGGCGAGTGCGGAGAAGCGGGCGCGGTCCATGGATTCAGGGTACGAAAGTGCGTGCGGGCTCGGTGAAGACGCCTCTGGAACCGCCTCCAAGAAAATGCGACCGGCGACTGCAAGGTTTCGCGCCCTGCCGGCAACTCCTATGGCCGCGGATCGCTTTGCGACCCGGCCACACA
>JAEUJD010000037.1 GCA_016793015.1 Phycisphaerales bacterium
GACGGAACGTGGATCATGGCCAACGCGCTCGAGTTCGTTGTCCGCGCCAAGCCCTGCCCCGGCGATTTCAACGGCGACGGCCAGGTGGACGACGCCGATTTCGTGCTCTTCGCGGCCTACTACGACGCGCTCGTCGATCCGCGGGGCGATCTCAACGGCGACGGCCTCACCGAGGACAACGACTTCGTCATCTTCGCCAACGGGTACGACACGCTGGTTTGCCCCTAAAAGTTTCTTCACGCCAAGAGTTATGCGGAACCTGCCTCGCCGCGGGGCGACCGGTTCCGCATTTCAACCGAGGTGTTTCACGCATGAAGATGCGGATTGCGCTTGGGGCCGGCGCCCGTCGCTCGTAGACTGCGCTTCCCCCTTTCCGGAGTCCGCAACGCATGCCGTCCGCCCGCTGTTTCCTCGCGCTCGCTCTGGCAGCTTGCGCTTCCGCTCCAACGCTCGCGCAGGCCCCGCTCGATGTTGCCGACGACATCTTCTACCACTTCATGCCCATCAGTTGGCGCGATAGCGATAACGATCAGTACCGCTTCGGCGATTTTCAAGGCATGACCGCCAGCCTCGATTACCTCCAGTCGCTCGGCGTCACCGGCGTCTGGATGAACCCGATCTTCCCGTCCGCTGCTTACCACGGCTATCAGCACGGCGCGGCCGATCAGATCAACAGCCGCTTCGGCACCGAGGCGCAGTTCCTCGCCTTCATCAACGCGGCACACGCCCGGGGTATCAAGGTCTACCTCGACTTCGTCGCATACGGCATCAGCCACAACTCCGTCTGGTACCAATCCGCGCGCAACAACCCCAGCAGCCCCTACGACCAGTGGCTCGCCTTCACCAACGGCGCGAACACGCAGTACACCGGCTACACCTTCAACACGTGGGATGGCGCGGGCGTCGGCTTCATCCATTGGAATCTGAACAACGCCAACGCGGTCAACCTCAATATCGCGTGGGCGCGCAAGTGGCTCGATCCAAACAACGACGGCGATACTTCCGACGGCGTCGACGGCTACCGCCTCGACCACGTGTACGCGAGCGCGCCCGAAGGCTGGGGCGCCACCATCAATTTCTGGAGCACGTGGAAGCAGGCGCTCCAGGTCACCAAGCCCAGCGTCTTCACCTTCGCCGAACAGGGCGACTGGGGCAGCTACGGGACCGATCTGCTCCCCGCATTCGACGCCGCGTTCACCAAGCCCTTTGAGTTTGCCGCCCGCAGCGCGCTGACAAGCGAGTCCGCCTCCGGCCTCTACAGCTCGATGGCCGCGACGCTCGCCGCGCTCCCCGACGGCAAACCCCAGCCCGGCAAGCTCGCGCTCGCGATCATCGGCGATCACGATGTCTCACGCCTCGCTTCCGAGATCGGCGCGAGCGGCGCCGCTTCGGGACGGACCAAGGCCGCCGCGGCCGTGCACCTCCTCCAGCCACTTCCCCCCATCATCTATTACGGGGATGAACTGGGCATGACCGGCACCAAGCAGTCCTACGGCAGCGACGCCGACGACATCCCCATGCGCGAGCCGATGAAATGGAACGCCGTCGCCGGCGCGCCGATGTCCAATTACTGGCTCAAGGCCACCAACTCCGCGGTCCGCACGAATTCCTTCTCCAAGAACAACGACGGCAAGAGCGTGGAAGAGCAGTCCGGCGTTCCCGGATCACTGCTCGAGACCTACCGCACGCTCGCCATGCTCCGCACCAACAACGCGGCACTCCGCCGCGGCTCGTACAGCCCCGTCCCCGCGACCAACAGCAAGGTCTGGGCATTCACCCGCCACCACAACCCCGAAGGCGGTCCTCGCCAGACGCTGCTCGTCGCGATCAATCTCGGCGGCAGCAACGCGACCACCGGCCTGAACTTCTCCGGCTTCCTCGTTCCGCCGGGCGGCTCACCCGTCGCCGACATCGTCAGCAGCCAGAATCTCGCCCCGATTACAAACGCAAACTCCGCCGCGTATCCGCTCAGCCTGCCCGCGTATTCCTATCGCGTGCTCAGCATCTCGCTCAATCCGCCCGCGCCGCCCGCAGTCGTTGTCGATGGCGTCGATGTACCGAGCGATCTGGGCGGGCCCGCAAGCGCCGCCGGCACCACGCTTGCAACACAGTCCTGCGCCACATCCTTTGGTGACAACGTCGCAGAGTTGAATCAGATGTTCGCCCGCTCGACCCGAGATGGACTTTTCGTCGGCATCACCGGCAACCTTCCCGCCGACGGCACCGCGCTCGCACTCTTTGTTGATACCGGCGCGCCGGGCCAGAATGTCCTCAACACTTCCACGCTCGGTTCGCCCCCCGGGGGCCTCGCCGAACTCAGCGGCACCCGCTTCGATGCCGGCTTCTCCCCAAACTCGATGTTCTTCGTCAACGCCGCCAGCGCGCTGTACGTTGACTTTGTCTCGCTCCCCACCGGCAGCGTCGCATCGAAAACCTATCTCGGGCAGGGTTCGCCCAATAGCGGCACCGGCGCACTCGCGGGCGGTTCCAATCCGCACGATGTCCACGTCGCCCTCGATCGCTCCAACACCGCCGGGGTCACCGGCTCTTCGGCCGCAAATGCCTCGACCGCCACCAAGGGCTTCGAGTTCTTCATCCCCTTCGCGCAGATCGGCCTCGCTTCCCCGCCAGCCGGCTGCACACCGATCCGCCTCGCGGCATTCATCGTCCGCTCCGACGGAACGCTCGGAAACCAGATCCTGCCCGCCCTTCCCGCTGGCTCGGGCGAACTTGGCGAAGCACCCGATTTCACCGTCATCGCCGGCACGCAGCACGCAACACTGATTCTTCCGCCCGCCGCGGATCTCACCGGCGATTCCGTCGTTGACGATGCCGACTTTGTCCCCTTCGCCGGGGCGTACAACCTGCTGGACTGCGCCGACCCCGCCATGCCCGCAAACTGCCCCGCCGATCTCACCGGTGACGGCTTCGTCGATGATGCAGATTTCGTGCTCTTCGTCGCAGCCTACGACGCGCTCGTCTGCCCCGAGTGAACGGCAATTCAGTAACCCCCTTGACTCTCCGGCTACGCTGTCTGCGGAGGATCTCACATGATGAAGCACGCGTGCATTCTCGGGTGCGCAGGGGCGTTCGTTCTTTTCGCCGGCTCCGCCTTCGCGCAGACCTGCGCCGTCAAAAACCACATGCGGCTCGTCAACCGGATCAACAACGATCCGACGCCCGAACTCCGCATCGACACCGGCTGGCAGTCGATCGCCCCGGGAGCTTCCCTCGATACGCCCGGCACTTCAACCGCCAGCGGCCCGCTCGGCTTTTCCACCGGATCGTGGATCGCCTCTTCGTCGTACGGCCGGCTCGCGTTCTCCGGTTCCGGCAGCGGCAACAACGTCCCCGGCAACGGCATCTTTCTTTGGATCGACGAGTGGATCGGGGGCGAGCCCAAGGCCCAGTTCCGCGATCGGATGACGGTTTTTTCTTCGACGCTTCCCGCCAACACGCCCGTCACCATCCGCGCCGCCGCGAACGTGGGGGGATACGCCACATGCAGCGCGCCTCCCGGCCAGGCCGAAGAATCCTTCTCCGCATCGTTCTCCGGTCCCTCCGGCCTGAACATGACGTTCAACAACGCCGGTGGTCAGCAAACCCAGGATTTCATCATTCCCGTCGGACAGTTCCGCGATCTTGTCGGCCGGCTCAACTGCACCATCCGCGATAATCGACTTTTGGGCGGCACGGTCTATTCCGACACCATCGAGGCCGATCTGCTGGCGCGTATTACCTTCACCGTCCTCACGCCCGGCGCCTCGCTCCAGTTCTGCAGCGGTGCGCCGTACGCGCCATGCAAAGGCGATCTGAACGGCGATGCGGTGGTGGACGACGCCGATTTCACGGCTTTCGTCGGGTCGTACAACATTCTCGATTGCGCCGATCCCGTCATGCCCGCAGGATGCCCAGCCGATCTCAACGGCGACGGTGTCGTCGACGATCTCGACTTCATCGGCTTCGTTTCCGCCTACAACGCGCTCGTCTGTCCGTGAAAGAGCGGTTCCAGTCCCGCGATATGAACCGTCGCTTCACAGGCAAATCGGAAGGTCGTAGCTCTGGATGAAGATCGTGAAGTCCACGTCATCCACCACCCCATCCGCGTTGAAATCGCTCGGGCAAGCCGGCGGCATCGACGCGTCTTCGCACAGCAGCAAGTTGTAGTGCTGCACGAAGATCACAAAATCCTCGTCATTCACCATCCCGTTGTTGTCGAGGTCGCCGAGGCACTTGGTCAGAATGTTCACCGTGCCGATGATCGGTTGCACCGCGCTCCCCGGCGGAGGCGGAGTCAACCCCGTGAAGTCGCCGTAGACCGCGATCTCCACCAGCGGGTTGCCCGGCTGCGTTGAATACACCGTCTGCCCGTAACCCCACTGCACGTGCGTGATCAGTTTGCCCAGCGGGTTCGCCGAAGGCAGTGTCGGAACGGTGATCAGCGATGAGCCGTACACAAACCATGTGTCGCCAAACGCCAGGCCGAACTTATTCAGGAAGTAATTCCACTGCCCTGCTTCCGTCGGGGCGCCGCCGATGTCGCCCGTCCCCGCCATCACAATCACGTTGCCGCCTTCGCGGACATAAGCCTCGAGCACCTGCGCATGCTCGCTTCCTGATCCCGAAAGCCCCGCCAGAAACACCGCTCGGTAGTTCCTCAGCGTCGCGAGCGTAAACGGCGCGCTCGGGTTGACATCGAGCGTGTGTCCCAGTTCGTGCAGACGATTCGCAAACGCGACCCCGCGCACACCCCGCTCCGAACCCATCAGCGGCCCGCTCGTCGACCACACCAGCATCCGCGACGGCGAGTCATCGGTGAAAAACTTCGCGATGTTGTCGGTCAGCTGCTTCGACTGCGCCGGCTGCGTCGCGAACGCCAAATCCGAAACCAGCCACTCATCGCCGATCGCGATGATCCGCCCGTTGCCCGCCATTGCACTAGTCGCCACAATGGTCGCCGCCGCACACATCAAACGTCGAAGCATCGAAAACTCCAGGAAAGTGAGGCCGCAGCTTAGTAGCAAGCCAACACCCCGCCCACCTCCGAGTCACCGATCGAACTTGCTGTGGCAAAAAGACCGAACTTATCGGTCCATATCCCGCTCATGCCGGGTAGCCTGGCGCCCCCCCTTTTTGGTTGTGGTCCCTCCGGACGGAAGGTATCGTCGTACTCCAGCATCTCGGAGGGAAAAACGCATGAAAGCGATCTGGACCCTGATCGTCCTTGCCGGCATCGCGCCGCTCGCCGGCGCGCAGCAGGTGAACCGCGTCTCCGGTATCCCCGGCGAGAGCCACCGCGTCGAAGATTCGAGCGTTCTTGCGAACGGCGATGTCGCGCTCGCGGGCGAGCGGTACTACTTCAGCCCGTCATTCACCGTGCTCGCGACGCTCTCGCGTGCGCAGTCCGACGGTACACCGCTCTGGACCCTCTCGATGCAGGTGCTCGGCGAGACCAACACCGCCTTCGGCGTGCGCGAGCTCGAAGACACTTCCATGCTCTTTGGTTTTCACTTCGGTTTTCAGGCAAGCTCGCTCGCACTCGCCCGCGTTTCTTCCGCCGGCATCCCTGTCTGGGTTCGGAGCTATCCAGGAGACTCCACCTACGGCGCCGCCGGCATGGAGCGCGATCGTACCGTTGCCGCGGAGTACGCGGTGATCGCAAACCGCGCGACGCTTCCGGTCGGAGTTTCGGGCCAACTGCTCCGCATCGAAACCTTCGGCGGGAACACGATCTTCAACCGCGCATACGAGCCCGATGGAATCGTCACAACCTCTGCCCACTTCAACGATCTTGATTTCGAGATCGATTCCGGAGATTACTACGTCACCGGCGGCGTCACCCGCGTGATCGGCGAGAACGAGTACGAAAACGATCTGCTCGTCGCCCGCATTCATCGCATTACCGGCGCCACAGTCTGGTGCAGGGCGTACACGCTCCCGCCCCGCGAAGAAGCCGGCCCCCGCGCTGAAGAGGGCTACAGCATCGAGCTCGATTCCACCGGGGCAGTCCACGTGGTCGCCCGCGCCGATTCGCCTCTCGAAGAGTTCGGCCGCGCCGGCGCGCTCCACCTCAAGCTCGATCCCATCACCGGCAATGTGCTCGCGACCAGCTTCCTCCCCGACGTCGAGCCGGGTCTCGCATCCCTCGACAGGCTCTCTTCCGGCAATCTCCTCGCCAGCGGCAGGCGCACCTTCGGCGATGGGCAGGGCCAGGCCCAAATGTGGGAAGTCAGTTCGGCCACCGCGCTCTCGCCGTGGCGCGCCGAGTACACCGACGGCACAAGCTCCGG
>JAEUJD010000092.1 GCA_016793015.1 Phycisphaerales bacterium
GCTAAACCGTTATACGGATTTAGGTCTGTATCGGGGGTTCGAATCCCCCCCTCTCCGCTTTCAGAATGCCCGGTTCCCGGGCATTTTTTTTGCGCCGATTTTCGTGGGGCCCTGCCCTGTCAGCGGGCGGGTGTGGCAACACCCATCTCGGAACCCGCCACCACCACACACGCCACTGCATCGCCGGAGACATTCACGATCGTGCGGCTCATGTCGAGCACGCGATCGACGGCGAGGATGATCGCAATGCCCTCGGTCGGGACACCAACCGATTCAAGGACAATGGCCATCATGATCACGCTCGCACCGGGCAAGCCGGGCGTGCCCACTGCGACAACAGCCGACATGATCCCGACGGTGATGTGCTGCGCGAGCGTGAGCTCGATGCCGTAGAGCTGCGCGAGGAAGAGCACGCTGATGACCTGGTACAACGCGGTACCGTCCATGTTCAAAGTCGTGCCGATCGGGCAGACAAAGTTGGCGATGTCGGCGGGAACGCCCAGGCGGTCGCGGGCGCACTGGATGGTGACGGGAAGCGTGGCGGACGAACTGCTACTGGAAAACGCGAGCGTCGCGGCGGGTGCCATACCCCGGAAGAAACGCCCGGGGGTCATCTTGTTCGCACGGGGCGTACAGACATACATCAGCGCCGGATACTCAATGAAGAGGACGATCGCGAGTCCTCCGACAACGCAGAGGCAATAGGCGAGGACGCTTTTGAGTGCGCCCATGCCGACAGTCGCGACGAACTGGGCGATAAGGCAGAAAACGGCGATCGGCGCAAAGAACATGATGAGACGGACAAGCGCCATGACGGCCTCGGCCATGCCCTCGCAGAAACCGACGACGGGCGCCGCACGTTCGCGCGGGATGAGCGTGAGACCGATGCCGATCAGGAACGCGGATGCAACGACCTGCATCATCTGTGCGTTGGCGATGGCGTTGAACGGGTTGGTGGGGATGATGCCGAGCAGGTACGCCCAGACGCCCTGGTCTTTCAACTGGTGCGCGGTCTGCACCCGCTGCGCCGCTTCACCCGCGTACTGCGCGAGTATCTGAGCGCGGGCCTCGGGCGTGACGAAAGTCCCGGGAGCAACAAACTTGCCCAGCAGAACGGCGATCGCGACCGCGACGATGAGCGTGAAGCCGAAACACAGAAGCGTCTTGGTTCCGATTCGGCCCAGCTTGCGGAGGTCTCCCACGCCGGCCACCGCGATGATGAGGCTGAAGAGGACAATCGGAACGGCGATGAATCGGAGCGTCTGGAGGAACATCCGGCCGACGAACTCGTTGAGGCCGCCGACAAAGCGGGCGACGCCGGCGGCAATCCCGGCACCGGCATTTGCATCGCTTGGTTTGAAATCGCGGAAGGCTGCCGCATCGCCCACTCCAATCGCGCTCCAGGTCGAGGCAGACCAGAATTCAAAGATGGAGGCACCGACAATCACGCCAAGCACCAGCGCGATGATGACCTTCCAGTGGAGCGCCAGGCCGGGGCGCGCGGGCGGGGAAACAGCAGGTTCGGGCATGCTCCAGAGTACAACATCGGCGCCGGGTGGTGGCGAGGCCGGAAGCGACGCGGCAGAAAAATCGCAGCGGGCTATTTCATGCCGCGGGTTGCATCGTCGCCTTCGCGCTTTGAAACCGCAAGCCAGGCCTCGACACCGGCCTGATCACCGGTTTCTTCCAGACCTTCGATGATGTCGGCGATGAGCATCTTTCGGTAAGGGGAGACTTTTCCGTCGACCCGATAGCTGCCGTTCCAGGCCTGCAGGAGCATGGCGTGTGCTTCGGCGTGCCGGCCAAGTTTGTGCAGAACGTGGCCCCGCGCAAAGCGGATGTGCGATGCAGTGTCGAGTGGAGTGGCGGGCCAGAGAGCCAGGATCTCGATGGCGAACTGCGAGTTCTGGTCCGCATCGTTGAGCCTGCCAAGCTCGGCCTGACAGATGCTCTGGTGCGAGCGGGTCAAGGCGACGAGGTAATGCCGACCTCCGACTTCGATCTCGAATTCCTTCTGCGCGGTTTCGAGTTCTTTCAGCGAGTCTTCGAACTTGCCCGCCGCGATCATGTACCAGCCGAGGCGTCTGCGGCAGTTGGCCGCGAGCAGGTTATCGCGGTATTCCCGCGACCTGGATTGCCAGATTTCAAGCGCTCGTTGCTGCAGGCGCACGGCCTGCTCGCCCTCGGAAGAGAACGCAAGGTTGGTGGCGGCCTGCTCGAGGCAGACCAGTACGGAGCTGTCGGTCGGGCCGAACTTCTTGGAAAGGATGTCGGCGGCGCGCAGCGACGAGGCCGAACGGACGTCGAGGCGATTCTCGCCTTCGGCCGCGCGCAGCTGAGCGATGAGCGTGCGGACGATGGCCGGATCGTCTTCACCCAGTAATTGCCCCTGCAGGCGGATGATGCGACCGAGCGCTTCGGTGCGTCCGATGACGATCGGGCGGAAATAGGTGCCCCGGTCGGGCGTGCCGAGGATCGGGATGTCGCGCCGGATCGCCTCGACCAGCGAGACATCGGAAGTCCCCCACGCCTTTTGCAGATCGATCATCAGGGAGCAATCGGGGTAATTGGCGATAAGGTCGGCGGTCATCGCGATCGAGGTGTGCAGTTCGACATCGTCGGGCGAGAGTCGGCGGAGTCGGCGGACCAGGGCGTCGCGCACCTTCGGCTCGGCCTCGCGGTACTTCGCCACCTTCATCAGAACCTGAGCCTGAAGCGACGAGAGCGTGGCCACCTGCAGATCGACCTGTTCTTCGGGGAAAGCCTTGAGAGCCGCCTGCGCGAGCGCGGCCTCGCGCATGGCGTCGTCGGGTTTCCCCAGGTTCTGGTGGATCTTCGCGAGGAGGATGCGGCACTCTGCGGTTTCGATGCTGTTCTTGCCCAGCAGCTTCTCACGCATGTCCATCGCGCCGCGGCAATAAACCTCGGCCTCGCCCATGCGGTCGCGCACGAACAGAACGCCGGCGAGATCCTGCATCGTTGCGGCGATCTCGACGTGCTCCTTGCCGTACTTCAGTTTCAACCGCATCAGGCCGTTGCGGAGCGAGACTTCGGAATACTCGATCTGGGAAATCGGCTTGCCGTTGGCCAGACCGGTGTACACGCCGCCCCAGATTCGCCGGAGCGCCTGGTCCATCTCCGGGTTGTCGGCGAACGCGCCGGTTTCGAGCCTGAAATAGAGCCGGCTCAGACCGGCGCCGACGGCGGCGGCGATCTCGGGACGGACCGGATCCGTGTTGGGCAATGCCTCGCGGAGCAACTCGGCGACGGCGCGGGCGCGGATGTTTTCTGCCCGCGCTTGCTCGCGCTGCAGATCGGCGGATCGAGCAGAACTTGTTGCCTTTGCGATGCTGACCGCGACGGCGGCGCCGGCGCTGACGATCAGCACGATCGAAGCGGCGGCGAGGTAGAGGCGTTTGCGGTTGAGCGAGATGGCCTTGCGGAGCACGTACCAGCCCGAGCCGCTCCGGGCATCGACGGGGGCACCCTCGAGGTAGTGCTCGATATCGCGGGCGAGTGCCGCGGCGGATTGATACCGCAGCGTCTTGTCTTTCCGCATCGCGCGCCGGACGATCGCTTCGAGGTCGGCGGAGATCGAGATATCGTGGAAACGCATCGGCACGGGCTCGACCGTGCTGATGGTCTTGGCGATATCGAAGATCGAGCCCTCGATGTTGTACGGCATGTGCCCGCAGAGCAGGCGATAGAGCACGACGCCGAGCGAATAGACGTCGGTCAAAGCATCGACGATGTCGGATTTTCCGGAGACCTGTTCGGGCGATGCGTACGCGGGTGTTCCGGCGAACTCGCCCGTGAGCGTGGTGCGGATGCCTCCGGCCTTGGCGATGCCGAAATCCAGGACAACGGGGCGTGCATCGGGCGTAACGAGAATGTTGTCGGGCTTGATGTCGCGATGGATCACGCCGTTGAGGTGGGCGTGGTGGATCGCGTTGCAGATCTCGAGAAACACCCGGAGCAGGTTGCGCCGCCGTGCCTCGTCGCTCGGTCCCTTTGGATACCAGCGGTCGATCGGCGCGCCGTCGATGAACTCCATGATAACGGCGATGCGTCCGTCGCCGAGCTTGCGGGATTCAAAGACCGTGACAATGTTCGGGTGTCGCAGACGCGCGGAAATCTCGGCCTCGCGTTCGCCCCGGGCCCGCTGGCGCGCGGAAGCGGTGTCTCCGGCAATCATCACCTTGATCGCGACGGTGCGCGAGGTGGATTCCTGAATGGCCTTGTACACCACTCCCTGCGAGCCCGAGCTGATGACGCTCATGCTGCCGTAGCCTGGAATGCGCGGGGCACCGACCGGCGCGAGGCCGTCTTCCGCGAGCGAGCGGACACGCGTCAGGAACTTGGCGTCTTCCTTTGCGGAACGCAGCCGCTCCTTGCATTCTTCGCAAGACCCGATGTGGCGCATGACCTCGGGGCTGGCGGCCTCGCCGTGAGCGAGCATCTCGATCTGGCCCATGGTCGGACATGTGCCAATCGTGGACGATTCTGAGGAACTTGGCGCGGGGGGCAAAACCTCCGGAATGGGTTCCGGATTGGGAACAGAACTGGAAGAGGGAGGCGTCACCTAAACGTCCTCCTCGAACGCCTCGGTGAGCTGGAGCACGACTTCGCGAAGCTTTTTGGTCATGCGGCTCTTGGCCACATAGACCTGTTCGACGCTCATGCCCGATTGTGCCGCGGCTTCGGGCGCGGGCACGCCTCGCAGCGCGACCAATTCGAACGCCTGGAGGGTTCGATCATCGACGTCGGACTCGTCGCGGAGCATGGACATGGCGCGGGAAAGGATGGTGCGATCACGCTCATCAGTCCAGATATTCCGAAGGGCCTGCTCGTCGGGAGCATCGGACAGAATGGTGGCGCCGGGAAGCAGGTTCTTCTTGTTGTTCCGTGCGATGCGCAGGGCGGTGTGGTGGGCGATGCCCAGAATCCACGAACTAAGGCGCCCCTTGTTGCGGTCGTAGCGGCCGGCGCGATAAACGCGGACGAATTCGGAGAGCGCCTGCTGCGCGACTTCGTCGGCGTCGGAATCCCGCAAACCGAGCCGACGCGCAAGTCCTGCGATGACAGGTCGATACCGCCCGTCAATCTGCGCCCACGCCGGCTCGTTTGCCGGCTCTAGCAAGGCGTCAAGAAGACGCGTCGTCGTCTTTGTCGCAAGAAGTGCTTCGCTCAAGCCCGGAATCCTTCCGTTGCACCAGTATACAGGGAAAGACCCTGTTGCCAAGGTTTTTTGCCGACCCCTCTCTCCGCGTCCAGGCTGGGGGACGGAGGGGATGCCGCAGGGCGGTTATTCGGCACTTGTTGCGCCCGGGGTTTTCACCCTGCGTCGAGTGAGTCCATCCGGTTCAACGAGGCCGCGGCGAATTGTGTAGTCTGTGACGCGATCAATCACCTCTGGAGTTTCAGCACATGTCGAAATCGATTCGAACGGCTTTGGTCTTGACCGGTTGGGTGGGAACCGTTGGCGTGCTCCTGACGGCAGCCGGCGGGTGCGCGCACAACAGGGCCCCCAACGCCGCTCTGGCCGAACAGATCATCTCCGAGCCTCACGGCGGCAAGCACGCTCTCCAGCTCCTCAAGGAGGGCAATGAGCGCTTCCTTGCTGGCGATGCCAACAGCCCGTCCACCGACCCGGAAACCATCCGGATCGCGGCCGTGGACGGCCAAAAGCCCTTTGTCTCCATCCTCACCTGCGCCGATTCCCGCGTTCCGGTCGAACGCGTCTTTGACCGTGGCTTCGGCGAGATCTTCGTCGTCCGCGTCGCCGGAAACGTCACCGCTCAGCATGAAACCGGAAGCGTCGAGTTCTCGCTCGCCGCCCTCAAGGCCCCGCTCCTGGTCGTCATGGGCCACACCAAGTGCGGCGCCATCAAGGCCGCCATCGCCGGTCAGCCGGTCACCCCGAACATCGATTCGTTCCTCGCCAGCATCCAGCCCGCCGTGCAGCGAGTGAAGGCCGCCCAGCCGAACCTGACCGGCGAAGCCCTCGAAGAAGCGGTCACGCAGGAAAACGTGCGTCAGACGCTCCGCGAGCTGTATGCGACCAGCCCGCTTATCCGCGAAAAGGTCGCGAGCGGCGCGGTCGAGGTGGCGATCGCCGAGATCGACATCACGACGGGCAAAGTCACCTGGCTCGACAACGTGCCCAAGCCCTGAATCTCCTGTCCATCCATTTGAGCCCCTCGCGGATGCGGGGGGCTTTTTCTTGCGCTCGTTAAACACGGACCCCAACGATTGCCATCAGGAAATCGGAATGAATAGCCCCGCCACGCTCGCGACCATCTGCGTTGCGAGCGCACCACCGAGCATCGCGCGGAGCGCGAGCTGTGCGAATTCTCTGCGCCGTGAAGGCGCGAGCACCGAGAGCCCGCCGATCTGGATCGCGATCGATGCGAAGTTGGCAAAGCCGCAGAGCGCGTACGCGGCGATCTGAGCGGAACGCGGCGAGATCTTCCCGACGATCTCGCCCTGTTCCGCTGCACCGGGCACCGCGTGAATGGCCTCGGATAGATGGAGATAGGCCACAAACTCAGTCAGTATGAGCTTTTCGCCGAGCAGTGAGCCGATCAGCGGGGCGTCCTTCCACGAGATTCCCATCGTCCACGCGAGCGGCGCGAAGACCTTCCCAAGGAACGCCTGGAGCGAGGGATCGGGAATGCCGTTGGCCCGGAGCCAATCGAGCATGTGCAGTTTCTCAAAGAGCGTGCCCAAGCCAAGATTGATGAGCGCGAGTAGTGAGACGAAGGCAATCAACATCGCCGCGATATTTGCAGCCAGCTTCATTCCGGTGGTCGCACCACTCGCCGCCGCATCGAAAATATTGGCGTGATCCTCTTCTGTCGCTGCCTGCAAACTCTTCGGGTCTTCCGGCGGCGGCGTCTCCGTCTCGGGAACGATGATCCGCGCCATCACAAAGGCCGCTGGCGCGCTCATCACGCTCGCCGCAATCAGATGCTTCGCAAACATCGCCCGACTGGCATCGCTCTCCCCTCCCAGCATCATCACGTACGCACCAAAGACCGATCCAGCGATGTGTGCGAACCCGCCCAGCATCACCAGCATCAGCTGGGCGCGCGTCATCTTCGGGATCAAGGGCCGAATCGTGAGCGGCGCTTCCGTCTGCCCGATGAACATGTTCGCCGCCATGCATGTCGCTTCCGCGCCGGTCACTCTCAGCGTTTTTCGCAGGCACCACGCGAGAACCGCGACGATCTTCTGCATCACCCCCATGTAATAGAGCACGCTCATGAGCGACGAGAAGAAGATGATGATGGGCAGTACCTTCACCGCGAAGATAAACCCCCACGGTTTCGATGGATCGCGCAGAGCCGAACCAAAGACAAAGTCTGTCCCGGCATCCGACATCTGAATGATCCGGTTCACGATCGCGCCCAGAATCTCAAAGGCGTTCTTGATGCCGGGCACCCACAGAATCGCGCCCGCCACCAGAATCTCGACCACCACGCCCACTATGACAAGCCGCCACGGCACGCGCGACCGATTCGTGGACATCGCGTACCCCAGCAGGATCATCACCAAAACTCCAAGCAAACCTCTGTATTGATCCAATGCATTCTCCCGCGCTCTTCGCTGCAACGCAGCGGCAGCCTGAAGCCTGGGGCGCGAGCCCCAGGTAACGCCAAACCATCCGTTCCAAAGCCGCAACGCGGCGACACATCTCCGGCGAACATTCCCGCAATTTCATTCCACGCGCACTCGACCCCGTAGTAGACCACTTCTTGCCCGCTTCGTCCAACGAACCCACCCGCATCAAACCGATACACTCCTCGCCCCACGGAACCAATCCCGATGCGAATCGCCATCCCCAAAGAAATCCACCCCGGCGAAAAACGCGTCGCCGCCACGCCGCAGACCGTTCTCCGCCTTCGCAAGCTCGGTTTCGAAGTCGCCGTCCAGGCCGGTGCCGGCCTCAACACCGATCTGACCGATAGCGCGTATCAGGAAGCCGGCGCAACCATCGTCGAAGATGTCAAAGCGCTCTGGTCCGGCTCGGGAGTCATTCTCAAAGTCCGCCCGCCCGAAACCGGTGGCACGTTCGGCATCGACGAAACCGAGCTCCTCTCGCCCAACTCACTCCTCATCAGCTTCGTCTGGCCCGCGCAAAACCGCCCGCTCCTCGAAAAACTCGCCGCGCGAAAAGTCACCGCCCTCGCGATGGACTGCGTCCCCCGCATTACCCGCGCCCAGAAAATGGACGCCCTCTCCGCGATGGCCAATATCGCCGGCTACCGAAGCGTTATCGAAGCCGCCCAGCACTTCCCCCGCTTCTTCACCGGCCAGATGACCGCTGCGGGCAAGATCGATCCCGCAAAGGTTCTCGTCATCGGTGCCGGTGTCGCCGGCCTCGCCGCGATCGGTGCTGCCCGCGCTCTCGGCGCGATCGTCCGCGCGTTCGACCCGCGTGCCGCAACCCGCGATCAAGTCAAAAGCATGGGCGCCGAGTATCTCGAACTCCATGTTCAGGAAGAAGCCGAAGGCAAGGGCGGCTACGCCAAGGAAATGTCCGATTCCTTCCTCAAGGCCGAGATGGCGCTCTTTGCCGCTCAGGCCATGGAAGTCGATGTCATCATCACCACCGCGCTCATCCCTGGAAAGCCCGCACCCAAACTCATCACCGCCGGCATGGTCGAGAGCATGAAGCCCGGCTCCGTGATCGTCGATCTCGCGGCAGAACAAGGCGGCAACTGCGCCATGACCCGCCCCGGCGAAGTCGTCACGCACAAAGGCGTGACCATCGTCGGCTACACCGATCTTCCGAGCCGCGTTGCGAGCCTTTCAAGCCAGCTGTATGGTGCGACCGTCGCCGCGCTTCTAGAAGAAGTCTGGAAAGACAACGCGATCACCATCGACGAGAACGACCCCGTCGTCCGCGGCAGCATGGTCACGCACGACGGCAAGATCACCTGGCCTCCGCCTCCTCTACCAATTCCAACACCCGTCGCACCGCCAGAGCCCGGCGTTGCCGCGAACACCACCAAAGCCGAGCCAGCCGCCGCGCATCACGCAAATGGCGCGTCTCCCGCTTCCGCTTCCACAATTTGGGTCTGGATGATCCTCGCCGCGCTCTTCTGCGTCGGCATCGCGTGGATCGCCCCGCCCTCCTTCCTCTCTCACTTCACTGTCTTCGTTCTCGCCTGCTTCGTCGGCTGGCAAGTCATCTGGAACGTCAAGCCCGCGCTCCACACTCCGCTGATGAGCGTCACCAACGCCATCAGCGGCATCATCCTGATCGGTGGAATGCTGCAACTCTCCGGCCCTCCGAGTGGATCCTCGTTCACCGCGGCCGCAATCCTCGGCGCCATCGCCGTCCTCATCGCCACCATCAACGTCGCGGGCGGCTTCCTCGTCACGCAACGCATGCTCGCCATGTTCAGGAGGAACGCCTGACATGAACGAAGCACTCCGTACCAGTTTTTCCAACATCGGCTACATCGCCGCCAGCGTGCTTTTCATCCTGAGCCTTGCGGGGCTCTCGAAACAGGAGTCAGCCCGCCGCGGCAATTTCATGGGCATCGCCGGCATGCTCATCGCGCTCCTCGCGACCGCGATGCGCCCGGATTTCAGCGGCTATGGCCTGCTGATGGCGGCGCTCGTCCCCGGCGCGATCATCGGCGGCATCCTCGCCCGCCGCGTGCAGATGACCTCCATGCCGCAGCTCGTTGCGATCCTGCACAGCTTCGTCGGTGCCGCGGCAGTTCTCGTCGGCCTCGCCACCTACCTCGGCCACACCGCCGAGATGACGCGTGCCGAGCACCACATCCATCTGGGCGAAATCTTCATCGGCATCTGCATCGGTGCCGTTACCTTCACCGGCTCGGTCATCGCCTTCGCCAAATTGCAAGGCACGATGTCTGGCAAGCCCCTCATCCTCCCCGCGCGTCACCTCATCAACCTGATGATGCTGATCGCCACCGTTGCGCTCGGCGTCTGGTTCTTCCGGGCTTCCGAGACTGCACCAAACGGCCTCTGGCCCCTCATCTTCGCCATCGTCATCACAGGCATCCTCGGCGCGCACTCCGTCATGGCCATTGGCGGGGCGGACATGCCCGTCGTCGTTTCCATGCTCAACAGCTATTCAGGCTGGGCCGCGGCCGCCGCGGGTTTCATGCTCGGCAACGACCTGCTCATCATCACGGGTGCCCTCGTCGGCAGCAGCGGCCTGATCCTCAGCCTCATCATGTGCCGCGGCATGAATCGCTCGCTTATCAGCGTCATCCTCGGCGGCTTCGGCACCGCCGAAGGCACCGCATCAACCGCAACCGCTGCACAAGGCGAAGTCCGCTCGATCGACGTGAACGGTGCTGCCGAGCAACTCAAACAAGCCAAGTCCGTCGTGATCGTCCCCGGCTACGGCCTCGCCGTCGCACAGGCCCAGCACGCGCTTTCCGATGTCGTTCGCTCGCTCCAATCCCGAGGCGTCAAAGTCCGCTTCGCCATCCACCCCGTCGCCGGCCGCCTCCCCGGGCACATGAACGTGCTCCTCGCCGAAGCCGACATCCCGTACGACATCGTTCTCGAGATGGAAGAGATCAACAAGGACATGCCCGAGACCGATCTCGTCCTCGTCATCGGCGCCAACGACATCGTGAACCCCAGCGCCTACGAAGACCCGAACAGCCCCATCGCCGGCATGCCCGTCATCGAAGTCTGGAAAGCCGGCACCGTCATCGTCATGAAGCGCGGCATGGCCAGCGGCTACGCCGGCATCGATAATCCGCTGTTCTTCCGACCCAACACGCTGCTGCTCTTTGGCGACGCCAAGAAGACGGTCGAGGGCCTCCGCAACGCGCTCACCGCTTAGATCGCGCGCGTCACCGCCCAGTACAACCCCACACATGCAATCGCCGCAGACCCCGGAATCACCACAACTTTCCGATACCACGGCTTCCGCGCCGCCCATCCAACCACCACAAACGCGCCGCACAACACAAGCAGCTGGCCCACTTCCACACCCACATTGAACCCGACCAGCGCTGGCACCAGCACGTTTCCAGGCAATTGCATCTCTCCGAACGCTGAAGCAAACCCAAGCCCGTGCACCAGCCCGAATGCGAACACGATCGCCGCCCGCACCGCGTCTTGCCGCAATGACAAGCTCCGCGGCCGACCGCCATCTGCTGATCTCGGGCGCGTCACCAAGTTCTCAATCGCCACCGCCACGATCGACAGCGCAATGGCCGGTTCGATGAGCCGAGGTGGGGCCACGACAAGCCCTGTCGCTGCGAGCGTTAAGGTGACCGAATGTGCCAAAGTAAACATCGTCACCAGAATCAGCAACGATTTCAGCCGCGGGCTCGCAAGGTACAGCCCCAGAATGAAGAGCATGTGATCGAGCCCATCGGGTACGACATGCTCGGCGCCCATGCGTACGAACGAGAAGAACCCAAGTGCGGTTTGCGGTTCCTCGTGTTTCCGATCTCCGACTTCTTGACCTCCGCTACTCGCGAACTGCACGCTGCTTTCTGGGCTTGATTCGCCCGCTTTCAGCACAAACGCTTGCGCCTCCGCACCTGGCACTTCAACCGCAAGCACAATGTCGCCCAGCACTTCCGGAAGTCGAACACTCAAGCGGACAACACCAGCCTCATCGGCGGGCTGCGACGCAGGCACTTCAAACCCAATCACTGCTTCCGCCATCCACGGGAGTCGAGGTTTCTCATCGGGGCCTCGAACATTCTGCTTCCACCGCTCGAAATCCGCGACGCTCGGAAACGATCGCAGTTCGATCGGTACCTCGGCACCATCCGCCCGCACCTGGACGCGTCGCGTGAGCCTTCCCGCGCTATCGCGCAGCAAGCGTTCAACTTCTTCGCGCGGTCCATCGACCCACGCCCACATCGGTTCATCGGCGATCGCAAACGGCTCTTCGTTGAGCGCAAACGGCGGCACATCGAACCGAATCGTGAGCGTGCCGCGTCCCTGTGAATCTACTTTCAATATTGCTGCGCACCGCACCGCCGGATGCGCATGCGCCACTTGTCCAATCACGGCGACCGCCACGAGCACGATCAGCCGCGCAAGCCACCTCACGGCACCTTCGCCTCATCGCGCACCGACTGCAAAGCATCCGCCGAAAGCGCCTGATCCCAGATCGTGAACGAACGGATCTCGCCCCCGAACCGGCGCTCCTTCTCCCACGGATCAATCGGCGCGATCCGCACGACATTTTCATCATCCGCGAGTTCGCCCTCGTTCTCGCCGATCAGCGTTCCGTCCTTGTACAGCCGCACGGTCTTCCCATCAAACGTCGCCGTCAGCATCTGCCACCTGCCGAGTTCAAACGCCGATGTGCTCGACAGATCGCCGTGATGACTCCAGAAGTGCGCACCGCCGGAGAACTTCGCCAGATAGCGCCCATCGCCGCCGGTCGTCTTCGCTGTCCGCCCGAACCCGGCGATCAGTGTCCGGTTGTCCGGCTGCTTGTCCATCTTCACGAAGCAGTTGATCGTCCAGGGTTGTGAGCCCTTCATCGGCAAGCCTGCAACGTCCTTGACTTCCAGCGTGGGCGATCCCGGTGCGAACGATTCAAGCGTGTACACCGGACCCCGCAGATTCAACAACTTATCCAACTCGACGTGATTGGCGTTCGGAGCCCGATCGCCGATCCACTTGGACATGATCTGACACGAAACGCCCTCTTTCAGCGGCGCCTCGAGCTCGACCACGATGCTGCGACTATCGGGCGTAAGGCTCACGGAACGAATCGCGTTGATCCGACTGTCGTTCACGTCAAACCTCGGGTGAATGCAATACCAGTTCTCAATGTTGAGGACATTCGAATCCAGCGGTTCGCTAAACGTCAACACCACGCGACGACTACCTACGCAAGCATCCGTCCGAATCAGCTTCGGCCCTGTCGTGTCATTCACCTTCACATCCAGTGAATTCACTTTCCCGATTTTCCCCGCACTATCCACCATCGCCGCCTTCACAACCGTCGGCGTGCTCAATGTCAACGCACTTGCATACACCGGCGACGCCGCGGTCGGCTCACTCCCATCCGTCGTATAACGAATCGCCCCATCCCTCCAATACAACTCCGGCCGGATGCTCACCGTCACCGCATCATTCGGATCACCCGAGGTCACAACACGCACACCACCCTCCACATGATCCTTCAACGTATCAAACAAGGGCCACGCCGCCACCGCTCCCCCACTCTTCCCTTCCACCATCGTCGCGCCAAAGACCAGGACATCCGCATCGTCCGGCAGCGTCATCGTCTTTGCCCCCGCCGGTGCTTCAAGCGTGTGCAGGAACACATACGAGTACTGATAGTGCGCATCACCTGCTGGCGTGTGATAGTGCGAATTGAACCACGCGATCGGCGCTGGCTTCACATACCCCGGCACCAATCCCGCCCACTCGTTCTTCCACTGAAAAGCCATCTCCGGCACTTCGCCCTTCCACAGGCGATTGTCCCACTGGCCAACATACCCGCGCCACGATTGCACCTTCTGCGTCTGCTTCCTGTCTCCCACCGCAAACTCTGCGCCGCGATCGCCATTCCGAGCCGCGGCAAGCACATACACCGTTCCGCCCGAATCCGACGGCAACTCAATCACCTGCCCCTTGCACGCGATCGCCTCCCCCCCATCGCCGCCCATCTTCACCGACGTTCCATTGATATTGATCGCCCGCGGCATCTGCTCCTTCGCCATCGACCGCTTCTCACCATCGATCGCCGCCGCTCCGCGATCACCATTCGTCGTCGCAACCTGCGAATCAAACGTCAGCGCAATCGGCTTCGCCGTGGGCCGCGCAAGCTGTCCCGCCGCCGGCGGCGTTAACTTCAGCGCAAACGCTTTCAAACTAAACGGCGTCAACACCGCCTTCACCGCTCCATCCTCAATCGTCGCCGGCGCGGTCTCGCGCTCCTGTCCATCCACGCGCATCGCGCTCGCAATTCCGTTGCCGATGCGGACATTCGCCGACGACTGCTTCCCCGCCGTCTCGCGCAGCCGCACGATCACCGCGTCCGACGCCTCCGCTTTCTTGATTGCCACCACCTGCACGCCGTCGCCCGCAACCGAGCCCAGCGAAATCTGCTTCCCCAGCGGCCCCGCGTGCCGCGGCACAACAAATGCCCGCAGCGGCGAATTCAGTCGCGCCGCCTGCTCCGGCGTCTTCGCGCTCGACCAATCCCCCGCATGCGGATACAGGGCATACAGCATCTCGTGCCGCCCGATGTCCTGCGTCCCCTGATCCTGATACCCGCCCCGTACGCCCGGCGTGTAAAGCAGCGTCAGCCGTAGCGTCTTGTCGTCCGGCTTGTCCGATCCATACTTGCTGTCGTTCAGCACCGAAACGCCGTACGAACCCGAAGGGTCGGTGAGATCAAACCACTGATGAGACGGGTTTTCGTACCGTTTCTCGTTGTTATTCCCGCGCGTGATCGCGCCCGCCTGAATGTCGTATGTCGAATTCGGATTCGCCGCGTTCAGCACAAACGCCTGCTTCAGGCTCCGCTCCTGCGTGTTCCAATCGATGTGCGTCTGGAACTCCACCCGCTCGCCAGCTCCAGCAAGCCGGATCTCCTGCGTGAAGACCGAGCCGTTGTGCTCGCGCTTCACCCTGATCGCAACCCGCGCCCGCCCGTTCTCGCTGATCGCGATCTCCGCTGGCCCATCACCCGCCTGGCCCACAAAGCTCCGCGGCGGCAACTGCCGATCCGCCCAATCCATATTCCAAGCCGGCCAATCGCGTGGCTTCTCATACAGCAGCGCCAGCCGCGCCGGCTCCGCAAGCACCTCGCGATTCCCCATCTTGTCGAACACCGACGCCACATCCCCGTTGTCCGCGATCGTCACCTTCAGAAACTCGCTCTCCAGCGTCCGATCCGCAACCTTCAACTCACGCGGCCCACCCGGCTCCGCCGCGATCGGCCGCACATCAAATGTCGAAAGGCTCATCGGCAGTACCGTCGGCGCAAACACGATGTGCGCATTCCCGTTCTCGACCGAAACAACCTGCGCCGCCACATCCTTCCCATCCGGCCCGAGCACCCGCACCGCGCGCCACTCGCTCTTCCACGGAATCTCCGCATCGACCGCATCCGTCCGCGCAATCGCGAGCGGGTTGTACACCACAACGCTCGTCCCCTGCGTGTGCGTATCCATCTGCGAAGAGATCGTGTCCACCGCGTGCGTCAGCACCTGAGAGAAGATATTTCCTGCAATTACCTCATCATTCCACGCGTACTCATACGCCTTGGGCAGACTCGTCCCCGGCAGAATGTCGTGCATCTGCGAGCCCAGCACCAGCGACCACGCATCTTCCAGCCTCTGCGCCGGATAGTCCTCCCCCGTCAGCCACCAGGCCCCCACCGCCGCCCGTTCCGCGGCATCCGCCAGCAGCTCATTCTTCCGATTCCACCGCTTCATGTATGCCTGCGACGTGATCGACCCCGCCGAATGCTCCGTCAGCAGCAACTCGCCCTTGTATGTCGGCAGCCCCGAGCGCATCTCGGGCTTGATCGCCTTGAACATCCAATCCGCCGGACCCGTGATGACCTTGATCGCGCCATCCGTGTTCACGCTCTCCTGCACCTTCGCCACCGACTCCGGCGTCGGCGCGCCGCCCATGTCGCCCGTGCCGTAATAGTGGTAATCCACGAACACGCCCGACTTCTTCCCGTTGTTGTCGATGCGCGTCTTCCAGCTCTCGCTGTTCGCCAGGTTTTCCTTCACCTGCCCGACATACGCGCCCGGGTCAAGCGCCGCGAGCACCTCGCTGTCATCCGGCCCGATCCACCGCCCGACTTTGAACGGAATCCCAACCGGCGAACCCCACGTCAGTTTCTGCGTCGAGAACCCCTGAATTCCGCAGTGATTCAGCAGAGTTGGCAACGCCGCGGGAAAGCCGAAGCAATCCGGCAGCATGAACTCTTCGCTCGCGATCCCGAACTCGCGCCGGAAGAACTTGTTCCCGTACATCACCTGGCGCACACACGACTCGGTCGACGGCACGTTCGCATCGTTCTCATCCACCGACGACCCGCACGGGAACCACTTTCCCGCCGAGATATACCCCTTCAGCTTCTCATACTCCGCCGGGTAGTACTCCCGCATCATTTGATAGCGGCGCGAGCCTGAGAAATTGAACACGTAGTCCGGATACTTCTCAAACAACTCAAAGTTCTTGTGCAGCGTGTCCGCGATGAACTCGCGGATCGTCTGCGGATAGGCCCAGCGCCACTCGGTATCGAGATGCGCATAGCCTACGACATACAGCGTCGGCTTCGTCTTGAGTTGCACTTCCGGCGGGTTCGGCGCAGTGGATGCGCGCGGACTGTCCGCAGAAACTTCCCCCGCTCCCACAAGCGCGACGAACGCCGACATCGCCAGTCCAACGACAAAAACCACTCGACGAACGTTTGCCACGGGATCTCTCCGCATTCCGATCATCTGTCACAGCCCCAACTCCATCTTCAACAACTTCCCAAGCTCCCCCACACTCTGGCTCTTCTCCACCGCCCCCCGAAACTCCTCATGCACGAGCTTCCGCGCCAGCCGCGCGAGCACCTGCAGATGCGCCTTCGCATCCACCGCTTCCGGCACCGCAAGCAACAGCGCATGCCTCACCGGCAACCCGTCGTTCGATCCCCATTCCACCGGTTTCGCCAGCCGCCCCACCGCGACCGAAACACTGTCCACCGCCTTCGTCCGACAATGCGGCACAGCAAACCCAAAGCCCAAACCCGTCGAATACGTCTCCTCCCGCGCCCACACATCCTCTTCGAGTTCCCCCGGCCGGTCCGTTCTCCCGGCACTGAACAAGATCCCGACCATCTCGCGAATCGCCTCTTCCTTCGTCGTCGCCGCGCAGGTCAACTG
>JAEUJD010000105.1 GCA_016793015.1 Phycisphaerales bacterium
CAATTCATCTGGTTGCTCCGGTTTCAGGGTGTCGTGGGACAGCGATGCCAGGAAGGATCGGCGGTCCGATCGACGACGGGTGCACTCGAACGCGGACTCTTCCAGCAACCGGTCGCGTCTTCGCCGTGTCGACGGTGCCGCCATCAACAGCCCATCGCTTTAGTGCAATCTCCCAACCCTCACCTTTGGGTCGGACTTGTGAGGCAAGCTCAAGGCCGTACATACCCGACACTTCGTTTGGACCCCCTCGAACGATGCGGCTGAATTCGGGAGTCCCCGCCTCGGGCAACAGCAGGCCCTCCACGCGAGTATTTCCATCGACTGTCCAGATCGGGACCCAATCGGCCGGTTCTCCGTCGCAATCATTCCATTCGACAGAGAACAGCCCGGTCGAGCGATCGAACAGCACGGCGGTGGGACATGTTCGAAGTGGATTCCGGGGTAGAGACTCAACGGCTACCTGATCGCTCGGTTGCGGTGGAGTGTGGGACTCGGGAGGCGGTGGGTCTGTGTTTGCGCAGCCGAACATCGTTAGCAACAGCACTGTTCCGAGCAATCCGACGACCGGGTGGCGTGGTGCTGAGAGATGCATAGCGAGCGAGCATACCAAGTTCTCGGAACTGGAAAGCACCACATCGAATTTCTTTGCATATTAATGTATAGTTTACATTGTGTTCGTAGGCTGCTTTAAAGCGTGCAAAAAACAATGCACAGGACGTAGCGCGCGACGCGATGACTTGCTTGCATCACCGCTACGGACAAACCAGCGCGTCGTACGCGGGCACGAAGATCGTGAAGTCGATGTCATCGACCAGGCCGTCTCTGTTGAGATCGGCGGGGCAGCCGGCGGGCATGGTGGGGTCGGCGCAGTCGAGGATGTTGTACGCCGGGGCGAAGATGCCGAAATCGAGATCGTCGACGAAGCCGTCGAGGTTGAGATCGCCGACACAGGTGCTGGATGTGAAGTCGGCGTTGAAAGAGAAACCTGCGGAGGATGAAGAGGCGACGGGCGTTCCGGACCAGGTGAGGAGGCTGTTGGCGGCGCTCGAGACGAGGAGTCGGTATTCCTGATTTTGGGTGACGAGCGTCTGGAAATCGAATGCGCCGGCGGTGCTCTTGGTGAACAGGACATTGTTTCCGAGGCGCAGTTGGACGGAGAGGGTTGATCTTCCGGCGGTGCCTGCGAGGGTGCCGGTGAGGTGGAGCGTGCTTGATGTATCGGGCGTGAAGAGCACTTCGAAGCGCGAGGTGCCCGATGCCGCGAAGACAAGTGGGGACGATGCCTTGGTCTGAACATTCGCAGCGACCGAGCCGGTGCCGGACATCTGGGTCGAGGTCATTTGAGAATTGTGCATCGAGGTGGAAGCACATGCGCCTTCGGCCATGTCGGTACTGGTCTGCACGGTTTCATTGAACGGCGCGAAGGGGATAAGAGGTGTTTTCGCGGAGTTCTGACCGAAAGAGTTCACGGCCTGCACGAGGCGGCCGTCGGTCGAATAGGAGACGCCCGCGATCGCGTGAGACGCGAGCGAGAACATACAGAGCGCGGCGAGCGAGCGATTCATGGCCGGACCCCTCTCTGAAACGCGGAGCTCCAGTTTACTGCCTTGGGGAGTTGCCGCGTGCAGAAAACGGCACGCATCGGTGCGAATCAGCGTCCTGATAACGACGAATCAGGCGGGGGCTGCTTCGGCTGGGTCAGCACGCATGAACAACGCCTCTCCCTTGGAGATCTTGTGGCCGGGCTTGATGCCTTTGGGGCCATTGAAGATGCAGAGTTCTTCCAGGGATGCGTTCGACCCCGGGGCCCAGTTCCAGGCTTGCCAGAGTTGGGCCATTTTCTGGGGCATGGCGGGCGCAAGCATGATGGAGGCGATGCGGATCGACTCGGCGCAGCAGGCGAGGATGTTGGCGACTTCTTGACCGTTGGTGGCCATGTCTTTGGCGAGCGTGAAGGGCTTGGTTTCGCTGATGAGGTCGTCAACGTCTTTGATGAGGGAGGAGGCGGCCTCGAATGCCGCGGCAAGGTCGAGTTCTTTCGCGGCTTGCAGGTAGGCGGGGACGGCGTCGGCGGACGTGGTCTCCCAGCGTCGGTCGATCCACGTGGATTGGTACTCGGGGACTTTGCCCTCGAAGTATTTTTCGATCATGTTGGAGACGCGGCTGGCGCAGTTGCCGATGCCGTTGGCGAGGTCGGCGTTGTAGACCTCAACGAATTTGGAGTGCGAGAAGTCGGCATCGGTCGCGCCTTGCGGGCCTTGGGTGACGAGATACCAGCGGAGCGCATCGAGGCTGTACTTCTGCGCGTAGGCGTGGAGGACTTCGATGGTGACGAAGTTGCCGAGGCTCTTGCTCATCTTGCGGCCATCGCGCACCCAGTAAGCGTGGCTGTAAACGGTGGCGGGCAGTTCGCGGCCGAGAGCCATAAGCAGCGCGGGCCAGATGACGGCGTGGAACCAGAGGATGTCTTTGGCGATGTAGTGGACGGCGGGGGGCCAGAACTGGTTACGCTCCGGAGTGTCGACGACGCTCAGGTAATTGAAGAGCGCATCGATCCAAACGTAGATGCGATGCGAGGGATCGTCGGGCATTTTGATGCCCCACTGGCTGGTGGGGTCGGCGGTGACGGCGCGGCTGATCGGGATGTCTTGTAATCCTTGGCGGAAGCGACCGAGGACTTCGTTGCGGCGCGCTTCGGGTAAAACGAACGACGGGTTCTCGTCGAAGTGGGCTTTGAGCTTGTCCTGGTAGGCGGAGAGCTTGAAGAAGTAATTCTTCTCGACCTTCTTCACGAGCGGCTTGCCGGTGACGGGACTGACGAAGTTTGCTTCCTTCGCGGCGGTCTCGGTCAGGTACTCCTCCTGCGATTCATCGAACCAGCCGACGTAATCGCCGAGGTAGATATCGCCCCTCTTCTGGAGGGCGCGGATGTACTCGAGGACTTTGGATTTGTGGCGGTCTTCGGTGGTGCGGATGAAATCGTCGTTCGAGCAGTTCATGAAGGCGAAGGCCTTTTTGAACTCGGCGGCGTTCTGGTCGGCCCACTGGATGGGCGTGACATTGTGTGCCGCGGCCGAGGTGACGACTTTGTCGGCGTGCTCGTCGGTGCCGGTGAGGAAAAACACATCTTGGGATCGGTTGCCACCGGCATCACTTGAACCCCCGAGCAGCCGATAAAAGCGGGCCGTGACGTCGGCGAGGAGCGTGGTGTAGCAGTGGCCGATGTGGGGCCGGTCGTTGACGTAGTAGATCGGGGTCGTGATATAGACGGGCTGTGAGGGGCTGGGAGAAGAGGTGGGCATGGGTGCGAGGATAGGAAAGAGGGGGGAAATATGGCAGAAGGCGAAGAGATACCGAACAAGAGAGAACCGGGGGTTGCTTTGGGGGGTATTCTCAAGTGTCAGGAGCACTTCATGAATCGTCCGCTGATCGTTGCGTTTCTTGCGCTCGCCGGGATGGCTGCTTCCGCACAGGCTCAGAATGCCTTGGGCGATGGGCGGGGCATGCAGAAGAACACCAACCGGTTTGATACGAGCCTTGGGCCGGTGAACCGCGGGTTCGATGTGCAGGGCGCGCGGATGCGCGACGCCATTGTGTTCGGGCGCGCTCCGGGCGGTTTGACAACGCGGGCGAGTTCGCTGCCTGATTCGAGCCAGTTCATGGGGCGGCTGGGAACCGACACGCTGTACAACTTCCGTCGCGATTCGTATTTCTCGGGTCTGGCTGGCCAGGGCATCCGCTCGACCGATGCGCTCCAGTATCAGTTCGCGATGACCACGGGCGGCGCAGTGCGCAAGCCGGGACAATTGGAAGGCACGCTGGCGTACGGGCGTTTCGGCGGCGCGAGCGGGGCATCGGTGACGGAGAATGCGGCCAACGCGCGCCCGCTCGCGCGGGATTACGCGACGGCCTGGCGCACGGACGATGCGAACACCGGCGGCGCGCTGCGATCGACTTCTTCGTTTGTCACTTCCAGCATGCTCCGGCCCGCCATCATCGGCGAGCGTACCGACGCGACCGGCACTTCGCGCTCGGTCGCGGCATCGCCACTGCTCGGCCTCCAGATGCTCGATCGCGATGTGAGTTCACCCCTGAACGTTTCCGCGGCACCGACCAAGGCCGCGGCGGTTCCGGCGGAGAAGATCGATCCGCGTTCTGCCGCACCGGGCGGTCCGGGATCGGTCGCGAATCCTGCGCGGCCCGATACATCGACGACATCGTTTGACGAGCAGCTCCAGCGATTGTCGGAGCGGGGCCGCCTGCGTGAAGAGCGCTCGGTTCCGACGCCGGGCGATTCGGGCACGAAGACGCCCGAGGCGGGCACGCCGGATGGAACGGCACCGGGGAGTGCGCCGGGTTTGCCGGGGGCGAATGGCACGAATGCGCCGATCGGGACGGACGCGGACGGCAAGGCGACGGCGATGCCCCAGTGGATGCAGGACATCGAGAAGCTCCGGAAGAATCTGACCAAGCCCGAAGGCGCGGTCAAGCAGAGCGCATCGACCGGGCAGCAGGATGTACCGGGCATGCCCAAGCCGCCACCCGGGATGCGATTTGACGATGCGGGCAAGATCGTGCCGCTGGTGGACAGCGGTACGATGGATCTGATTCGCGAGTCGGGGACCACCGGTGCGCGATTCATCAAGCCTTACAAGGATGATCGCGACCCGTTTGTCACCGAGATGCAGCAGGGCGAGAAGCTGTTTGCGAAGAGCCAGTTCTTCCTGGCGGAAGAGAAATTCGCGCGGGCACTCTCGATGAGGCCGAGCGATACGAGCGCGTTTACGGCGCGGACGCACGCGCAGCTCGCGGGCGGGATGTACGCATCTGCCGCGACGAATCTGCGAGACCTGCTCACCAACCATCCGGAATTGGCCTCGGTGCGCTACGCGGCCGATCTGCTTCCCAACGCCGAGCGGCTGGCGATTCTCGCCAAGGACCTTGATGACCGCATGACGACCAACCCGCGCATGCTCGGGGCGGGCGGTCTTTCGACCATCCGCGATGCGGGGCTGCTGCGGGCGTACCTGGGCTTCCAGACCGGGGATCGCAACGCGGTCGAGCGGGGCATCAACATGATGCTCACGTCCTTCGAGGGTCGCGACCTTCCGACACTGAACGAACAGTCGCTCGCGGTTTTCCTGCGGGGCGTGTGGCTTGGTCCGGCGGCGGAGGCTGCACCGGCAAAGGCAACGGAAGTTCCGGCAGCAAAGTAGCACGCGGGGCGAAAGGAACAGATCGTCCAGGTCCTGTGAGGTCCATAGGACCTTTTTGCTCTTTGGCTACTTCCGGCTGACTTCGACCTTGCCGCCGGGGGCGTCCTTGATCGCGTAACCCATCGCGAGCAGGTCATCGCGGATCTGGTCGGACTTTTTGAAGTCTTTCGCGGCGCGGGCGGCGCGGCGGTCTTCGAGTTTGGCGATGACGGTCGGGTCGGGCGCGAGGCCGCCGACGAAGATGCCGATGTCGGAACTGGTGGATTTAGCGCGTTCGAGCGAGAGGACGCCGAGCACACCGTCGAAGGCGCGGATGGCGGCGACGTCGCCGCTGGAGGGGCGCAGGAGTTTGGAGGACCAGGAGTTGATCGCGGCGATCGCGCCGGCGATGTTGAGATCGTCGTTCATGGACGCTGCGAACGTGTCGAGGGCTTCGCGTGTTTCCGGGGATGGGTCGCCGTGCGCGATGGTGAGATCGCCGATGCGGCGCCAGCGATCGATCATGCGCTGGCTGTCGGTGAGGCCCTGCACGGTGAAGT
>JAEUJD010000130.1 GCA_016793015.1 Phycisphaerales bacterium
CGGCCATCACCGCCAGGGCATGCTCGACAACTGGAGCCTGCTGATGGCGCAGACCAACAACAACCCCTCATCGTGGCACAGCATCCTGTATTCGGCGCTCGCGACCGTGAATCCGACGCAGGCGGCGAGCCTCATCAACGCCAATCCCAACTTCCCGCTGGAAGATGGCGATTCGCGGGCCCGCGCCTATCAGTGGATCCAGTCGCTCAACATCTTCGGGCGCGTCGATGCCTCGATCGCGGCCAATACCCCGCACTACGCCGTCTTCGAAAAGAATGGCGTCCGCACCTACGTCGCGTGGAACCCGGGCGCGACCACGCTCGCCGTCACGTTCAGCGATGGTTTCAAGCTCTGCGTTCCTGCCGGAGAGACCGCTCTCGGCAAGACGGGCGACGCTCCCGGCACCTGCGCCAACACCTGCCCCGCGGATTTCAACAACGACGGCTTGGTCGATGACGCCGACTTCGTTCAATTCGCTGCTTCGTACAACGTGCTCGATTGCGCCGTCCCGGCCATGTTGCCGGGCTGCCCGGCCGACCTGAACGCCGACGCCTTCGTCGATGATGCGGATTTCGTGCTCTTTGCCGCGGCATATAACGAACTCACGTGCGGCTGAGCCCAGCAGCCCGAATCGGGTCCGCAGCCCGCGTTCTCGGACATTCGACTCGCTGCCGGCGGCCTTCGGTGCCGCCGGTGAGCTTTTGGCTGCCCGGTTTCCAATCGCCCCTTTGCTTTTCAGAGAGGTGTGGCACACTGGTACTGGCTAGTGTCCGATCTTGAGGAGAGCGATGAAGGGGCAAACCGGGAGTTCCAAGAGCTGTCGATCCGCGACGTCGAGCCGGGTGTGGCTGCCCGCGCTCACGGTGGCCGCCATTGCCTCGGTCTCGCAGGCGCAGACCCCCCGGACGTGGGTCGGAGGCAGCGGCGTCTGGAGCAACCCGCTCAACTGGTCGCCCAACGACGTACCGAATACGCCTCCCGAAACCGCGGTCATCGCCGGTGCGGGCGCGCTGACGGCCACGCTTGATATCCCCGCGCTCCTGGTTGGCGCGAGCATCACGAATTCCTCCGCCATTCTCAACATCAGCCCCGGCCTTGTACTCGCGCTCGGCACGGCCGGCCTGAACACCGGCCTTTTGAACAACGGTCAGGTTGTCATCAACAGCACCGCTTCGCCCTCGATCACACAGCTTCGCTTCCCGGCGGGAGCCATTATCGCCGGCTCGGGGCGAATCCGCCTCAACGCGGATGTGAGCACGCTGGACAGCGCGTTCATCAGCGCGGACCCCGGATCGACGTGGACCAACAGCGCGGGACACTTGGTGCAGGGAACGGGCCGGCTGTACGGCCCGATGGTCAACCAGGGCGCGATCGCGGCGGATCAGGCCGGGCGGGTGCTCCAGATCGCGGGCGATCTGCAGAACTCCGGCGGATCGATCGTCGCGATGTCGGGTATTTTGGAATTGTCTCAGGGTGCGCGCCTGACCGGCGGCACGCTCACGGCGAATTCGGGCGGGCTCTTCCGCGTTCCGGATCAAGCCGGCCTTGCATCAACCGACATCAGCGGGCAGGTGGTCATCACGGATGGCGCACGCCTGGAGATCGGCGCGGGCAATTTGACCGGCGCGTTCGATCTCAAAGTGAACTCGAGCGGCGCGAACAGCGTGACGCAGGCTTCGGCAGTCGGGGCTGCAACACTCGGAAGCAGCACCGCTTCGACCACAACTCTGAACGCGAATTCGGCCGATCTCGACTCGGCGATGCTCGCCTCGGAAAACGGCGTGCTCACGATCGGATCCGGTCACACGATCCGAGGTACCGGCCGGATCTACGCCCCGCTGGCGGGCGCTCCCAAAGTCAACGCCAACGTCGCCTCGCGCGAGCTCGAAGTTCTGGGCGATGTCAACATGTCCGGCGGCGGCGCGATGACGGCCAGCGCGTTGGGGTCTGTGCTTTCGATCGGCGATTCGGTGACGATCACGAGCGGGTCGCTCGGCAGCACCCCCGGCGCCTTTGTGCGGATCAAAGGCTTCACCTCACCCCTCCTGCAGGGGACTTCGCTCTCTGGCACGGTGGAGGTCTTGCGGGGTGCGACTCTTCGGTATACCGGATCGACGCTGACCAACACCGGTTCATTGATCATCAATTCGACCGCTGAGAATGCCGCGGCGAGCGCGTATTTCACGCAGAACACTGCGCTTGCCGGACCGGGAAATCTCACGCTTAATGCGAGCAGCCTCGATCCGCTCACCGCACAGATTCGCGGGGATCCCGCCGTCACCCTGACGAACAACGCCGACCACACGATCCGAGGCACCGGCCGGATCGGCCTTCCGATCCAGAACTTCGGCGCGATCGCCGCCAACAACCCCGTCGGTCCGCTTCAACTCGCGGCCAATGTGACCAATTCCGCCGGGGGCGCGATGGCGGCAAGCAACGCCACGCTCCAACTGATGAACGCGATCACCGTCTCGGGCGGCGCTTTCACCAGCTTCGGCACCGGCCGGCTGGTTGTGCCTCAGGGCGAAAACGCCACGCTGCACCAGTTCCAGATCAACCCGGGCGGGATCGCGCACGTGCTGGGTGGTGGCAGCCTGCTGATGAGCAGCGCACTCACAAACAACGGCCAGATCGTGGTCAATCCCGCCGGCGACCTGCAATTGAGCCGCCTGCGGGCATCCGCGAGCACGATCATCTCCGGAAACGGCACAATCCTTCTGAACGCCAACGCGGCCAACCTGGATTCGGCGATGCTCGATTCGCCCGCGTTCGGAATCCAGCACGGCGTCAATCACACGATCACCGGCCAGGGCCGAATCTACGCATTCCTGACCAATTCCGGCGTCATCAGCGCCGGCGCTGCGGGTCAGACGCTCGAGATCGTCGGCTCCATCGTCCAGCCTGCCGGGGGCCGCATCCGGGCCGGAGCGGGCACGCTTGCCCTCCGATCGGGCGCAAACGTTCAGGGTGGAGCCCTTGATCGCACCGGGACCGGCCGTCTGACGGTAAACGGCTCGGCTTCCGCGACGGCCACCCAAAGCTCAACTCCGATCGATGTTCTTGCGGGCTCGAACTTTGTCCTCTTGAACTTCACGAACGACAGCGAGATCGTCGTGAACCCGACCTCGGGTGCCGGGCTGACCCGCGTTTCGATGGCGGGCACGCAGACCCTTCTCGGCACCGGCTCGATCATTCTCGGCGCGACTTCGGAGCCCGCCGTCCGCGCGAGGCTCGATGGTCCGGTCTCTCCCGATCTCGCAACGCTTGCCCCCGGACAGACGCTGCGCGGCAATGGCACCGTGGGCGGCAACGTCCGGATCGAAGGGGCGATCGCGCCGGGGGCGGCATCCGGCGGCACCGGCCAGATCATCTTTGAAGAGCCGCTCTTGGTCCCTCCGACCACCACCTTTGACTGCAATTTCGCCGGTCCTGCGGCATACGACTCCATCGCGGTTCAGAAGCCATACACACTCGGTGGCCTGCTGCGCGTGACCCTCACCGGCGGGTACAACCCGATTTCGACCCACCTATTCACGATCGTTGACGGCTCGCCGGGCGCGACCCGCACCGCCGGATTCAGCACGTTCAATCTGCCCACGCCTCCACCAACGCCGCTCCGACGCGTTTGGCGATTGAACTACCTGCCCGAGGATGTGACGCTTCGGCTGACGTGTGCCGCGGATTTCAACGGGGATGGCCTCGTGAACGACGTGGACTTCCAGTACTTCCTGTTCGCCTACAGCGAACTGTTCTGTCCGACGCCGGAAACGCCGGACTTCCCGCTCCAGCCCGAGGCTTGCCCGGCGGACCTGAATCAGGACAATCTGGTGCTGGACGACGATTTCGTCCTGTTCGTGCAGGCGTACAACCTCGTGATTTGTCAGTAATTCAGGGGTTTGGGGCGCGGGATGGCCCCCACCGGCGTACTGGTTCTTGGCAGGATCGCCAACCGGGGTTAGACTGAGGGAACTGTGACGCAAACTTCATCCAGCACGAAGCCTTCCCTGCCGCCCGCCCAGCGCTTTCCGAAGCTGGCTGAGGTGATCGACTACCTCGACACCCACGGTGAGCGGGCCAAGCTGGACGTGCTGGCTCGGCTGCTTGGCAAAGTGACGATCACGCGGCAGGAACTCGAAAGCGTGCTGGTCTTTGGCACCCATGGTTATCGAAGGAACCGGATTAGTTGCAGCCCGTGGTACGAGCTTCTCGCCCTGACCTGGCGGAGCGGGCACTGCACGCCGATCCACGACCACAAGGGCAGTTCGTGTGCGTTCCGGGTGGTTGAAGGGACGGGCACCGAGATTCGGTACGCGCTGACGCCTTCGGGGCTGGTTTGTCCGGCCGCGACGAACCAGATGGCCCCCGGCTATGTGTGCGCGGCAGAGGATTCGGACATCCACCAGGTCCTGAACATGCAGGCACCGGGGATGGACCTGATCACGCTGCATATCTACAGCCCGCCGATCAAGAACATGAACACGTACCAGTTCGCGTGCTCGACCGGGCCGGACACCGATCCACAGGCGGGCGAGCAGCACTGTTAGAACCGCAGAGCGGCAGAACAGCAGATTTGCAGATCGGATTGGCCTCCCCGCTGTTGCGGGCGACATTGGCTTTGTTCCGTTTTCCTCTGCTCATCTGCTGCTCTGGCAATCTGCTGATCTGCCGCTCTGACTAAAGTGCGTTGGCGGTTCGAGCCGGACGACCCGGCTTGCCGATACCGCATGCGTGAAACTCAACATGAACTCCGCTTCGCAACTGATCGACGAGAAACTGCTCCCCGCGCCCTCGCCCGCGCCGGTTGATCGCGTTTCCCGCATCCGCTTTCAGACCTCGCACTGGGACCTTGACCCGGCGATCACTTTCCTGAACCACGGCAGCTACGGGGCGGTCCCCCGGGCCGTGCTCGAGGCCCAGAACCGGATGCGTGCCCGCATGGAGCGCGAGCCGGTGCGGTTCTACAAGGTGGACCTCGAACGCCTGATGGATGGCGTCCGCGAGGTGCTGGGATCGTTTCTGAACTGCGACCCGTCTTCACTCGCCCCGGTCCCGAACGCGACGATGGGCATTGCCTCCATCTTCAGCAGCACCGAGTTCAAGGCGGGCGATGAGATCCTGCTGACCGACCACGAGTATCAGTCCGGCGTGAACGAACTGGATCGCATGGCAAAGGCCATCGGCGTGAAGGTCGTCTTCGCGAAAGTGCCGTTCCCGATCCAAAGCCCGGATCAGGTGTTTGATGCGGTCATGGCGGCGGTCACGCCCCGGACCAAACTGGCGATGATCAGCCAGATCACCAGTGGCAGCTCGCTGATCTTCCCGGTCGGCCGCTTGGTGCCCGCCCTCAAGGCCAAGGGCGTCGAAGTGATCGTGGACGGCGCGCACGGCCCCGGGCAGATTCCTGTGGACCTCAAGGAGCTCGACCCGACCTATTACGTCGGCAGCCTGCACAAATGGATGAGCGCCCCGAAGGGCACGGCTTTCCTTCAGGTGAGCAAGGAGAAGCAGAAGAGCTTCCGGCCGGTGTATCTGTCCAGCCGCGCGAACAAGATTCGGGCGGATCGCGAGCTGTTCCTCCGCGACTTTGATTACCACGGCACGCTGGATTACTCGGGCTTTCTGGTGGTTCCCGAGGCGATCGCGTACCTGAGCCGCCTGCTGCCGGGTGGCTGGTCAGAATTGATGCGCCGGAACCACGACCTGATCGTGAAGGGCCGCGACATCGTGACGAAGGCGATCGGCGCCGAACCCTCCTGCCCGGACCACATGCTGGGCACGATGGCCTCGATCATCCTGCCAGAACCCCCTCAGAACATGAAGGGCCGCCCGAGCCTCTACGACGACCCGATGCAGGATGCGCTCATCCACAACCACGGCGTCGTGGCCCCGATCTGGCGCGTCGGCGGCAATGACCGCCGCATCGTCCGCATCAGCGCTCAGGCGTACAACACGCTTGATCAATACGAAACGCTGGCGGTCGCCCTCGTCAAGGAATTGCAGGCGGAAGGTTCGCTGACGGGCAGTTCGCAGCGCAAGGCCGGGTGAGACGTCCGCTTCGCGGGGAGATGCAATTGAAGACTTTGCTCACACTCGAAGCGTTCATCGAGATCGCGGCGGGGGCTGGAGCGCTTGTCGTTCCGGTCTTTGCGGTTTCGCTGTTGCTGGGATCAACGCTTGAGAACGCGGCGGCGGTCATCGTCGCGCGCGTGACCGGTGCGGCGCTCATCACGATCGGGATGATGAACTGGGCGGGGCGGGGGGAACCGAACGGCCGCGTTGCGAAGGGCCTCGTCGCGGGGATGGTTTTCTACAACGTTGCGGTTGTGGGGCTGTTTGTGTACGCGTGCTTTGGCGCGGGGCTTTCGGGGATTGGCCTGTGGCCCGCAGTGGTGCTGCACGTCGGGATGGCGGCGTGGTGCCTTGCGAGCATTCGTCGGCGCTTTCTGCGTTGATGGCTCCCACGATGCAAGTCATGCGGCAACTGCCGGAACTGAATCAGTCGCCCCAGGGTAATAGGCAATCGAGTTTGTCGTAGAAGAGCTGGAAAATTTGGAAGTCCGCGTCGTCGGTCAGCCAATCACCGGTGAAATCGCCATCGATGGTTTCGAGTGTGTTGTAGGCTATGACGAACAGTTGGAAGTCGACATCATCGACGACCATATCTCCATTCATGTCCGCAACGCAGAATGTTCCATTTGTGGGGCACGTATCGATGTAACCGTCACGAGGGTCAACATCCCACTCGGGGTTATTCTCCGGTAGCAGATCAATTGCATCAGCGATTCCGTTTCCGTTGCAATCGCGGCCCAGATCGAACTGATAGCCCGCTCCCATGTCTACCGGGGGAGGATTTGACCCAGCCAGGTCGCAGATCATCTTCTGACCGGTTGTGTTGTTGGTCACGGTGTACGTGGCCGAGATGAAATGGTCTTCCGGATTGACCGCGAACAGCTTGACCTTGCGCGGGTTCGTCGGATCGGGCACGATCTGAAACTTGCTGGAAACGTCGATCGAGAGTGGCGAGTTGGGCGGGGCAACCGTCACCTTGAACGGCCGGAGAGGTGCCGGGGGTTCGGGCGGCGTCGGTGCTGGAGGAATCGGATCGACTTTGACCGGACCGAAGAACGCGATCTTCAACGGGTTCGTTGTGTTGATGTTCTTGAGGTCGCTGTCTAGGAAGAAGCCGAAGTTTGTTGCCGAAGGGTTGTAAACCGCGTGAGTCGAGTCCGCCTCGTACAACTTGAACGGAACGAGACCAACCGCACCGCCTCCAAAATCAGCCGATTTGTCCGTGTAGACACCTGAACCGGCCCCGACCTGTACAATGCCGATCGCACCGACAGAGACGCCACCAAACCACCCTCCCGACGCTCCTTTACCGTTGATGACAATTTGTCCAGCAAGTCCCGAGTCCGGAAGAACTATGCTCCCGCCTGAGCGAAGTGTGCGACCTACAAAGACAGCGGGAGAGACAACCGCGTTGATTGGCAATGCGCCCGTCATGGTAAGGATTGCGCCAAAGTCACCGTTGGCCGAGACTGCCGGATTTCCGACCTCGCCTGCAGAAACAAAAGTTGAAACGGAGATACTTCCAAATATTCCGCCAGCGTACTGATCATCCGTGCTCAGGCTTCCAGTGGCCGCAATTAGCGACACCGGAATCGCAATGCTTGGGTTTCCGCCATTAACAACTACGTTTAACCGTTCACCACGCAACCGATAGAGTCCAGTAGCCGTGAGTCGAAATCGCTTGTCGCCCACATTCACATTCTCACTCGGGTCAAACCCAATTTTTCTGTCCACGAGAATCGATCCGACGCTACCAATAGTTGTCACACTACCCCATAATCTACCCGCAACGTTGAATGTTTCAAGATACCCAGTAACCGTCCCTCCTCCCGCATAGGTTCCGCCGAATGCAGTTGCATTTATGTAACAATCACCAGTCAGCGCCTTTGCCGAGTCCCTAACGACATTGATCTCATTTATCTGGGCCACAGAGACCAATGCCGGGAAAACTTGCGGTGGCGTTTGGAAGTCCTGATATCCGAAACTTCCTACCAATTTCGCAGAAAACGCGATTGGACGCGATCCTCCGACCTGAGACACCGATCTGATCTGCCTGAAATTGCTGGTGCTCGTTGCCGTTAAGACTACTTGAGGAAAACTTAACGCACCGGAAAATTTATCGATAATTTTCATCTTTAGGCTTGCGATTCCCAACCCGAAGTTCGGAACCACGCCTATGAGCGGATTTGGACCTGTCGCGGCTGCATTAATCTCGACATCATAAAACGCAGTGTTGACGCCGTCCACAAGAGCATTGAACACATGCTCGCACTTTGTTATGATTTGCGTGTTGCCCTCAATAGGCTCAGCCGAGATAACAATATTTGTAGAAACCTGCGCCGCCGCGAGCGCCGCCCAAGCGAACGAAATCGCAAACGCCTTGAAAATAGAGCTGATCACGACCGCCTCCTTACAAATAGCACAATCATCGAAAACACCGCCAAACTCGATGGGGCCGGAACTGTGGCAATCCGAAAGCCCGCAAAGAAGTCCGGCTCCAGAGTATCGCCGATCCATGAAATACTATCAGCCAGTGCCCAAAATGGGTCGTTACGGCGACTGCCCAGAACTTGCCGCGCGGAGTCGCCTGAGCGAGCCTCTGTCCACTCGGCTTCGCCTCCCGACACATCCAATAAGCCCCACGGTCCTTGAACTTGGGGGTACGAACCAACTGGAACGAACGGCGCAAGAGCAGGATTGGGATTCCATTGTGCGTCCGTCTGCCCTCCTAAGCCTGGAGTGCCGGTTACCAAGTATTCATTCTGGCCACCCGGACGCTGCCAATATCCGTCGCCACTTACGCCGTAGCGATTCGGGTCGTAAAAGGCCCCTTTGATCCACTCATCCAAACTAGGAATCCAAAACTTGGCACCGGCCGAACGAGCAATCTGGTCGTTGACGGTGCCATTGGGATTGGCGGTAAAAGTCGAAACGTCGTACGCTCCGCTCTCAAATGCCCACTTCTCATTTCTGCGTCCGTTATGTAGCCAGTTGCACATTCGCGCGGCGTTGCGCCAAGACATTGTCGCCGAATACTGCATGAGCGACGGGGTTACCGAGTATCCCGAAGCCGCCAGCGAGTTCAACTGAATTCCGCGCCCGAGCAGTGAAACGTCTGGATACTGCTGATTGACTCTGCCGTACGCATCGACAAACTGGAAATACTGACTGACAGTGACTTCGGTCGTGCTCAGGCCGTATTCGTACCCGACCGAGCCTCGACCTACTCGAAATGACTCCGCTTCCCCCGCTTGAATCGGCCGATTCCCTGCACTTCCGATGACCTGGAAATTTATGCCCTCGCGGGAAATAGAAGTCCCTGCGACGGCTTGACTCAAGCACAGAGCGATTGCCCCGAGCGTTCCGACGGAATTCCGCAACCGAAAGTTACTCACACCCAGAGAATAACCGGGATTCACGGGTCGGCGACTTATTGGGCAGAAACTCGCTTGGAATTATCGGTTCTTGAACAGGCGACAATCGCTTTCAGGAAAAGTCCGGTTGCGGCATTGCGGGCGACGTCGGCGAAGTCGGTTCAACGCGATGCGCGACACGGCGCGCGAGCAACGCATCGTCTCGCCGGTGTAGTCTTACGGAATGGATCGCCGCCCTCTTACGCCGATCTCCGTTTCACGCCAGACGCTCGCGCTCGCGGGCTGGCTCGTGCTGTGCTTTGCCGCGGCAACGGCGGCGGTTTTTGTTTCGGTCGATGGCTGGTACGTAACGCTGAACAAGCCGAGCTGGAACCCGCCGTCCTGGCTGTTCGGTCCGGTCTGGACGCTGCTCTACATCATGATGGGGGTTGCGGCATGGCTGGTGTGGAGGAAGGGCGGCTGGGCGTTGCAGCGATGGCCTTTGGTTTTGTTTCTCGTGCAGTGGCTCTTGAATGCGCTCTGGACGCCCCTGTTTTTCGGGATGCACCTGTTGGGCTGGGCGCTCTTCGACATTCTTCTGCTTTGGATCGCGATTGCCGCGACTATTCATGTGTTCTGGCGGGTCTCAAAGCCTGCGGCGTGGCTGCTCGTGCCGTATCTGGCGTGGGTCTCGTTCGCAACGGCGCTGAACTTTGCGATCTGGCAACTGAACCAATGAACGTGTGAGCAAGCGGCTCATTCGACCGGGCAGGATGGGTCTGCGAACCACTCACCCATCGACATGTAGTAGACGGTCGTGTTGTTCAACCCGGCGTGTTCCGCGGCGAGTGCCGCGAACGCGGCGCGGCCACCGGACTGGCAGAGCAGGACGGCGGGCTTTTCTTCGGATGCGCCGTTCGCAGTAAAGAGCGTGCGGAGTTCTTCGGGGGAGCGGAGGCGTCCTCGCTCATCGAGCATCTGCTTGTGAGGAAGATTCGTTGTGCCGGGCACGTGGCCGACGCGCCCCACCGCCCGGCCGGGTTCGACCTTGACGTTGCCGGTGAATTCATCTTCGGTTCGGACGTCGAGGATCGGCTGCGTGCCTGCACTGGAGAGAGCCTTCAACTGGTCTTTGGTGACGAGGCGGTTTGGGGCTGCCGCGGCGAAGCGGGTTGGTGCGAAATCGCCGGGGTTTCCGGCCTGCACGAGACTCGGCGCGAGGACGGGGCAGAGGTTGGTCCAGCCACCGTTGACGACGCGGACGTTTTGGACGCCGCACTCGCGGAGGATGAACCACGCGCGGGCGGCGGAGGTCATGCCGCCTTCGTCGTAGATGATGACGGGGGTGTGTTCATCAATGCCCAGGGCGCTGATGCGGAGCGACCAACCTGCGGTGTCGTTCAGGCCGTCACCTTTGCGGCTGGCGGCGGACCACTCGCGTGTGTCGAGGCGCTGAGCGCCGCGGGCATGGGCCGGGCCGTAGTCTTCGAGTGCGCGGGCATCGAGGACGATGGTCTTTGAGTCGGAAGCGCTCAGCACGGCCCCCACCGCCTCGGGCTCGATCAGCACCGACCGCTGCGCTGTCTTGGGTGCGCTCGAACAGCCGCCCAGAAACAAATTGACAACAACGCACGTCGCGCCGGCGACGCAAAGCAGGGAAGATCTTTTCATTTCGGGGCACTCCTTCGCCGGGTGGAGCGCCGGGCCGTCTTTGTTGGTTCACCGATTGCTCGGGAATTTTCACGGCTGTCCGGAATTCTCGGCCTGATATTGTGGTGCCCGATCGGAACCCTTGAGGAATGCAGAGCATGTTCGGACTATTGAACCGCGCGATCGTCAAGTACATCACCGCACCACGCCGCGAGCGTGAGCTTGAGCGCATGAACATCAAGAATCTTGGCTATTACATCGCCGGGCAGGAACTCAAGCGCGGGCCCAAGCCCGCGGCCAAGTCGGCTCAGAAACTGGAACTCCGGTCCAAGGGGTGCACGCAGCGCGATATCGAATCGGACTGGCTCGGCTTCTGGTGTTCCGAGATCTGCTGCGCCGTGCTCTATCACCGCAAGGTCTGGGAGATCTGCTACGTCGCGCAGGCACTCTATTCGCTGGATCAACTCGTGCCCGGCAAGAGCGGCCTGGTCTTTGGATGCGGCGAAGAACCTCTGCCGAGCCTATTTGCGAAGTACGGCGTGAAGGTGCTCGCAACCGATCTCGACCCGGCAAGCTCGGGCAGCGCACGATGGATCGAGACACGCCAGCATTCAACCACGATCGAGAAGCTGCGGATGGCGAACGTCTGTCCCGATCCGGAACTGCGGAAGAATATCGAACTGCGCTACGTGGACATGAACGACATCCCCGCCGATCTGCACGGGAAGTTTGATTTTTGCTGGTCCACCTGCTCGCTTGAGCACGTGGGCAGCATCGAGAAGGGGCTGCGGTTCATCGAGAACTCGCTGAAGACGCTCAAGCCGGGCGGAGTCGCGGTACACACCACGGAATGGAACATGAACGACGAGGGGGGCACCGTCGATCACGCGCACACGGTGCTCTTTCAGAAGAAGCACCTGCTGGATGTGATCGAGCGGGTGCGCCGGGAGGGGTATGTGGTCGCCGAGCCGGATTTCACGCTCGGCGAGGGCCTGTTTGACGGGATCACGGATCTGCCGCCGCACGGAGCGCACGGGGCGGACGTGATGCACCTGCGCCTGGCACTCTCGGGCTACCGGTGCACTTCCTGGGGGATCATTATCCAGAAGCCCAGGGACTGATCACACTCCGTACACGTCTTTGACCTTGGCTTCGAGATAACGCAACAGGGCATCGGCACTGAGGTTTTTGCCGGTAATCTTCTGGCAGAGTTCATCGGCGCGGTAGTGCTTGCCGTGCTGGTGGATCTTGGTGCGGAGCCACTCGCGGAGCGTGCCGAACTCGCCCTTAGAAATCTGCGCTTTGAGATCGGGGATCTCGACGAGGATCGTCTCCCAGAATTGCGCGGCGTAGAGATTGCCGAGCGTGTAGGTCGGGAAGTAGCCGATCAGGCCGAAGGACCAGTGGACATCCTGGAGACAGCCCCGGCGATCGTCGGGCACATCAATTCCGAGGTAGTCCTTATAGCGCTTGTTCCACTCGCCGGGAACGTCACTCACCTTCATCGCTCCCGAGAGCAGCGCACGCTCCATCTCGAAGCGGACCATGACGTGCATGTTGTATGTGCCCTCATCGGCTTCGACGCGGATGAGGCTGGGCTTGACGGTGTTGACGGCCTTGTAGATGGTGTCGAGATCGACGCCGTCGAGTGCCGCGCCGTACTCCTTCTTTGCGAGGGGCAGAGCCCACATCCAGAACTCTCTGCTCCGCCCGACGAGGTTCTCCCACATACGGCTCTGGCTCTCGTGGATGCCGAGCGAGATCGATTCGGCGAGGGGCTGGCCGTAAAGATTCGCGGCACCGCCGTCTTTCGGCAGGCCCTGCTCGTAGAGGCCGTGCCCGGCTTCGTGCATCGTGCCGTACAGCGCGTCGGTGAAGGCCTCATCGCGGTAGCGCGTGGTGAGGCGGGTATCGCCGGGCGCAAGACCGGAGCAGAACGGGTGCGTGGTGACATCGAGGCGGCCGGCTTCGAGATCAAACTTCATCGCCTTGAGCACGGCGAGTCCAAACGCATGCTGCTTGTCGGCGGGGACTGGCCTCTTGAGCATTGACGTTTCGGGATGCTTGCCGACTTTGGCGACGCGATGGACGAGATCCGTCAGGCGGGTGCGGAGCGGTGTGAAGATCGCTTCGATCTGCTTGGCGGTCATTCCGGGCTCGTACTCATCGAGCAGCGCATCATACTTTTCGCCCCCGGCAGGCACACCGTAGTAATCCGCCTTCTGCCGCGAGAGCGCGAACATGCGTTCGAGCCACGGCGCGAACATCTTGAAATCGTTCTTGGTCCGCGCTTCTTTCCACACTTCCTGCGCCTGGCTGCCGACCTTCGCAAGCTCGGCCACCAGCTCCGAGGGAAGCTTTGTCAGGCGGTCGTAGTCGCGCCGAAACTCGCGCATATTGGCCGCGACCGCGCCGTTTGCGAGCAGGCTCTTGTCGCTCTCGCACGCGGCGATCAGATCGCCCACGCGCTTGTCGGTGGCGTGCTTGTGGTGCAGTTCGGCGATGAGCGACGACTGCTCGGCCCGGAATGCGCCGCCCGCCGGGGGCATGTACGTCTCCTGATCCCAGTTCAGGAGCTGGCCGATTGAACTCAGCGCCGTGGAGCGCCGGGCCAGGTTGCAAAGCTCTTGATAGGCGGGAGATGCGGCTTGCGTCGTCGTCATGTTCAACCTTCCGATACCGGGGAATCCGGCTGTGGGGGCTCGATCGAATACAGTGAGCCAGTCTAAGGGACTCGGGGACCCTGAGCCCTGGAGCACCCTCGTTTGTCCGATCCTTCGCCGGCTGTTCGCACGCCGGGCGCGCCCTTCGCAACGAACTTTTTCCGATGCCCGCAGCGCCGCACCCAACCCCACATTTTCGCGATTCGGCCCTGCCCGGCGTCGCGCTCGCCGATCTCGCTTCAAACGAGCGGCTACCCCTGCTCCTGAAACTGACGCACAAGCTCTTCGACCAGACACACGATCAGGGGATCATCAACGAGTTCGCGGAAGCGATGGGGAAGATCCGCGGGCGCGCGTGCATGGTCATGGTGCGAACGCGGGACGTTCCCAAGGGTGCTTATCGCATCACGCGCTGGCGGACGGCGAACGGGCAGGAACTTGTGCCACCGGTCATACACGACGGTCAGGTGAGCGGTGCGCCGATTCGCAGCGGCGGGCTGATCGGCCTGATCACGTCGGAGGAACTGCCGCAGATGGCGCGGCTGGATGGGTCGGCCGATAGCGTGATGGGTGAATGGACCAAGGGCTATCGCTCGCTGGTTTCGACGCCGCTGCCGGAAAAATCACAGCCGGCCGACTGGCTCATCCTGCTCGACACACCGGAAGATCGCTGGACGATGGAGAACCTGGAGACGGTGGTGCTCCAGTCCAATCTTGTGGGCGTGGTCATCCGCAACCTGAATATCGCAAGGCGTTTGCAGGAAGCTACCGCGTACATCCAGAACGAGATCGATCAGATTGCAGAGATTCAGCGGAGTTTGCTGCCCCAGTCGTTCCCGCCGATTGTCGGGCTCGAACTCGCCGCGGCGTACGCAACGTTCGATCGGGCCGGGGGCGACTACTACGACGTGTTCACCGATCCGGCGGGGAGCGGACGCGTCGGCTTTCTCATCGCTGATGCGTCCGGGCACGGCCCTTCGGCGGCGGTCGTCGTGGCGATGCTGCACTCTGTGGTGGCGCACTTTTCGAAGTTGCCGGAGCCCAGCGAAATCCTCGAAGAGATCA
>JAEUJD010000148.1 GCA_016793015.1 Phycisphaerales bacterium
GCGAAGCGCGAATGGCCGGAAATAACCGTAACTGCGACGTGGGTGAAATCGCGCGCAAGTGTTTACGCGGCTAGTGGATAAATTGAATTGTGCAAAATGGAAAGAGGGGGTGCGTTGTCGCACTGCTTTGGCCCGCCAGGGGTGTATCCACACGTTTGGCCGCGGGGGCTCAAGACCTGTTTGCGGCAAGCGATTTCAGCACCTGTTCGAGTCCTTCAACCACGCGGGCCATCGAGTTGTAATCGAGCGTGTCGGGGGTGTCGGTTGCGCTGTGGTAGTTGGGGTTGCGGAAGTTTGCGGTGTCGGTGACCATCAGCGCGCGATAGCCCTCTTTCCAGAAGCCCCAGTGATCGGAGCGGCCGACGTCGCGGATGAAATTTGGGAGGGCGGCGCCTTCGCTGGGGAACTGTGCACCTGCGCGGAACGCGCGGACGCATTGCTTGACGAGGGCGCGGTTGTCGTAGTTGGAGACGAAGGCGATGAAGTTGCCGGTGGTGGGGTAGAAGCTGGAGAGCGGCGCGGGGTACTTCTGAGAGTTGGGTGCGTCGGTGAAGTAGCCGAGCATTTCGAGGCTGAGCATGGCGGTGATGTTGTCGCCGGCGGCGTGGGCTTTTTTGGCGTAGATCCAGCTGCCCATTTCGGGTGTGCCGCCGGTGGGGAGTTCTTCGTTGGGGAAGAGGACGAAGCGGATGGTGCGGGGCTGGGGCTTGTCTTTGAAGGCGCGGGCGAGGGCGAGGATGGCGGCGCAGCCACTGGCGTTGTCGTCGGCACCGGGAGAGCGCTGCGTGGTGTCGTAGTGGGCGCCGATCACGACGATCTCGTTTGGGTGTGATGTGCCTTTGAGGGTGGCTTCGAGGTTGGGTGTGAGGCTGCCTTTGGTGGGGAAGGAGTGCTCGTTGACTTCGTAACCGGCGGCTGTGAGCTGCTCTTTGAGATAGAGCGCGGACTCGGCGAGTTCTTTCGGGTGGTAGATGCTGCGCTTGCCGATGTCGGAGGCGAGGTGGGTGACGGTGGTGCGGAGGTCTGTTGCGAGTTGTTTTTGAGATTCGGTGAGCGGCGGGAGTGGGCCGGAGAAGGTGGAGCCGGGCATGTTGATCATCGCGGAGTAGAAGTAGGCGGCGGCGATCGACGCAAGCAGGAAACACAGACTGGCGATGAGCAACAGAGATCGGAAGGTGCGATGGAAGCGGGAGCGAACCATTGGTGGAGAATACGGAAGGTGGCGCGGAGAAGGTTGGCTACCAGTGCACGGCGGGTTGGAATCGTTGGGTCAAACGGCCAACCGCCAATCTGCGCAGCCAATTACTTATCGCGTCCCTCAACGCCGAATGCGGTCAGAACCACGCGCTGCGAATGCCACGAAGGAGCGCGATCCACGGCCGGAATTGTGTCGCGAAAATGCATTGCTTCAACGTGGCCATCGACAAACCACAGATTGGCGGCGGCGGGCGAGTCGTAGAAACTCAACCCGGTGACGTTGGCACCCTCGTCCGCGTATGTGCCGCGCCACGCGTGCCAGACTTTGGTTTCAAAGAGTCCGGCCTTGGCGCTGGGAAAGCGAACAGCGCTCACCGACTGCGGCATCGCGCCAAACTGTCCGGTCCAAGCGTTCGGCGGGAGAGCCGGATTTAAGAAGGGTGCGCTCGCGTGGAATGCCGCGGAGCCGGAATAGTCGGAGGCCGACTTTCCGGTATTGCGGAAGGGCTGGTTGTCTGGGCAGCGGTAGACAGGACTATTCACGGGCAGGCCTGAATATCGAAGCCAAGCATCGCGGAAAAAGAAGCGTTGATACTGCAGTGTGTAGAACCGCCACCAATCAGGATTTTCCTGAACGGGGGAAAGCGGGGTCACCCACGTTGGATAGATGGAACGGAAGTCGTTGGAATAAACCGTGACGAGCGTGCCAAGCTGATGGATGTTCGCTGTGCATCGAAGGACTTTTGCATGTTGCCGGGCACGTGCGATCGCGGGGGCGGCAAGCGACACGAGAATTGCAATAACTCCAATCCCGACAAGTAGTTCAGCAAGCGTAAACGCCGGGGTCAATTGGGTAGATTGACGCCGGTTGCCAGGGATTGTAATCTGCCGTGGGAGCATATCAGGAGTTTGCACGATGAAGAACGTTCTGCAGCATTGTATCACGCCGGTCGGAATTTTGGCGCTCGGAATTGCAGTTGCGGGGTCTGCGGTGGGACAGCCGGTGTACTCCGACCCGCCCTGCCCGGAGGGATCCGGCGGTCAGAATCCGCCGCCCGAGTGCAACCAGTATGTTGAAGGTGGCTTTTTCGATTCACAGCCAGCAACTTGTTACAACGGCTGCGAAGCGATCTCCACGCCAGAAGACCAATGTTGTGGAACCGGACCGGCCTCGTGCGGAGCGCTGACGTATTGCGGCAATTTCAAGAGTCCGAAGCCGAAATTCAAGGCGACAAAAGCCATCGGGCAGTGCGTCGACGGACAATGCACGAATTTCGGACAGCCGCAACAAATTGGCTCTCTCATTGAAGTCAATCGCTATGAGAACGGAACGAACTGCGACTGCGGCGGCAGCCCGACGGGGTGCGATTACGAATGAGAAACCGTTGGATGTCCGTGTGGTTCGCGGTCGCGTCACTAAGTGCGATCGTTGTGGCAGCGCCCGATGAAGTAGTGTCGCCCGCTCGAGCCGTCGAAGCATGGGCGAAGCCGTATTGCACGGTACCGATCATTCGGCTCGAGCAGGTCGGAATGTTTCTCCCAGCGGATGAAACGAACTCGCCGTTTCGCGTGCGAAAGAAAGCGACGCTCACCTTCCGTTGGCCGGATGCGATGCTCGAGGTTCGTTCGCAACAGTGGGTGATGCCCGACGGCGACGCGATCCCGCTCGATGATCAGCGAATGCCGGCGAGCGCGGTTTTGAGGTTGGAGAGTCCTTTTCTTCAGGTCATCGCGCCGTCGGGAACCACGACCGTGCGATTCGATGATGGGTCGGTCGATAAGAAAACCCAGCCGGTGAGCTTCGCTGAAGTGTCGCGTGCGTACTTGGGCGTCACGCCTTGGGTGGCTGCGCACTATGTGTGCGACATGAAGCCCCAGAATCTTCGGGTGGAGCGAGTGGACGGAAGAATCTTCGTGCATCTCGACGCAGAAAACGCGCGGCTCGAGTTTTCGGAAGCGGACGGCGGCCTCTTGCTCGACGCGATCGAACGCCGCAAGGGTGAGACGGATCAGCTCGCGGAGCGCGTTGAGTTTCGTGAGTATCAGCGCGTGCAGGGCGTGCCCTTTCTCGTTCCGAAGGCAACAACTGTGTACGCACCCCTGGTGATTTACAACGAGCGTGCCAGGAAGACCAGCGACGGACCCGTGCGAGAGGAAGGAACAGGCGCCGTTGTGAAATTCGAGACGCCGGCGTCGATCGAGGATTCGTTCTTTGTGTTGCCTCCGCGTGACGGCGGCAGGCATAAAGCGTTCGATTCAAAGACTGCGAGTCCCGCTTCTCCGCCTGCAACATCGGTCGGCCCCGTGTCGCCGGACCCAAAGCAGAGTTTGCCGCCGCGGATCTCTCGAGCAGTCGTTGACGATTCCCGAGTGCCAACGTGGTGGTGGGTAGGTGGAGCGGGCGTTGCGCTCGTCGTTGCGGGCGTGGTGTTGAGAATCAGGCGACCAAGCTGAGGGGTTCTGGTGAAAAAGTTATGGGTATGGGCCGGTCAGGGGATCACCGCGCCGTTCGTGGTCAGCAAGGCATGGGCGCTGCAGGTCAGTGTTCGCCTCCAACAGCACAACGTGCAGGACGACCGCGCTTACCTGCCGGGTTAAGCCTTCACGATGCCGCTTCGTGACACCTTGACATTGGCGCTTCGTTGTTGGGCGCACAGAGACGCAGGATCTCGATCGGTGGCTGGTGCGCAGCGAAAGGCGAATGCTTCACGCGTGAAATCGAAGCGGTTCAAGACGAACCCACCCCCAACCCCCTCCCACGGGGAGAGGCTCCTGAAAAGAAAAACCCCGCGATAGTCGCGGGGTTTGGAAGCGTTTGAGATTGGAAAAGTCTCTTACGGGAAGATGCCGCGGGCGGCGTAGGCCTGGTTGAGACGTTCGCAGGCGGCGATGTAGGCGGCGGAGCGGAGATCGCAGTTGTATTTGCGGCGGGCGTCGCGGGTTTTGGATGCGGCCTTGACCATGTGCTTGTTGAGTTCGCGATCGACGTGTTCGAGATCCCACATCTGATAAGTCTTGTTCTGGACCCATTCAAAGTAGGAGACGGTGACGCCGCCGGCGTTGCAGAGGATGGCGGGGAGGACTTCGATGCCGCGCTCGATGAGGATGCGCTCGCCACCGGGGGTCGTCGGGGCGTTGGCGCCTTCGGCGATCACGATGGCGTTGATCCACTTGGCTTCTTCTTCCTGGATCATCTGCTCGAGGGCGGCGGGGATGAAGACTTCGACCTTGGTTTTGTAGAACTCTTCTTTGCTGACGGCGGTGGCGTTGGGATAGCCGCCGACGCCGCCCTTTTTCTGGACGTAAGTGGCGAGGTCGTGGGCGTCGATGCCCTTTTCGTTCTTGATGAAGCCGGTGTGATCGGCGACGGCGATCATCTTGGCGCCTTTGTCCTGGAAGATCTTGCCGGACCAGGAACCGACGTTGCCGAAGCCGAGCACGCTGAAGGTGCACTGTTCGGGCTTGAGGCCGAGTTCGGGGAGCATTTCGACGAGGGTGTCGACGACGCCCTGACCGGTGGCTTTTTCGCGTCCGAGCGAGCCGCCGTATTCGACGGGCTTGCCGGTGATGACGGCGGAAGGATCCTTGCCGCCGACGTCGGCGAGGAAGGAGTAGGTGTCGGCGATCCAGGCCATGTGCTGCGCGTTGGAGCCGACGTCGGGCGCGGGGATGTCGTAATCGGGTCCGATGCCGTGAGCGATGGCGGTGGTGAAGCGGCGGACGATGCGTTCCATCTCGGCGTTGGAGTGCTTGCGCGGATCGACCTTGACGCCGCCTTTGCCGCCACCGAAGGGGACGCCGACGAGCGAGCACTTCATGGTCATGAGGAAGGCGAGGGACTTGACGTCGTCGAGGTGGACGTCTTGATGGAAGCGGAGGCCGCCCTTGTAGGGGCCGAGGGCGTTGTTGTGCTGAACGCGGTAGCCCTTGAAGAGGCGGTAGTGGCCGTCGTCCATTTTCACGGGGAAGTGGACCATGATTTCGGTCTTGGGCTGCGCGAGGATGATCTGGACGCGGTGGGGGAGGCCCATGAGTTCTGCGGCGTAGAGCATTGCGCCGACGGTCTGGCGGTAGAGGTTGTGCGGGTCGGTTGGGAAGCCAAGCTCATCGAAGATGGGCGAGTTGAAACTCGCGGGCGGAACGTTCTTCGGTTTTTGCATCGGTGTGGGGGCCTTGGCGAGAGTGGTCATGGATGTTTCCGCGAGTGAATTGGCGGAGAAGAAATCGGCAGAACGGGCTGACTGATTGCCCAAAGGCCGAACCCGCGGCGTCCGCTTGGCCGGGCCTGAATAGTAGATGCGACGGTAGGGGTTGGCGCGAGAGGGAGTTGGGTGTGCGAGAAGCGACAATCGTGCGGATTTCACACAGTGAAAGCGGTTCCTGAAACGGGGTGAGGTCGGTCGAGAGCCTTTGATTCGCGATGATTTTGTACCTTGCGGCCGACCTCATCTGGGCGAGCAAAATAAAGGCGACTGCGGATGCTCTCGGGCTGGCTTGCCGCCCTGTGCGGAATATGGAGATGCTGGAAGCGCGGCTGGCGGATTGTGATGTGAAGGCGCTGGTGGTTGATCTTGATGTTGCGGAGATGGCGATGGAGATGGTGGGAAGGGTGAAGGGGCAGAGTGGCAAAGGGGCGGAGGGGCGAAGGGAAGTGAGAGTGCTGGCGTTTGGGCCTCATGTGGCGCGGGATGCGCTGGCGGCGGCTCAGCAGGCGGGAGCGGATGAGGTGATGACGCGCGGGGGGTTTGATCACAACATGGATCAGGTGTTGCTGAGGCTGGCGGGGGCGGGCGCTTGAGCACGAGCCTGCGAAGTCCGCTGGATCGTGCCGCGCCGGCGATCTTTGTGGCGGTGGGGATCGCCGTTGCGTTGGGCGTGGTGGCGGTGAACAGGTATCGCGACAACGAGGTGGCGGTCTGGTCGATTCTGGGAATTTCGTCGCTGGCGGCGGTGGTGTATTGGCTGCTCACGACGTTCAGCCCGATCATTCATCGGCGCGTGTGCAGGCGGTGCGGGGCGACGGCTTCGGCGGATCGGCCACGGTGCGTGAAGTGCTCGGCTGAGATCAACTGGCGGACGGTGCGGGCGATACCGAATGTGCCGGAATCGTCGATCCCGTGTTTGCGGGCGGCGGCGACCGGGTGGAACCCGTTGTACATCATCGTGCCGGGCGCGCTGCTGCTTTTTGTGCTGCTGATCTGGACGCCGCTGATTTTTGTGGCGCTGGGGGCGACGGTGTTTTTGAGCCTGCCGTTTGCGGGGTTTGTGAATCGGCGGAAGATCGTGAAGCTGATCGAGAGGCTTGAAGCGTCGGATGGGCGGCTTTGCAGCGTGTGCATGTATGCAAGGGATGATGGTGGGGACCGGTGCCCGGAGTGCGGGCTGCGGGAGGCGGAAGGGGATTTGCGGGCGCAGTGGGAGAGGTCGGGGCTGTGGGCGCGGCGGATTGAGGACCGCGAGCCTGGGTCGGCCTCGGCTGTTGAGCGAGTCGCGGAAGCGGTGCGATGATTCCGAAGACCCCGGCTCATTCGGCTGCGCGGCGCCGGTGGATTCTCGCGTATCCGCTTTTCAATATTGCGGCGTTGATCTGGCTTCAGCGCAGCGGGGTGCCGTGGCTTGAGGTCGGGCTGGTTTCGGGTTTGTTCATCATCATGTTGATGAGCGAGTTTGTGCTGATGCCCCGGATGAGTTTGCCTCCGTCGCGATGGTGTTCGCGGTGCGATGCGAGATCGCCCCAGAGCAGCCCTGCCTGCATGGGATGCGGCCGGGAGTTTTCCGTGGACAAGCCGGTGCTCTACGCGGTTGATCCGAGTTTGTTGCCGGCGACGAAGCGGGCCGGGAGATTGGCGACGGGTGTTGCGGTGGCGGTGACGATTCCGGTGCTCGGCGCGTGGATCTTTGTTCCACGCTTTGGGGGTCAGGCCATCGGAATGACGGCGTACTTCTGCATGATCATTTATGGGTTCGAGTTTTCGAAGTGGATGTTTCTGAACCGAATTGCGCAGCAGGTGGAGAAGCACTCGGGCGCGGTCTGCACGCACTGCACGTATCCGTTGGATCAATCGATGGTCCAGTGTCCGGAATGCGGGACGGTTGGAACCGCAAAGGATGCCGTGCGCGACTGGCTGACGACGGGATTGTGGTTGCCCCGTGAGCGGGTGCTGCCGGTTGGGGCTGGCATGGTGGAGTCGGCAGGCACCTGACCGGGAAATGGGCGTGTTTTCGGTGCTGGCCAACGACGTATCGCGGAGAGGTGGGGTCGTGGGGCGGTCATGCCATGGCCGGGCAAGGGCGGTTCGGGTTGTTCGTCATTCGGGGTTCTTGCCTAAGTTCTTGCCTAAACTTCCACCCTGTCGGTTGGTCGACCGACGCCGGGATTGCCGCGATGTTCGCGGTGGCCGGAATGTTCTGCAAGGACGCCAACGCCCCCGTTCCTTTCCATCGAGAGGGGGCAGACCGAGGTCCGAACGCCGCGAATGCGGAAACGGGCTGCGGTTACGGTGCCGACGCGTGTGCTCGACCGGCGCAGCGCGTGGTAACCATCGAGGAACCAAGAGAAAAACATGATTGATGAAAATTTGATCGCATCGCTCAAAGTGGCTGATTCGGAAGCGGAAGCTTTGTTCCGCGAGGCTTATGGCGCGAAGGCGCCGGTGGGCCAGACCGGCTACATGGACTCGTTCCTGAGCGACCAGATCGAAGGCCTGACGGCGGGCAAGCTGATCAAGGGTAAGGTCATCGGCTTTGCTGGTGACGATGTCGTGATCGAAGTGGGCCTCAAGAGCGAAGGTCTTGTTCCCAAGGTGGAATTCGAGAACCTCGAGAGCCTGAAGATCGGCGACACCTTTGAGGTGCTGCTTGAGAACCTCGAGGGCGAGGGCGGCCTGATCGAACTGAGCAAGCGCAAGGCCGATCGCATGATGGCCTGGCAGAAGCTGCTCGACACGACCAAGGAAGGCGACGTTGTTGAAGGCGCTGTCACCCGCAAGATCAAGGGCGGCCTGCTCGTTGATATCGGCGGCGTGAACGTGTTCCTGCCGGCGTCGCAGGTGGATGTGCGCCGTCCGGGCGATGTGGGCGACTACATCGGCCGCAAGGTGCGTGCGAGCATCCTCAAGATCGATACCGAGCGTCGCAACATCGTGATCAGCCGGCGCAAGCTCATCGAAGAAGAGCGCGACCAGGCGAAGAAGCGTTTGATGGACACGCTCAAGGAAGGCGACATCATCAGCGGCGAGGTCAAGAACATCGCCGACTTCGGTGCGTTCGTTGACCTGGGCGGGATTGATGGTCTGCTGCACATCACCGATATGAGCTGGGGCCGGATCAACCACCCGAGCGAGATGGTGAAGGTCGGGCAGAAGGTCGAAGTGAAGATTCTCAATATCGACCGCGAGAAGGAGAAGATCGCGCTCGGCATGAAGCAGCGCGAGGCTTCGCCGTGGGAAGAGATCGAGAAGAAGTACCCGGTCAACAGCCGCATCAAGGGCGCGGTCGTCAACCTCATGTCGTACGGCGCGTTCGTGCGGCTGGAAGATGGCATCGAAGGCCTTGTGCACATCAGCGAGATGTCGTGGACGCGTCGGATCAACCATCCGAGCGAGATCGTGGCACCGAACCAGGAAGTCGAAGTTGTTGTTCTTGAGATCAACAAGGACAAGCAGGAAATCAGCCTGGGTATGAAGCAGACCGAGGTGAACCCCTGGGAGCTTGTGGGCGAGAAGTACCCCGCGGGCACCATCATCGAGGGCAAGGTTCGGAACCTGGCCAACTACGGCGCGTTCGTCGAGATCGAACCGGGCATCGATGGTTTGCTGCACATCAGCGACATGTCGTGGACGAAGAAGGTCACGCATCCGAACGAAGTGCTCAAGAAGGGCGACACGGTCAAGTGCGTGGTGCTCGAAGTCGATCGCGACAAGCAGCGTGTCGGCCTGGGCATGAAGCAGTTGACGGAAGATCCGTGGCTCACGGCGATTCCGGAGCACTACAAGCCGGGCATGGTCGTGCGTGGCAAGGTCACGAAGATCACCAACTTCGGTGTGTTCGTTGAGCTTGAGTCGGATCTCGAAGGTCTGCTCCACATCAGCGAGCTTGCCGACCACAAGGTCGAGAACCCGCAGGATGTGGTCAAGGCCGGAGACGAGGTGGATGTCAAGATCCTCCGCGTCGACAAGGCGGATCGCAAGATCGGCCTCTCGCTGAAGCGTGCGCAGTGGGGCGATACCACCGGCGGCGGCGAAGCCGAGGGCGAGACGACCACAAAGAAGGCCAGCAAGAAGGATTCTCCGACCCGCGGCGGCATGGACAGCCACGACGCCATGGGCACGGACAAGATCAAGTTCCAGTAGTTCGAGTCACGACCCTCCGGGCGTGAGATCGGATCCGCTGCGAAAACTTGCGACTGCAAAAACCTCAAGCCCCGGTCAATTGACCGGGGCTTTTCACTTTGTCGCACATTGAAAAAGCGAGCAACACGGAGCGTGCGACGGAGGTAAAGTCACTGTGCGGCGCGTTTGGGCCGGTACAGCAAGAAGGCGATTGGTTGGGCAACATGAAACGAAAGGTGCGGGTGAGCCCGGACCATTGGGCTCGGCACGTGTTAGCACATGGCGAGGAAGCTGAGGATGAACAGAAGCGAGATCTTGCGGCGGCTGTCGGTCATGGAAAGAAGAAGCTTCATATCTGGGTCTCCTTACTCGTTTTCAGATGTGCGGGCCGCGTTGTCGTGGCTCGTAGTTCTCTTGATGCAACGGGTGTGCCGGATGGAGGCCGGGCTGGTGGGTGGCAGAACCGGTGGAACGGGGCGTGTTTTTCTCGGAACATGGCGGTTTTCGGGCGCCACGCGGGAGGCCCTGATGCATTGCCGCAACGTGGATTGTTTGCAACATCCGACAGCGGGCGCTCGGGTCCTGGCGTGTCTGATAACGCTTGTGGCTGCTTGCGTTCCGGCCTTGGGGCAGGAGACGCTGCCCAAACACCCCGAGGGTGAAGAGCGGAAGGTGGAACGCCTCTCGCCCGAGTTGCTGAGCGCGCCGGAGCCGAAGCTGATGATGGGCGGCTTTGCTTCGCTCCGGAAGTGGATCGACGGGTGGGATGTGGCGGCGAGCGACGAGGCGAAGGCGCTTGGAGACTCCAGCGGCGCGGTGTGCGTGACGCTGCGATATGGCGGGCGCGTTGTTGGGCGCAGCGTCGAGGTCGGCGGGCCGGATGCGCTCGAGCGTGCGGCGCGGAACGTGATGAAGGATGCGCTGGGGTTTTTCGGAGAGAAGGGAAAGCCGAAGCACGCGGACCGGCTGGCGATCTCGCTGGAGGCGGCGGGCGCGCTGATTCCGTATCAGCCGTCGAGTTACGATGATTCGGATCTGGAAATACCGGCGGGCTTGGACGGAGTGGGGGCGCGTGCGGGGGAGCGGGATCGCGAGCGGCTGCGGCTGGTGTTCCCGTCGATGATGCTCACGTTCGGCCACGGAGCGGACCGCACGGTCGGTTCGGGCGGGCAATCGCCGGGCGATGCGCTGGCGGCGTGCGCTGCAAACGTGCTCGAAGACCCGGCTGTCGGCATTCGCGGCGATACGGCGAACGATCCGGAGCGGCTCATGCGGGATCGCAAGGTGACGTTCTACCGATTCGAGGTTTCGCAGTTGGCGCAGATCTCTCCGGCGGAGGCACCGGTCTTCCTCTTCCGGCAGGGGAAGGTGTTCCAGGAGCGTGATGTCAATGTTGCCGCGATGAAGACGTGGGCGGACGGGCTTGCGAATCACCTGCTTTCGCGCATCAGTATTCATGACAAGGGCGCGCTGGTGAGCGGGCTCTATTCGCCGGTGTCTGGGGCGTGTGTGCCCCGGGCGGAGATTGCGGAGCAGGCCTTGATCGGCATGGCGCTGGCGCGGGCTGCGCAGAGCGGGGTGTTGACCGCGGACGTCGCGGGGAAGTCGCTCGATGCGGCGCGAGCGATCGTGCGCGATCTCGCGGCGGGGGAGAGCGAGAAACGGAAGATCGAGACGTCGCCCATTGCGTCGGCGGCTTTGCTGCTCACGGTGCAGGCGCTGGCGACAGATGCGCCGGAGGCCAAGGGTGCGATCGAAGCGGCGCGGCGCGAGGTGCGGAATGTGCTGGAAGGCCCGGTGCGTGCGCCGTCGGTGACTGCGCTGGCGGCGTGGGCGGCGGCGGGCGTCGAGGGGAAGCCCGAGCTGCTGGCGGCGGCAAAGAGCGCGGTCCCTGCGATCTTCCGGGCGGCGCCGGTTGAGAAGCTTGCTGCAGCGATGCCGTGGATCGTGATGGCGGTTCGGAGCGTTGAGCCGGAGGGCGAGATCGCGTCGGGCGTGGCGCTCGACCAGTGGCGGGATCTGGTGTACAAGTTTGTCATGCGGCCTCAGGATGCGGGCCGGGATGGCGAGGACCTGGTGGGGGGGCTGGTCTTCACGGGTTCGCGTGCGCCGTTGCCTTCGGCGCAGAGCCTGCGGGTGATTGCCGGGCTGGCTGCGATGTTGAACGACAACCGGCTGACCCCGCCGGCGGATCGGGGTGTGGAGATCGCGCGGCTGGTGCCGAGCCTGCGCTTTGTGCGGCAACTGATGAGCGATGAGTACACGGGGACGATGTTTGTCGATCCGCTTCGGGCGGAATGGGGTGTGCGGAACTCGATGTGGGATCAGCGCATGAGCGGTGAAGCGAGTGCGCTCGCCCTGATCACGCTGTGCGAGGCGATCGAAGGCGCCGAGCGGGGGAAATGAGGCGGCATGGGGCGTTCGATCACCCGCCTTTGGCGCGACGGGACTGGGCCTGCGACAAACTTGAAATTTCGTTGCAGGACGGGCGGAAATCTGGCCTTGAAAGTTTACTGAAAACCTCTGGAAATTATGGGGTTTTTATGCCATTCCTCCGGAGAAATTTCCGGGGTTTTCGACTAGAATAATCGCTTGGTTTTGACCCGCAGTTTCACGCGGGTTTCAGGGACGAAGGTGCCCCCGGGATCTGCGATCCGCGGCGCCCCTCTCGGAGGTACGGATGACCGACGATCTAAATGCGATGCGCGGCCCAGAAGGTGACTTGCCGGTCGGCGGCGGAGGCTCTTTGACCCCGACGGGCGATGGGGCCGGCACGCCGGGCGGACGCATTCTCGATCTCGACATCCAGCGTGAATTGCAGGATTCGTACCTGACGTATGCGATGAGCACGATCATGGACCGGGCGTTGCCCGACGTTCGTGACGGGCTCAAGCCGTCACAGCGGCGCATCTTGGTCGCGATGAATGATCTCAAGCTTCGCCCCGGGCGCAAGCATCTCAAGTGCGCGAAGATCGCCGGCAACACATCGGGCGATTACCACCCGCATGGCGAAGCGGTTGTCTATCCGACGCTGGTGGGCATGGCACAGAAGTGGCGGATGCGTGTGCCGCTGATTGATCCGCAGGGCAACTTCGGTTCGATCAACGGCGATCCGCCCGCGGCCATGCGATACACCGAAGCCCGCATGATGCACGCGGCGGTCGATCTGCTGGCCGATCTTGAGTACGACACGGTTGATCGCCAGCCCAACTACGACGACCGCTTGCTGGAGCCCAAGGTGCTCCCGGGGAAGTTTCCGCAGCTCTTGATCAACGGCGGCATTGGAATCGCGGTCGGCATGGCGACAAGCCTGCCCCCTCAGAATCCGCTCGAAGTTTTCGATTCGATCATCCGCGTCCTGGAAAACCCGGCGGTGACGCTGATGGAATTGATGCAGGATGTGACGGATTCCACGGGCAAGATCGTCCGCGCGGGCATCAAGGGCCCGGATTTCCCGACCGGCGGCACGATCTTGGGACGGCGGGGGATTCTCGAGGCGTACGCGTCGGGGCGGGGGCGCATCACCGTGCGTGGCACCTGCCGCATCGAAAGCCTTGGAGGCGAAGGTTCCAAGAGCGAGCGCCACCAGATCGTCATCGATGAGATCCCATACAACAGCTCGCAGGAGCTGCTGCTCAAGAAGATTGTCGAGTCGGTGGAAGAGGATCGCATCCCGGATGTGTCGGACGTGCGGGACGAGTCGGGGCGCGAGGCTGCGACCCGCATCGTGATCGAGCTGAAGCGCGGGGCCGATCCGCGTGTGGTCGAGAAGCAGCTGTATGAATTTACGAGCCTGCAGGACACGTTCAGCATCATGAACATTGCGCTGGTCAATCGCCAGCCGCGGACGCTGGGCCTGCGTGAATTGATCGATCTCTACATCGAGCACCGGCGCGAAGTGATCCGGCGCCGCACAAGCTTCCTCCTCCGGCGTGCAAAGAGGAACGCCCATGAATTGGAAGGCCTGATTTACGCGGTCTGCGACATCGACGAGGTGATCAAGATCATCCGCGGCAGCCGCACGCGTGAAGAGGCGATTCAAAAATTGATGGATCGGCGGTTCCAGATTGCATCGAACCATCCGTACGCACCGCAGCTTCCGGAGCGGCTGAAGAAGATGCTGCGTGCCGCCGACCCGGCGGGGGGCGTGCTGCTTTCGCGCATCCAGGCCGACGCGATCGGTGCGCTGCGTCTTATCCAGCTCGTGGGTCTCGAAATCGAGAAGCTGGTCAACGAGTACAACCAGCTCGTCAAGGAGATCGAGGAGTACGAGTCGATTCTCGCCAGCGAGACCAAGGTCCGCGGCATGATCAAGGACGATTGCGAGGAGATGCGTCTGCGCTACGGCATCGGCAAGCTCGCCGAACGCCGTACGACAATTGATGACACCGAAACCGATATCACGATCGCCGAACTGATCGCGAAGGAAGACGTCGCGATCACGATCAGCCATCAGGGGTATGTGAAGCGTGTGCCGCTGGATACGTATCGCACGCAGGGGCGTGGCGGCAAGGGCATCCGCGCCGGCGATGCGAAGGATGAGGATTTCATCGAGCACGTCTTTGTCGCGGGCACGCACGATGATCTGCTCTGCTTCACCGACACGGGGCGCATCTTCAAGATGAAGGTGTACGAAGTGCCGGAGATGACCCGCACCAGCAAGGGGCGTGCGATCATCAATTTGCTTGAGCTGCGCGAGGGCGAGAAGACGCGGGCGTATCTGGCGATCAAGGACTTTGAATCGGGCAGCAACTTCCTCACGTTCTGCTCGAAGGCGGGCATCGTGAAGCGGACCGCGCTGAAGGACTATCAGAACGTCAACCGCTCGGGCATCATCGCGGTGGGGCTCAAGGAAGGCGATTCGCTCCTCGACGTTGTTCTCACCGGCGGCACCGACGACATCATGCTCGTCACCGCTTCGGGCATGGCGATCCGCTTCCCCGAGGAAGACGCCCGACTCATGGGCCGCTCGGCGGCGGGCGTGAAGGGCATCGAGCTTGACGACACCGATCAAGTGGTCGGCGTCGTGCAGATCCCGATGAAGAAGGACGCTGACGGCGATCCAATTACGGTCGACCCGAGCATCTCGCTTCTGACCATTTCCGAGAACGGCTACGGCAAGCGCACGCTCGTCGATGAGTATCGCGTCCAACCCGAAGAGGGGAAGGCACGCAGCCAGTCCAGAGGCGGCAAGGGCCGCGCGGATATCAAGGCGACCGATCGCAACGGGCGCTCCGTTTCGGCGCTCGGCGTCAAAGACGGCGACGATGTCGTGGTCGTCTCTAAGGGCGGCCAGCTCGTCCGCGTGAAGGCCGGCAAGATCAGCCAGATCGGGCGCGGCACGCAGGGTGTGCGCGTTGTCAGCCTGCACGAGGGCGATAAGGTGATCTCCGCCGCACGAATCGATGAGAGCATTGCTGGCGAGGGATCGAGTGACGTGCCTGGTGATGCGTCGTCTGAGGCACAGGCGGGGAGTGAATCCACGCCGGGCGAACCGCCATCAACGGAGTAGCAAATCAGGACCCAGCGATCTGGTACGCTCCTGCCGGCAACGCAAGTCCGGGGAGACTGCCACATGGACTTTGAACGGCTTCTCAGTCGGGCGATTGAAACCGGCGCATCGGATGTGCACCTTCAGGCTGAGGCGCCGCCCATGTTGCGGCTCGGCAACAGCATCCGTCATGTCGAGGGTCCTCCTCTGACCGAGGAGGAGATGCAGACTTTTCTTGGTTCGATCGTGCCGCGCCATCTCGCGGACGATCTTGCGGGGTCCGCATCCCGGGGTCTCGATTTTTCGTACGCGATGCCTTCCGGGGGCCGCTTCCGGTGCAGCGCGTTCCGAACCCGGGGGCGATTCGGGATCACGATGCGGATCATCCGGACGTCGATCCCGTCGATCGATGCGCTCAAACTTCCCAAGGTCGTGCACGACATTGCGTTGTCGCGGCGCGGGCTGACGCTTGTGACCGGGACGACCGGCAGCGGCAAGAGCACCACGCTCGCGGCGATGATCGACCTGATCAACGAGAGCTTCCGCACGAAGGTGATCACGGTCGAAGATCCGATCGAGTACCTCCATACGAATAAGAAGGCCCTGGTCTCGCAGATCGAAGTGGGTTCGGACACCACGTCGTTCGATCAGGCCCTGCGTCAGGCGCTGCGGCAGGACCCGGATGTGATTCTGGTTGGAGAACTGCGCGACGTCGAGACGCTCCGGACCGCGCTTCGGGCGGCGGATACCGGCCACCAGGTTTTTTCAACCGTTCACAGCGCCAATGCTCCGCAGACGATCGAGCGCATCATCGCGATGTTTCCGGTCAACGAGCACAAGCTGCTGCTTGCCCAGCTCGCGAACTCGATCGAGGCGATCATTTCGCAGCGGCTGATCACCACACGCGACGAGAAGCGCCGCCCGGCGATCGAGATTTTGCGGGGCGGGCCGGTAACGGCGAAGTACATCCTGGACGGGAAGATCTCGGAACTGGCGAACTACCTGCAGATGGGCGAAGCGGGGATGCAGAGTTTCGATCAGCATATTCTGGCGATGCACGCCACCGAAGAGATCAGCGGCACCGAAGCGATGCGGTTTGCTTCCAACCCCGAGGCGATGGCCATGGGGCTTCGCGGGATCAAGCGCGCAGCGGGAATCGCCTGATCCGCCCGAGTTCCGAACGAATGCCGAGGAGCCTTATGACCGAATCGTCTCCAGTGCTGGTCGAAAATCTCCCGGGCGTGGTCGTCGTGCGGATCGTCGCCGAAACGATCAACGAGTCGAACCTGGCTGCGGTGCGGAGCGCCGTCGCCCTGGCTGGGGAGCAGTCTCCCGGCGATGTGGTCGCGATGGACATGGCCAAGGTCGGGTTCATGCCGAGCGTTTCGCTGGGCGGGCTGATCCAGTTGAGCCAGTTGTTCAAATCCCGCAAGCAGCGGTTCTTGCTGGTCGGGCTACAGCCGGGCGTGCGGGAGATGCTTGTGCTGACGAGGCTGGACCGGGTGTTCGAGATCCGCGCCGGACTTTCCGAGATCTAGGCGTTCCGGGAACAAACCTTTTCCGGGATCGGGGGGCCTTTGCCGGGGCCGAAAGCGGTGTGCGCACGCGGGAACCGAAACGGGGTTTGCTAGAATCCGCCCTATGTCCAACGACTGGTCCGAATCGATCGTGATCGCCGACCTCGCCGACGAGCCCGTGCTTTCGGAGGAGTTGTCATCGATCGGCGATCGCCTGAGCGCTAAGGGTGCCGTGGTGCCGAGTGTGGTGCTCAACTTTGCGAACGTCACTTATGTGAACAGTTCCAATCTTGCTTCGCTGCTCAAAATCCGTAAATTGCTCAGCGAGAAGAAGCGGGGGCTGCGGCTGTGCTCGCTTTCGGAGGATGTGCAGTCGGTCATGACCGTGACAGGCCTCGACAAGATCTTTCGCTTTGCGCCCGATCCGATGACGGCGCTCGCGGCGCTCCAGATCGAAGAAGAAAACCGGGCTGAATAATGCCATCCAACCCGCCCGGACAGAAAACCACGATCTGTCGGCGACTCGCGGAGTAGTTCTGTATCGGCGTTCAATGAGCCTCGGAGTGTGTTGGTGACTGCAGCCGCCGTCGAAAATGCGAACGGAACATCGCCGGTGGCAATCCCGCCGCCCATCGCTGAACTGCGCGCGCTCAAAAAGATCTACTACAAGCCCGACGGCAGCATCATGGTCGAGGCCCTGCGGGGAATCGACGTCACCATCCGCCGGGGCGAATACGTCGCCATCATGGGCGCCAGCGGCAGCGGAAAAAGCACGCTCATGAACATCCTGGGCTGCCTCGATCGCCCGAGCGAGGGCGAATATCTGCTCGACGGCAAGGGCATCACGACGATGGGCGACGAGGAGCTGTCGGTTTACCGGGGACGCAAGATCGGCTTTGTATTCCAGGCCTTCAACCTCATTCCGCAGTTGACGGTCGAAGCCAATGTCGAGGTACCCCTGTTCTACCAGGGTGTGCCGCCGAAGGAGCGGCGCAAGCAGGCGATCGCGGCGCTCGAACTCGTTGCGCTTGCCGATAGGCTTGGACACCGGCCGCGAGAGCTTTCGGGCGGTCAGCAGCAACGCGTGGCCATCGCCCGGGCGCTCGTCACCAAGCCCGCGATCCTGATGGCGGACGAGCCGACCGGAAACCTCGACAGCAAGACAGGGCAGGCGATCCTCAAGACCTTTGAAGACCTGCACAAGATCGGCATGACGATCATCATGGTCACGCACGATGACAGCATCGCCAAGCGCTGCAAGCGGGTGGTGAGGCTTGCGGACGGGCTGGTGTGCGAGGACCGGCTGGTGTTACCCGAAGCCGCGGCGTGATGCGGCGGCGGGTTCGCGGGCGGGTACTACGGGCACAACAGCAAGTCGTAGGCGACGACGAAAATGCCGAAATCCTCGTCGTCGACGACACCATCGGAATTGAGGTCCGCAGGGCAACCGGGGAGCATCTGATCGCTCGTGCACTGAAGCAGGCTGTAGCCGTGCAGGAAGCCAACAAAGTCCTGATCGTCGACCACTCCATTGATATCGATATCGCCGGGGCAGAGCTCGAGCAGCGCGGCCGTGCTGGTGGTCCCGCCGCAGGAATTGGTGATGACCACGTCGTACCGGCCCGCATCGAGTTGCGAAACGCTCGAGAGTGTGAGGTAGGGGGACGTGCTGCAGCCGACGATCGATCCCCAGGCGGTCGGGCCATCGACGAGAGGTGTGGAGTCTTTGCGCCACTGGAAGGTGGCATCGAGAGGTGAGGCGAGCACGCGGAACTGCGCGCTGCCGCGGGCGTTGACGTCTTGGGGTTGCTGCGTGATCTGGGGCGTGGTGCCGGAGTCAGGGGTTAGGGCAAGCGATACCCGATCGTTCTCGATAATCGCACGGACGCCGAGTTGTGCATCGTTCGTATCGAAGCAGGTGGAAAGGAACGCGCCGGTGGTCTGGGCTGCGGTGATGACATCGACGAGGACGTCGCCCGCGTGCGGCTGGAAGGGGGCGAGGAGCGCCCCGTTCAATTTCCCTCCGAGTTCGATCGATCCGCTCGATGCGAGCTGGCCGTAGGCGTCGGGTTGGATGCCGGACGCGAGGAAGCGGGTGGAGGAGCCGGCCGACATTGCGACACCGCCCTGGACGGAGAGCCGGGAGCCCGGGCCGAACTGCGTTGTGCCGCTCAAGCCAAGCACGCCTCCTACGGGGGTTATGGAAAGGTGCGTACCGGAGAGCCGCAGAGTTCCGGCGCTGGCTGTCAGTTCCGAGAGGTCCGGAGCGGATGCCGGTTGATGTTCGATGTCGATCTCTGTTCCGGCGCCGATCGAGCGGATATTCCGTCCCCCAAGCGACAGCGAGCCGCCCGCGGCACGCCACTTTCCCCCCGAGAGGTTGCGGGTGAAAGTGTCGTAATTAAGGAGCACCCCGGGGTTCAGGTTGAGTGTTCCGGCGATCGCCTGGACGGTGCCGAGATTCTCGAATTTTCCGTAACCGATGATCGAAAGAGTCCGCCCGTTCTGTTCGGATGAGAAGGTTCCGTGATTGAATATTTTCCCGTCGAGCGAAATCGTCGCGTTGCTGGTCGTCGCGCCGTTTGACCGCAGGCGAATAGTGACGCCGGGATCGACGGTTAGATACGCGCCATTCACATACAGCGCATTGCGGCTGCCCCCTTCGTTGATTTCGATCGTTCCCGTGCCGCCGAGGGTTCCGGTGCCCCGGAACTCGATCGAGTCGCGCTGGCACCCGGCGTTGTTGACCCGCAGGATCGCGCCGTCGCGCAGGGTGAAATCACTACCGATTACGAGCGATCCGCAGGAAGTGATCACCATCTCACCTTCGAGGGAGGTCCCGTACGCCGCGACCGGATTGCTCCCGTTGACAATGAACCGGGCGCCTTGCGATGCCGATAGCACCACGGAGTCGAGGTATCCCGCCTGGAGGTAAACATCGCCCGTGGATGAATCGGCCTTGAGTGTCGTGCCGTAGAAAGCGCCGGTGTAGGTGTACGAATTGCCGGATCCCATGGTGGGACCGAGAGAATCGAAATCGCCTCCGATCGACCACGACGAGTTGGAGATGTCGAACGTTCCCGAATTGGTCCACGATCCGGCCAGAATTAGGCTGATTCCGTTGCCGGTGATCGTCGACTTGTTTACCCAACTGCCGGAGAGGGAGAGCGACGATCCGGAGCTCAGTGTAAGCGGCTTGTCGATCGTGTAAACCCCCGACAGCGAAAGCGATGCGCCCGGGCTCACCGATACGTCGCCCAGGTTTCCCGATATGGAGTAGAGCGAAAGCTTGCCGGCCTGAACCTCGATCTTGCCGGTATTGCTGAACCACACCATGGAGTGAACATTGGTCGTGCTGTTCGTCACCTTGCGGAACGTACCGGCATTCACGATTCCCGGATTTCCGTCATTCCAGCCGAACACATATCCCGCCGTCGGGTAATTGGTTGATACCACCGCCAGGCCGCTCGGGAGATTCGAGAACCGCGCATTGCCGGACATGGTCATCGTGCCGGTGAACTGAACCGTGCCGGCGTTTTCGAGCGTGCGTCCGATCAGGCTGCAGTTGACAATTGTCGCGGTGCCGCCGGGCCCGAGCGTGGTCTTCCCCGTACCCGACATGGTTCCCGAGAAAACCAGGGTGTCCGATACAGACACGGACCCCGCGCCGGACATGACTCCGTAGACGTTGAGCTTCGAGAACGTCTGCGTGACGCCGAACGAGACGCTCGCAGCGCCCGTGATCGTGAAGTCGCTGGTATAACTCAGAGTCTGATTGAATGCCACGGTGCCGCCGGTGATCGAGAGCAACGCCGGAGCGAAGGGGTCGTTGATCGTCAGGTTTCCTTTGGACACCAGTAGCGAACCCGCGAACGTCCAGCCTCCCGGCGGGTAGTTGAGCGTTGGACCGAAGGAGGTGTAATACGGATGAGATTCGATCCGCAGGGTGCCCGTGCCGCCCATCCCGCTGCCCGCGATCTGTGTGCGGGTGCGCTGGATCACGTGGATCGCGCCCGGCGCCACATTGGTTATTCCGCTGTCGGTTCCGTCGATGAAGAAATCCAGCCGTCCCTCGAGGACGTTCACTACCCCCGCATTGTGGAAGACGACTCCGGTGCTGCTCGTTTCGCCGAACTGCGTGCGCGTCGTGCCGACTTTGTTCATGACGCCCTGGTTCGTCACCGTTCCGGAGTACCCGGTAAAGGCCGATGCCATCTTGTCGGAGTTGCTGTCGATGTTTACGACGCCGCCCGGTCGATTGACAAACAAGCTCGTCCCGGAGGAGTTGATATTGATCACGCCCCGCAGGCTCATTGTCCCGAAATTCTCGATTGTGCCGAGCAGGCCGATGCCGATCCCGTCCGGGACCGACGAAGCGCACGCGGGCCCGAGCGTCAGGACGGTGTTTCCACCGATATTGAAGCTTGATGCCCCGAGCAGGCACGAGTCGGTGACGGTGAGCTTGCCGGTCCCGAAGAGCCCGTAACCCTTCGTCGCCGTCAGGTTCTTGATGGTTGTATTGCCGTTCAGCGAGAGGCTGCCGCCCCCCAGCATCGCGATTTCGCCTATTTCCATAGGCGTGCCAAGCACGACGTTGCAGTCCACGCTTTCGAGCCTGGTCACGGTGAGCGGGGCATTTGCAGTAAATGTGCCGGTTTCCAGCCGCAGCAAGCCATCCTTCGGTGCCCATGGTTCTTGGATGGTGATGACGCCGCGGAAGAGCGTCTTTCCCTTCGCCCCGAACGAGCCCGGGGGGAACGAAATGGTCGCACCGATGAAGTGCAGTTCACCGTCGGCATCGATGGCGCCTGCCGTGAACGTGAGCGGGTCGCGAAGATCGAGGATCGCATCGGGTTCAACCCGGAAGGTGCCGGAGTTTGTTCCGGTATTTGCGGTCGAAAACTGGAGTGCGCCGGCCCGCACTTCGATCGCGCCGGTGTTCCTGAAGGTGATGCCGTTTCCAATGATGGAGCGGCTGGTGCTTTCTTTCGCGATCAAACCGTCGTTGGTGAGGTAGACCGGGCCCGGGTTGGAACTTGGTGACATCCGGAATGCGTCACCGAATATTGCTGCATCGGTTGTGATGGATAGGGTTCCATCGGCAAGGTTTGTGAACGCGGCCGGGTACCACATCGTCATCGGAGCCGCGATGGAGAGCGCGCCGCTGTTTCGGAACTCGCGGTTGGCGTTCATCGTTGCCGCGGGCCCAGTGATCGAGCCGGTCGCTCCTGTTGCGAGAATGGTCTTGCCGGGGCCGCTCATCGTGCCGCCGTCCCAGCTCAGGTGACCGGTGATTGTCACATTGCCGGTGCCCTGGAGGACGCCCTGAAG
>JAEUJD010000175.1 GCA_016793015.1 Phycisphaerales bacterium
TGAACGCGGCGTAGTTGCCGTCCAGATTGGTCATCGATGTTCCAGCATGTTTGGCCACCATGCGAACGGCATATCGGTCGTAGATCGGGAAGCGTTCCTCATCGATGAAGAAGTGGGCAAACTTGGCGGCGAGACTGAGACGTCGCACACTTCGCTTCTCGGTGCCGCCCCTTGGCACGGCGGCCAGCGCATCGACCAACTCGGAGCCGGCCGTTCCGAGATCAGCCCGCGCGAGGACACCCGAGAAATGCTCCGCCACGCGTACGAGCGCGAACACGTTCGTGTAATAGAGGGCGTTGACGGTGGCGACCTTGGCCAACGTCGCGGCCGGCGAGAATCCCTGCACGCCAACCTTAATCGCCAGCAGCGCCTCGTCCGATCGATGCCAGGGCATCAGGGTCGCGTGCAGGTCGCACGCGGCTTGAACCAGATGCGGAGATAGACGGACGGATTTGGGCATGTGGCACGGAGTGTGGTATCAGGAGTCGCCGCGTAGCGCATCCAGCAGCGGTTTCATCGCGCTCCAGCTTTCAACGATGAGCCGTAGCGATTCCCGACTGTTTAGCCCTTTCGTGCCCCAGGGCAGATGCACGCGATACTGGAACTGGATGTTGGACCGCTTCTGGCGGGGGAGTGCCGCGAACAGCTCGACCCACTCGGGCTGACGCTTCACGCGCCCGCTGTTCCGAGGCTGGGAGGTCTCGAGCCGGAACGTCAGCATGGCGTCGGTAATGGCGGGCGAGCGCTGCCCCAGATAGTGGCGCTGGAGCGCGTAGGCCTGGACCCATGCGCCGCGAGAAGTGAGCCGTCGCGCGCGGCGCAGGATCTTCGCATTGATAGTGGTCAGGCGGTCGGAGCCGAGATCGATGAGCCGCTGACGAACCGGACGAATCACGCTGTTCGGAATGGTGATCGCCACCTCCAGGTGGTCGGCATGCACAGCGAGAGTGAGGTGCGGGTATCCGGTGAATGCGCCACGCTTCGGCCGGTCTTTCAAAGGGAGGAAGTCCCAAACGGCGCGACCGCCGCGACCGGTGATCGCGGTGCGTCCCGGTGCCTTCGGGTCCATTCCGAGGGAGCGAAGCGTGCGGTCCTTTCTGAGCTCCTCGAGTGCGAGATTGAGCAGGCGTTTCGCCTCGCCGTAGGTGTATGGGTTGTCGTCTGAGAACGGGAATCCGTCGAACATGGTCAGCGTTCCTTCCGTGAGGTATTCCTCCTGAGCCAGACGGACCTCGGCCGCACGGAGGTACGCCCGCAATCGGTCCGACCATTCGCCCCGTTGGCCAGCCATGCCAAGCCACTCATACAGGCCAGACCAGGTCACAGCGACGGTGCCCTTCGGCGCTCGCACCCCGGACTTCGTCAACGCTACTCGGTGTATCTGCTCAAACCCCCGCCGACGCAGCGTGCGCTCGTGCCGACGGAGCTGGTCCTCGGTGAGCGAGGCCTGCACCTTGCTCTCTATTAGGAGGCACCAGCGGTCATCGTCGTGAACAACGATGTCGGGCAGCCCTTTCCGCTCCGTCTCGGTTTCGGACTCGGGGGGATCGCCGGGCAGGCTCTGTTCGACGATCAACAGGTCCTTTGCCCGCACGGGCGTCCGCACGCCGACCCAGGCAAGAAAACCCTGCATCAGGGCGCGGTCCTCATCCAGGCACACGGCGAGCGCATGGCTGAGGCGATTCTCGGGCTGGCTGTATTGATCAAAGAGGTTTCTCATTCGGGCGGTCCGGCCCATCGTATTGGCCGATCGCGGTGATCGGAGTCGATCCCAGAATCAAGGCGAGACATCGCACTTCATGGCTCTCAGTGCTTGCTAAACGAACATCGAGAAAACCGGGTTGCGGGGGAGCGGCACCAGGGCAGGGGACCACTGCTCTTTCATGTAGCAAAACACGACCGCTGCGGCGACGAGAGACGGCCGGTCCCGTTCAAAGCTCTCCAAAACTGCCGAGAAAACCAGAGCCTAAGCAGAGAACCCAACCACAACCCGAACGAAAGTCGCGCATTTACGCGATCCTCTTTTGTGCCCCGCTCCCGGAGTTTGCCCTGGTTTCCTCTGGAGATCAGGGCTTTTTTCTTTGTGCGTCACGGGAACGTGTTTGCGCGCGGCCATTTTCTCGCAAAAAAACAGGCCTCCCGGCTGCTCCTATCCGAATCGAGCGCCGACTCCCTGCGATTGGACAGTTCTCCAAGCCGTTTCGGTCAGGCCGGAACCGAATCGCCTTGATAACTCATGTTGCTCTTGCTGGCTGCGTGGGATTGTTCAGGAACCCCACTCGATCACCCTGAAGGCCGGAATAAGCACCTTGCCCGATTGGTATCCGCGACGATTTCAAGTTGGTCGCGGGGACCGCATCGATGCAGTGCTGCCGCGCGGAAACCACTGGACGCGAGGTCGCACGGGCTGTTTCGAAGTTGAGAGAGTTCACCGCCTCAGCCGGAGTCGTCCTCATGCAGGTCGACATGATCGCAAATGCACACCTGTTCGATTTTGCCTCAGCCAAGGCGTAGGCGAGCGTGACGCCCCCGCAACACTCATTCGCACTCCACACTCTTCATCAAAATGGTGAAACACGTCATCTCAACGTGCTCCACCTCACCGGGCCACTCCAACCCAAACCACTATCCCACCTTGCACCAATCAGAGACGTGTGGCTCTGCACCCCATCGATACGTATCAGGCTCCCACCCGCTCTTCTCTGGGCCCCTTCCCCAAAGCCCCTTCGCAAACCGCTATCAACCCCCCACCCAACCCCCCACCCGAATCCCTCCTCAAACCCTGCCGTGGCACCGGATGTTTGATTGTGCACAACCGCGGGTCTTTGTCCAGCACCCGAGCGTTCCCGGCGCTTTCTCGCGGACATGGTCGTGTCCGTGTGGCCGCGAAATGGGAAGAAGTGGGGGAGAGCGGCGCGTGCTTTTCTTGCACCCCCAGCCATGAATTGTCTGCGTTGCTCCAATTCGATCTGCCGAAAGAATGAACCTGATGCCTTCTTCCGCGAAAAACGTCAGCGACCTTCACCGCCTGCTCCACGAACTTGTGCTTCTCCGCGGGCATGAGCAGTGGACGCCGAAGCTGCTCGGGAAGCGATTCGGAGTTTCCGAGAAGACCATCCGGCGCGATATGAAGAAGCTCGCGAGCACGGGGTTCGGTGTCACGTTCGATCGCTCGAAGCGCGGTTACCGGCTCAAATCCGGCACGTTTCTCCCTCCGGTGCAGTTGACGCTGGAGGAAGCGCTGTCGCTGATCGTGCTGTGCGAGGATGTCGCGGGCCGCGATCAGGTCGGGTTGCTGGAACCGGCGATTGATGCGATGTCGAAGATCGAGTCGCTCCTGCCCGCGTCGCTCAAGTCCGATCTGGATGAAGTGATGGATCACGTCGAGATCCGCCTGGCGCGCTCGGGTTCCACCGAGAGCGAGCGAGCGATCTTTGAGCAGTTGCGCGACGCGATCGTGACCGAGACGGTGCTGCGCTGCCGCTACAAGTCGGCCAAAGGGAGCGAGCCCCAGCGGAGCTTCGAGTTCGAGCCGTACGCGCTCTGGTTCGGCGTGCGCGCGTGGTACGCGATCGGGCTGCACCGCCGTCACAACAAGCTGGCGGCACTCAAGCTCCGGCGCTTCCAGCGGATCGATCCGCTCAATGAAACATTCAAACGTCCGGCGGATTTCTCGGTCGATTCCTATCTCGGCAACGCCTGGCAGATGATGCCCGGCGACGAACAGCACGACATCGAACTGCATTTCGATGCCGAGTTTTCCGAGACGATCGTGGACACCCGCTGGCACAAGACGCAGGAGGTCACCCGCCGCGCTGATGGGACCGCGACCGTGCGATTCCGAGTTGCAGGCCTCGACGAGATCGTCTGGTGGGTGCTCTCGATGGGCCGGCATTGCCATGTTGTGAAACCGAAGGAACTGCGCGAGCGGGTGAAACGCGAAGCGAGTGCCGCGGCGAAGCAGTACTCTTGAACGATCATCACTTGCACGGAAGCGCCCATCCGTGTGGGCGGCCACAAAGCCGTCTCCTGCAAGTGCTTCTGGTGGAGTACCAGCTTTGCGAATCCACTCAATCTTGTCACCGAAATGCCTCGTCCGCGCCTCGGACATCGGGGGACAAGGGGTCTTTGCCGCTGAACCGATCAAGCGCCGGGAAGTCGTGGCGGTCTGGGGCGGGAAGGTTCGGACGACGCTTGAGATATCCGAGTTGAAGCGCTCCGTTCCTCACATCGAATCGCACGCGGTGGCGGTCTGCGAGGACCATTTTCTGACGTCGGAGAATGTCTCCGATTTCGACGACACCGAACTTTTCAATCACAGTTGCGACCCGAACATCGGCATCCAGGGCCAGATCGTTCTCATCGCCCGACGCGACATTCGCGTCGGCGAGGAATTGACGTTTGACTACGGCACCACCGAAACAACCGAGCAACCCTGGCGGTGTCGGTGCGGAACGCAATTGTGCCGCGGCGTGGTTGACGGTCGCGATTGGCGGGATCCGGTGTTCATAGAACGGAACCGCGACTTCCTTTCGTGGTACATTCTCGAACGACTGCGACGCGAGAATGGTCCGATCGCGGCTTCGTGAGCGCGGGACGCGGTGATCCGTTTGGGGAGATCGCGTGTGCCAGTGATGAGCGATTGCGCAGGGTTGTCGGTGGGGGAGTCGCACCGAGTGGAGAAATGGCAGCATGCTGCTTGTACATGCCAGAGTCGGCCCGAGCAAGATTCACGGGCTGGGGCTGCTTGCCGCGGACTTCATCCCGCGGGGCACGATCGTCTGGGAGTTTCGACCGGGCTTTGATCTGGTGTTTACGAGTGCGGAGATGGAGGCGCTGCCGCCGCACGCCCGCGCGCAGGTGCGTTTCTATTGCGATGGAGATTACGACCCGGCGACCGACTCGCACACGCTGTCGGGGGATGATGCCCGATTCACCAATCACTCGGACGACGCGAACACGGCGTCGGCAGAATCGGGACGTATCACGGTCGCGGTTCGCGACATCGAGGAGGGCGAAGAGATCACGTGGGATTACCGGTCGTGGGGGTCGGCGCTTGAGTTCGCCAGCCGGTAAGCGTTGCGAGAAGAAAGTTGGGCGTCAAGAGGCTCCGCTCACCAGCCAGACTCCAACGCCCATCACGATCGACAGCGCGATCTTCAGCGGGAGCCTTCTTCCCGCGGCTTCATCACCCATCGACTTGGTCCAGCGGAACAAAAGCAACGCAAGGAAGAACGTGTACGCGGGCATGGTCGCCTCAACAGCAGAGACGAGCGAGGGCCTGCCGGCCTGCACGGCGAACTGGCTGGTGCCGACCGCCGCGATGTTGACTGCCTCGATGAAGAGCAGAAAGCCGATCGCGGGGCGGATGCGGGTCCAGTTGCTGCGCCAAATACGGCGGCGATCTTTCTTGAGCAGAGGCGTCAGGCCAACGAACGCCATCGACACCGTGATGATCAGAAACCCTTGATAGGTCGGGCATGATTCGAACACTTCCTTCTGCAGCAGGAAGTACGCCACCTGCAGCGCGGCCCCAAGGGCCATGAGCCAGAAGGTCTTCCAGCGGCTTTCGTGCGTGCCATCGAGCAGACAGAACCCGACAGAAGATGAGACGATCACAACGATCCCTGCGTACATGAGAGGCGTGAGCACCTCGCCGAACATGAGGAAGCTCGCGATCGGCAGCGCCATCGGCACCATGTTCCAATACGCAGCGACAATGCCGGATTCGCTGGTGCGGAGGGCTGTGAAGTAGAGCACCTGGCTCACCATGTATGCGGCGCCGGCGAGCCCGGCGAGGGCGGCGACATCCCACTCGATCGGCTTGACACCGGTGAAGAAGAGCGCGGCAGACAACACGGGCGATGCGGCGAGAATCCCGAATCCGCTGGTCACGATGCCGACCCAAGGTGCCTCGAACACATCGCGGACGACGTACGCATCGAGTACGTGTACCAATGCCCACAACGCCGGAGCTATCAACGCGAGTATGAGCCAGAGTTGCATGGTCAAGTCGTTGAAGAGTGAACGCAGAGTGCGATCTCTGTGCGGATGTCAGTGTTCAAGCCGCCAAACTCTCTGTAATTCCAAGTGATCTCTTCGCCGGGGTGGATGTCGCGGATCGCGAACGAAGGCGCCAAGTGCAACGGACCCTCGCGAGAGTCGTGCGCGCTCATCGTGTTCGGACTGCCGGCGTGATTGGTGAAACGATCGTCATCGCTCGAGAGCACCCAGACTCTTTTGCCGGCATCGTCGTAGTGGTACGCATACCAGCGGACCTGTTCGAACGCGGCGGCCGACAGGCCGCGCACATCTTCTTCCGTCAGCAGCCGATCGAACTGGGGCGCAAACTCCCAGACCTTTCGCCCCTTGGCGATGAACTCTCCCGCGATCAGGCCGATGCCGTGGATTGAGCTGGGGCCGGCTTTGGCAACAACATGAAGCATGAATGCGATTTCCTTCAGAGCTTTCAAGAACAGTCCGGCCGCATCACGCGGCTCATCTCGATTCAAACTAGTTGTGCCCCCGTCCGCCCGCAATCAACCGCTCGATGTACGCCACGAACGATCCTTTGTACCGCTTCTGCAGTTCCCGCCGCTTCCAATCATCACCGGTGATGCGTCCGCGGCAGCCCGGCTCGCGGCACTCGCACGCGAGATTCAAAATGGCGGAGGTCATGCACATGGCGTAGTCGATGGTGATGGGGTCGCCGGCGCGGATGTTTCGGCGTGCGACGACGCTCAGTTGGTCTTGCATGCCGCAATTGGGATCGCACGAGTGGTTGACAAACTCACCGGGTTCGTCGGGTTCACCAAGCGACATCCGCCCGATGAGCAGACCGTCGCTGACGTGTGTGGGATAGTGCCTGAGCGGCTCGGGGAGTCGGCCGTGCTGCTCGATGGTCATGATGTGGCCGCCCATCATGAGTACGAGCGTGCCTTTGCGGATTGCTTTGGCCGCAACCAGCGAACGCCCGATGTTCCCGCCGCGATCGACAACGCGGAGCAGGGGCGAAACCCAGTGGAACGGGCGAGTGGGCCGGGCGGTGCGATTGCGCTTTGGAAGCACGCGCGCGGGCGTCGCCGTGCGCGGAGGTTTGCCGCGGGCTTTCCTCGTGCTGAGGCTGGCCGAACGGGCGGCGCGGGTCAAGGGCACACCAACTCGTTGTACGCGATGACAAAGAGCGTGAAGTCGGAGTCGTCGACGAAGCCGTCGGCGTTGAGATCGGCGGGGCAGCCCGCGGGCATGGCGGGGTCGGCGCAGTCGAGGATGTTGTACGCGGAGAGGAAGATGATGAAGTCGGAATCGTCGACTTGGTTGTCGGAGTTGAAGTCACCTTGGCACGAGGGGCACCCGTTTCGCCAGCGTGCGACCCGTAGCTGAGACGCGCCCTCAACGATGGTGAAAGTTCCCCCGACGGCGATATCTCCCTTGGGCAGCACCGCCAGGGCGGAGACAACTCCATCATCAACGCCCGAGCCGTAAGGGCCCCAGGACACGCCGTTCCAACTGGCAATTCGCTTGACGGTCGATCCGCCCGCGGTCGTAAAAGAGCCGGCGGCGATCAGGGTTCCGTCTGCGAGTATTCCAAGCGAAGTCACGGTGGTGCCGGTGTTCATTCCAGGCCCGAGCGCGAACCAGGAAATACCGTTCCATCGGGCCACCCCGTTGACGGTGATGCCCCCTGCGGTCGTGAAGCTACCGCCGATAGCCAGATCGCCGCCGGGTAGCACCGCCAGCGAACGAACAGTGCTGTTGCAGCCCGAACCAAGGGGTGACCAAAGTGTGCCATTCCAACGTGCGATTTTCGCCGCGGGGGTACCCCCGGCAATACCAAAGTCGCCGCCTGCTATTAAGTCACCATTGGGCAACACGGTCAGGGCCCAGACCGTCCCGTTCATTCCCGTTCCCAGCGGCCACCAGTTTGTGCCATCCCAGCGGGCTATGCGATTGACGGTTTTGCCGCCAGCGCTGGAAAAGTCACCGCCAACGATCAAGTCGCCATTCGGCATCACCGCGAAGGCCCGTCCCTGACTGTTCAGCCCTGAACCGAGCGTGGACCAAGACGTGCCGTCCCAGCACGCGACGTAAGAAGCGGATCCCCCGCCCGCATTTGTGAAATTTCCGGTCGCAACGAGATTTCCGTTGGGACACCTTTCAATGGCATTCACCCAACCGAGGCCGTTCGAAATCGTCAGCCCCGACCCCAGGGCCATCCATGTTTCTCCCGTTCGCCTCGCGATGCCGTTTGCAAGAACACCTCCCGTGGAGGTGAATGCCCCCACGGCAACAACGCCGCCTCCGGGCAGCGTGGCCAGCGCGTTTATGTAGCTGCTCATCTGCCAATTCGGAGCAGACTCCCACGAAGTGCCGTTCCAGTGCGCGATCCGTGCGGTCGGCGAGCCGCCAGCATTGTCAAATGTTCCGCCAATCACGATGTCGCCGTTCGGTAGGGCCGCGACCGCGGTCACAATTCTGCCCGCTCCGACACCCAAAGCAGACCACGCTGCGCCGTCCCAGCGTGCGATGTTGGCGGCCGGCGCGCCACCGGCTGTTGTGAAGTCGCCACCCGCGGCGAAGCCGCGATTGGGAAGCGCAGCAAGCGCGTTCACCGGACCTCCGCCGATTCCAGATCCAAGCGCAGACCACGTCCAAAAAGTGTCGTCCCAACGGGCGATCCCTTTGGCACTCTGCCCCCCCGCGGTGGTGAACGCACCCCCGACAATGAGGTCGCCATTGGCAAGAACCGCCAGCGCAAAGACGCTGTTGTTCATTCCAGTTCCGAGCGGTGTCCAAGTCACCCCGTCCCATTGAGCGATGTACTTCGCGCTTGCTCCGCCCGCGGTCAGGAAATTGCCCGCTGCGACAAGGTCGCCGCTGGGCAGCACCGCCAAAGCCGAGACTTTGCCGTTCAATCCCGTTCCAAGCGGCCACCAGCTTGTTCCATCCCAGCGGGCAATCCGATTCACGGTCTTTCCGCCGGCCTGGACGAAATCGCCGCCCGCAACCAGATCGCCATTTGGCATCACTGCGAGAGCCCAAACCGTGCCGTCCATCCCGGCACCGAGAGCAGACCACGCCGCCCCGTTCCAGCGGGCGATGCGAGTGGCGTTCACGCCGCCGGCGAGGGTGAATTTCCCGGCGACCACGATGTCTCCGTTCGGCAGCACCGTCGACGCAAGGGCCTCGCCGTTCAAGCCTGAAGCGAGCGCGGTCCACGCGTTGCCATTCCAGACCGCGACACGGTTGGTTTCGAGTCCGCCGACCGCCGCAAATTGTCCCCCGATCACGAAGTCGCTGCCACCTGTCGGCTCGACCGCATAGACCGTTCCGGTCGCGCCGGCTTCCAGCCGTGGCATCCAACTGTCCGACTCGCAGACGGCATCGCACTCGATCGTGGTTGTGACATCCACCGCGGCCACCGAGGCGTACTCGCCATAAAGGCAGCATCCAAGGGCACAAAAGCCCTGGGTCATGTACAGCGACCCGTCAGACTTGACGACCCTTACTCGCGTGTAAATCACGCCGGGATACTGCGAGAATTCTCTCGTTGGCCCGAGCGACCAGGAGTTCGTGTCTTGGATGTCGGTGTTCACCATCTCAGGTGCCGGAGACGCACCATTGAAGGATGTGTTGAATGAAGGGATGGGGCTGGCGGGAATCTCATTCTCCGGTGAGATGGTCGCCAGAGAGTTCCCTTGCTGCGTGATCCGGAGGTTGTAGCGAAACTGGCCCGGACTTCCCTGCACCCACACCTCAAACGCGTTGCTCGACGTGATACCCATGAGCGTGCAGCAACACGAGGAACGTGCGATGGTCACGCGAGTCGTCGCAGTTATAGTCGAGCCGTTGAATTGTGCTTGCGATCGAGCGGAACGTTCGCCGTCGACGGTGTTGTAGTCGTACCCGGGCGCTCCGATCGAGTCAATCTGCCACGAGCTATACGTGCCCTGGCCGTTGAAGCCAGAGGCCCACGAGTTGCTCCCCGTCGCCACAAAAACCACCGGCGGCGGCGTCGCCGGCTGAGCGTGGGCGGGTTCAAAAGCGCAGGCGAAGACCGCCAGAAAAGCGACGAGCACTCGCGAAGAAACTCTCAGTCGCGAGCGGGCCGACCAAAGCATGGAGCCGCTTGGCATTGTGATCATCTGTTTGACCTTCCCAAATTCCTAAACCAGATTCTGAAGAAGTCCGCCATCGGCGAAGTGGACGTCTCGCACCGATTGGGGCGTGCGGCGGCACACCCCTTACCCCAAGAAGTGCACCGCCGCCCGATCGCCCCAACCCCGACGCAAACCCCTACACCAAGCCCTGCCCCGGCCCCCAACTCAAAGCCCGCGTCCTGTTCAGCTTTTCCACCGGCAAATAGACAGCGCCAGGGCCACAAAGGAGCGCCCCAAACCTAAAAGATGACGGCCCGACGTCCCCCCCAGGGCGTCGGGCCTGCATTCCCCACATATCAATTGGCGGAATGTGTCTGTGCCGCTGCGCGCGGCGTGGTAAATTTTCTTTCAGCCTTTGCGGGAGGGGCCATGCATCGCGCTCTGGGAGGACCTGCTTGGATGGAACGGGAAGAGAGCGACAAGCAAGCAGGCATTGAAAGCGCTGGATTTGATGACCAGTTGATGCCGCTGGTCTATGCCCGGGCCCGGGAGATTGCCGGACGTGAGCTCAAGGGTGATCGCGCGCAGCGGTGGGTGCGGGCGAGTTCGCTGGTCAACATGGCGTTCGTGCGGCTGCTCGAACTCGGCGGTTCGTCAGATCCGAAAGGAAGCACGGACGAGGCGAGGTTGCTGGCGGTGCTGACGACCATCATGCGGCGCACCGTGGTTGACATCGCCCGGGCCGCGACGGCGGACAAGCGCGGGGGCGGCGCGGTGCAGGTTTCGCTGCACACGCAGGGGTTCGGAGACGCGAAATCATCCATCAGCGTGGTGGAGATCGATGACGCGATGCGGGCGCTCGGTGAGGTGTGCGAGGAGTCGGCACGGGTGGCCGAGTTGAGGCTGTGGGGCGGAATGGAGTTCGAGCAGATCGCGGAGGCGATGAGCATTCCTTTCAGTCGCGTGCGATCAAGGTGGAATCGGGCGAAAGCGTTTTTGGCGAAGGACCTTTCCGACACACCGTCGGAGACGGATCAATGAACGCGATGGTGATGCGTCAAGCGTTCGAGGTTTTTGATCGCGTGCGCGAGGTGCCGTCGAATGAGCGCGATGCACTCCTTGATTCCGATGACTCACTTTCGGAGGAAGTGCGATCCGCCGTGCGCGATCTCCTGCTCCATGATTCACCGACTGGCGAGTTTCTCGGGATGTCGCTGGACCATGCCGCGGCGTCGCTGGCCCGGCCGCTGGGCGATGTGACGCTGCCGGAGCGGATCGGCCGGTACAGGATTCTGAAAGAGATCGGACGGGGCGGATTCGGGCGCGTCTATCTGGCCGAGCAGGAATCGCCGAAGCGGATGGTGGCCGTCAAGGTGTTGCGAGTCGGGTTTTCCGGCACCGATGCGCGCCGACTTGTCTTCGAGGCCGAAGCGCTTGCGCGACTCGATCATCCCGGCATCGCCCGGGTGTATGAATCGGGCACGTGCGATGATGGTGAACGCAGCCCGTTCATCGCCATGGAATATGTTGAGGGCATGCCTCTCCACCGGTACGTCGAGGATCAAGAGGTTTCGCGAACCGAACGGGTCCGCATCCTCCAGCAAGTTGCCGAAGCCTTGGAGCATGCCCATCAGCGTGGTGTGCTGCATCGGGATATCGCACCCAAGAACATCGTGGTTGACAATCTCGGTCGGCCGCGGCTCATCGATTTCGGATTGGCGCACGGCTCGAACCGGGGTACGTCCGGCGAAACGATGACGGCGGCGGGATCGGTTCTTGGAACACTGCGTTATCTCAGCCCCGAGCAGCTGGGAGCGGATCGGCGCTCAATCGATACGCGATCCGACGTGTTCTCGCTGGGC
>JAEUJD010000201.1 GCA_016793015.1 Phycisphaerales bacterium
TCGTCGGGGGAGGGGGCCCCTGTGGGGTACCGCCCGGCGCGGGTTGTGACGGGGGGGATGGATTGCTTTGTCCGGCTGGAGCCGGATGGGGAGACGACCTTTAAGCGGGTGTTCTTTGAGGCGGGGGGGCCGAACGGGGAGAAGACTGGGGAGGAGCGGATTCGGTTGCAGCCTTTGAATCCGGCGTTTTCGGCGAAGGTTGTGGCGAGGGAGATGGTGGGGGGGCTGTATGCGGCGGTGAGCGTGATCAAGAAGGTGTGAGTGGGGTTTGGTGGTGTCAAGATTGTCCTTGTGGCCGGGCGGGGCACGGGTAGACTGGAAAGGTCTGCCGCGTGAGCGGCTGCGAGGAGCGCGAAGATGCAATCAGAGAAGACGAGCGTGGAGCGCGGCATGCGCTGCGTGTGTGTTGCGGCGTTGGCGGCATTGAGTCTGGCCGGGAGCGCGTGGGGACAGAGCGTGCGGGTTGTGCCTCCGGGGCGTGAGCTGGTCGCGGGGAACGGAAACAACCTGATTCCGCTGGGGTCGAGCCCGGGCGGGCGGCTCTTGACGCTGTACGCGGCGGATCAGCTCGCGGAGATACCGGCGGGGAGCTTGATCACGGGGCTTCGGATGCGTCAGCGCAACGGCGAGACAGCGCCTTGGCCGACCGCGCTGGCGAACCTGCCGGACTATGAGATCTGGCTGGCACAGTCGGCGCGCACGCCGGGGACGATCAGCACGACGTACGCGGACAACCTGCTGAATGCGGTGCTGGTGAGAGACGGCGCGTTTGCGCTGGCGGCGAACGCGTATCCGGGCGGGGCGGCAACGGGATCGACGCCGGAGGGCTGGGGGCCGCAGATCGTGTTCGCAACGCCGTATGTGTACAAGGGCGGTGTGCTTGCGCTCGAATTTCGGAGCACGAGCGCCGTTGTTCCGGCGCAATTTGCGGACTGCGAGAACGCCGGCGCGGCGACCTCGGCGATCGGCTCGACGGTATCGCCCACGGCCGCGACGGGGATTGTGGTTGGGGGCCTGATTGTGCAACTGACGTTTGTGCCGCCGTCGGAGGATTTGGCACGGGGCGTGACGAAGGTGATTGTCGGGGAGAACTTTTCGGGGCAGTCGGCGCCGGGGGGCGAGGGCGTGCTGATCTGGAACAGCGGGTACACGCAGCAGTCGTTGGCGGCGCCGAATCAGTTCGACACGATCGGACCGGGATCGGACTTTGTGGGGATGTCGTGGAGGATGTGGGACGGGTCGTCGGGGGCGTGGCCGCTCGCGGCGGTGAACTTCACGCAGTACGACGTGCAGCTATCGAGGTCGGTGAACAGCGTCGGCGCGATGTCGACGACGGTCGCCACGAATGTGGGCGCGGATGCGGTGATGGTGCGTTCGGGCGCGCTGGGCTTTGCCCTGGGAGCGTTTGGGCTGAAGGATTCGGAGGCGACTGCGCCGTTCGGGCCCGAGGTGGGGTTTGCGAATATCTATCACTATCGGGGCGGGCCGCTGCTGACGGTGACGCGCCACAGCGGCGAGGTGGGGAGCGCCGTCGGCTTCCTGGATGCGCTGCAACCCGGCGGCGGCGGATACGGATCGGATTTGCGTGCGTTCCAGGGGGGCGGCGCGGGTTCGGCCACGACGGCGTCTTTGTCCGGGTATGCGACGACGCGATTCAGCGTGGACGCGGGGACGAGTTCGCCATTGAGCACGGTTGCGGGGCCGGCGCCGAGCAGCACGGGGATCAATTTCTTTCCGCAGGTGATGCAGATCGTTTTGTCGGCATCGGAACTGAAGTACATCCCGGTGGGGAGCGTGATCGACTCGCTGTGGATGCGGGTTTCACCGGGCGGAACGAACGCCGGCGCCGCGTCGCCGGCGATCGGGGTGACGGCGGCGGACTTTGAGGTCGATCTCAGTTCGGCGACAGCGCAGCCCGCTTCGATGAGCGGGACGTTTGCGGTGAATCAGGGCGCGGACAACGTGCGGGTGCAGGACGGGCCGATCGGGATCGCTGCGGGCTCGCTGCCTGCGGCGACGAGCGGTCAGTACGGAAAGCTTGTGCAGTTTCAGAAGAACTTTGTGTACAAGGGCGGACCGCTTTGCATCAAGATCAGCCACGCGGGGCTGACCGGAGCGTTCGCGGGTCCGGAGGCGCTGTCGGGTTCGGCGGCGATCAACAACGCGCGGTACTCGAGCGTGTTCGGATCGGGATCGGGCGTCGCGCTTGGTGCCGGGTTCGACGGGATCGCGGTGAAGCTGGGTTACATTCCGTCGGTGATGACGCCGAACAACCTGGCAACGCAAGAGGGCGACGGCGGATGGTCGATGCCGAGCGTGGCCTCGGCAACTGTTCAGGTGATCATCCCGGCGGATCAATTGCGAGCGGTCGATGTGGGCTCGGCGATCACCGGGCTGAGCTTGCGCCACAGTTCGACGGGGAATCCGACCACGTTCCCGGATACGGACAGGGTTCTCCCCCGATTTGATGTGACGATCGCGCCGGCGGCGAATGCCCCCCTCAACGCGAGCACGACCTTTGCGAACAACAACGGTCCGGGCGTTGTGACGGTGCGGAAGGGGTCGCTGTCGGTGCCGAAGAACGCGTTTCCGTACTCGGGATCGGTGTCGATTCCGGGCGAGAACGCGTGGTACGTGCAGTTTGACCGGGCGTATGTCTACACCGGGGGCGACCTGTGCGTGACGATGCGATCGGAAGGGTTGTTTTCATCGGGAGCGAACACCTTTGATGGCGATGGCGGCAGCCCGCTCGAGCGCGGCGCATCGGTGTATTCCTACAGCAGCGCGAATGAACTGACGGGTTTTCTCTACGGGCCGATCGGCGTGCGGCTGGCGTTCACGGCGCGGGCGTTCTGTCCGTGGGACTTGAACAACGACGGGGTCGTGAGCGACGACGACTTCCCGATTTTCCTGAGCGCGTACAACACGCTGGATTGCACCGATGCGGGGATGGCGGCGGGATGTCCGGCGGACTTCAACTACGACCGGGTGGTGGATGATGTGGACTTCACGCTGTTCCTGGGCGCGTACAACACGTTGCTGTGTCCGTGAGCCGTTGGCCAAAGGGCCAAAGTTCCAAAGAGCCAAATGAAGCGAGGGAGGCAACGTTGGTTGTCTCCCTTTTTTCTGGAGCAGGAGGTTCCGCGCACGGGGGAGATCGGCCGGCGGCCTTTGGGGAACTCGCAAGAAGATTGCCGTAGAGGACGCGCAACAAACCGGCGGACTTCAACTTCGTTCGGGTGGTGGATGATCTGGACTCCGCAGCGGCGAAACCGGTAAGCGGGAGCCGGAATGGGACTCGTTTTTTTGGATTGAGCTTTCCGGGTGTCTGGGTAGACTGGAAACTGATGAAGAGCGGGTTGTTTGGGGGGTTGTGGGTGTTGGGGGATTGAGGGAGCACAAGATGTTGAAGCGTTTTCGGCGGGATTGGTTGCGTGCGGCGGTGATGGTGTGCGGCGCGGGCTTTGCGGGCGTTGGCAGCGCGACGGCGCAGAACACGGTGATCCCGTCGGTTGCGACGTCGACGGCGGGGACGAGCAGCAACACGATTCCGCTGGGGAATTTTGCTTCGGGCACGTATCAGGTGATGTATGGCGAGGCGCTGATGGCGAATCTGCCGCGGGGGAGCGTGATCACGGGGATTCAGTTGCGGCTGCGCAACACGGCGACGCAGGCGTTTCCGCAGAGCGGGATGGTGATCCCGAAGTTTGATGTGACGCTTGCGGGTTCGTCGCGGACGCCGGACACGATGTCGACGACGTACGCAGCGAACATGGTGAATTCGGTGCTGGCGCGTTCGGGGCCGCTGAATGTGGTTGCGGGGGCGTATCCGGGCGGCGCGGCGACGGGGACGAATCCGGAAGCGTGGGGACCGGTGATCGCGTTCACGAATCCATATGTGTACTCGGGCGGTCCGCTGGTGATGGAGTTTCGCACGGAGAACGGCACGCTTGCAAGCGGCCCGTCGGCCGACGCGTTCGTGACGCCGGGGATGTCGTTCATGAGTTCGGGATCTTCGACGAGCACGTCGGCACCGTCGACGAACCCGGGCGACGGTCTGATTGTGCGGCTGACGTACATCACGCAGATCGCGCAGTTTCAGACGGGGATCACGCGGCTGCTGATCCAGGATGATCTTGCGAACATCCGGGGCGCTTCGGCGAACAGTTATCCGCTGGATGCGAGCGCGAGGACGATCCAGTTGATCGCGGACGCGGGGGAGATGCGCCGGCTGGGGCTGGGCTCTCGCTTTGTGGGGCTGCACTATCGCAACGCGAGTTCGGCGTGGCCCGCGGGCAACCAGTCGTTCTCGAAGTACGACATCCAGTTGTCGCGTGCGTTGAACACGCCGGCGACGATGAGCGACACGATCGCGACGAACACGGGGCCGGATGCGACGCTTGTGCGGAGCGGTCCGCTGGCGATCGCGGGCGGCTCGTTCGCGGGGCTGGGGGCTTCGCCCAGGCCCGCGCCGTGGACGCTCGAGTTTCCGTTTACGAATCCGTACACCTACACGGGCGGCCCGCTGCTGACGGTGGTGCGGCACGACGGCGTGACGGGCTTGGGGGCGGTGGTTGCGGGCACATTGAGCACCGATCCGACGTACGGGACGCGTGTGAAGGCGCGTGCGGGCGACACGTCGTCTTCGCTGCTCGCGACGACAACGGCGGCGTTGTCGTACACGGCGCAGCTCTGGAGCGTGGATTCGGGGACGGTGGCTCCGAACACGAACACGACGGTGCGCGGGAACGCGACGCTGGGGACGCCGTTGTCGAATACGGAGCGGACATCGCAGTTCATCATCAGCGGGTCGGAGTTGACGTATCTTCCGGTGGGATGCCAGATCACGGGCCTCACGTTCCGGGGATTCGGCAACGCGAACCGTCCGACGGTGAGCTGCGCGTTTGCGGACTACCAGATCTTTGCGAGCAGCGCGGCGCGTCGGCCTCAGACCGCGAGCGTGACGTTTGCGGAGAACGACGGGCCCGATGTGGTGCAGGTGCGGACCGGCGGGCTCTTTGTCACGCCCGACGGCCTGCCCGGCGGTGCGGTGGTGAACCCCTTTGGGCAGACGATCCAGTTTGAGCGGGCGTTTGTCTACCAGGGGGGCGATCTGTGCATCACGATCCGGCACTCGGGCAGCGGGTCCGAAGCGATCTCGATCGACGGCAGCACGAATACCGCGCTGACGCGCACGATCTCCGCGACGACGAAGATCTCGGCGAGCGGGTCGCTTGCGAGCGGCGGGCCGATCGTGCGGTTTGAGTACAACCCGTCGGTGGTCGCGCCGGCGGCGCTCGACAACACGGCGGGCACGATCGGGTACTCGGTGTTTCATCAGTCGACGGGGAACGTGCTGCAGAGCGTGTACAGCGAGGCGGAACTGCGTGGGCTTCGGATCGGGAGCCTGATCACGGGGATGTCGCTGCGGACGGTGAATTTCGGCGGGTATTCCGATTGGCCGAACGCGAACACCGACGTGGTGCGGTTTGATGTGACGCTGAGCAAATCGCCTGTTGCGCCCCAGTCGATGTCGGATACGTTTGCCCTGAACGTCGGATCGGATGCGATCCTGGTTCGATCGGGGCCGATGACGATTCCGGCGAAGGCGTTCCCGTTCCTGTCGTCGCCGACGCGACCGAGCGAATACCGCTGGTTCATCCAGTTCACGGAGCCGTATGTGTACAAGGGCGGGCCGCTGAACGTGACGATCCGGAACGACTCCGGCGCGGGCGGCACGTTTTTCTACGCGGACGCGTTCAATGGACCATCGACCGTTGCCGCGGGGCGCTGGGCGAATGGAATCGGGGTGGACGCGACGGTCTCGAATTCGGTCAACAAGGGGGCGCTGGCGATCCGGTTCGCGTTTGTGCCCAGGAGTTTCTGCCCGGCGGACCTGAACAACGACGGCGTGGTGGATGATGGAGACTTTCCGCTGTTCCTGAGCGGGTACAACACGCTCGATTGCGCCGACGGTTCGATGGTGCAGGGCTGCCCGGCGGATATCAATTACGATCGCGTGGTGGATGACCTCGACTTCGTCGTGTTCCTTGCGGCGTACAACGAACTGGTGTGTCCGTGAGAAAGAGAAGAAAGTGATGAGGAGGGCGGCCGTGGGGCCGCCTTCTTTGTTTTTGGGGGAAGAGGGGTTCCCACGAAGACGCGAAGGGCACGAAGGAAGGCGCGGGAAATTACCACAAAGACACAAAGGGGAAAAACGGGTCACAAAGGGGCACAAAGAAGCGGAGAGGAAGGGGCGGAGAGAAGAAGAGAGAACGTGGGGGTGCGGGGAGGGCGGGGGTGTGATCAGGTGGAGCGCGACTGTTCGTACGTGCGAGCGATGAGGCGGCAGATTTGTTCATCGGTTGCCAGCGCGAGCTGGCAGGGGCGGGGCATGGCTTCGGTGACTTTGGCGATGACGCTCGGGGGCGTGTCGTCGGTGGCGACGATGAGGTCGTGCGTGTCGTCGATCGATACCGCACAGAAACGGTGACGCCAGGCGAAGTCGAAGGGAACGAGCGCATGAAAGTCGCGGCTTGGCCGCGCGGTTTCGAGATCGATGGACCGGAGGGGATCTTGTGGTTCTTCGTTGCTCGGTGTGCGGGGCATGGGGTGGCTCCCGAAGGGTGTGGGACGATGGGCGCGCACGGCCACGCTAACGGAAAACGCATCCACAGAGTTGTGGAAAATGTGCGGTAGTTTCCACAAGTTTGTGGGTGTGTGACGGGGTGAGGGGATGGGGATTGCGGGGGGGCGGTTGTTGAAGGCGGCTGCCGCGGGGGGCGCGATGGTGGGCGGGGTGGGGTCGGGCATGGATCGCGCGGTGGGGAATGGGGGCTCGGCGCGGGCAAGGGGAGGTAAAGGGAAAAAGGCGGGCGAGCGAGGCTCCGTGCGGGGTTCTGAGGGGCTGTTGGCGTGCGGAATGCACTCAAACGGGGGTTCCGGATTTTGCTGTGTTGGGGTATTCTGAGGGTGCGGATTGCGCACCGATCCGTTCAATTGTGGAGGCAGAAAGACATGTCGAGAACTCTGTGCCGGGCTGTTGCCGCGGGCTTGGCGGCTGCGTGTTTCGCGGCGTCGGCGAGCGCCGATCCGCTGAATCCGTTCGAGTTTCCTTCGCTGGGGATCGTGACGCTGGGCCCGGGCGCGTACACGCTGAACACCGACACGATGCAACTTTCGGGGGGCACGCTGAGTTCGCCTCTGAACGGGAAACTGTCGATGGCAAGCGGCGGTCGCGGGACCGCGGTGTTCTGTTTCAGTTCGCTGACGGCATCGCCCGGATCGACGATCGTGGTGACGGGATCGCGCATGGCCGCGCTGCTCTCGCAGTTTGACATGGCGATACACGGCAACATCGTGGCGTCTGGAAACGGCGGCACGGCGGGCGGGTCGAATTCAGGATCGACGCCGGGTGCCGCGGGATTGCGAGGAGTTGGAGTTGCGGGGGGGCTTCCGGGGGGCGATGGGGGAGCGGGTGCGTCCGGGGGCGTGAACGACGGGGGCGGGCCGGGCTGGGC
>JAEUJD010000212.1 GCA_016793015.1 Phycisphaerales bacterium
GGACCGAAGGCGGCGCGAAGCTCTGCGAGCGCGCGCGGCGCGAGGCCCGGGTCGGGCAACTGGTTGCCCGCCAAGGCCTCTGCCTCGAGCGAGGCCGGAGTGGGGGTCGGGGGTTGGGTGGGCGGGTTTGTCATGGAAACGGAAGGCGAAATCTGTGGTCCGATGCTGGAGCGCGCCGGGGAGGGGGGAGGTTCATTGGGAGGCGTGGTCGGGGGAACCGGCCGCATCGGGGGAAAACGAGGGGTCGCCGTCGAAAAGCTGGCTGGTTTTCGGGTCTTGGCGGAGGGTGGCGATGGCCTGATGGAGGCGGCTTTTGACCGTGCCGATGGGGATGGAGAGGACTGCGGCGATCTCGCGGAGGGAAAGGTCGTTGACGAAGCGGAGGATGAGGACTTCGCGTTGGCCTTCGGGGAGGTCGGCGACGACTTTTTCGATCGGGCGTGGCCCGGTTTCGGGGCTGGCGGGTGCGGGCCTGCCCGGGGCATCGTGCGTGGGTGAGAGCGCGACCATGCGGTCTTTGCGGCGGATGGTGAGCGCGATGTTGCGGACGGCGGGGTAGAGGAAGGTAGAGAGTTTGGAGGTGAGGCGGAGGGAAGGAAGTTTTTTGACGAGGTAAGCGAAGGTGTCCTGCAGGACATCGAGCGCTTCGGATTCGTCGCGGGTGTATCGGCGGGCGACGCTGATGACGAAGGAGCGGTGGCGCTTGTAGAGCGCGAGGAAGGCTTCTTCATCGCCTCGGGATGCGAGGCCGACGAGAAGTGCATCGGCGCGCGGGTCGTCGTCGCGTGGAGTGGAAACGGGCGCTGGGAACCTGATGGGCGCGGGGCCACTGTCGGCGGCGCCGGAGATGTGGAGGTGGGGTTGGGGGTCGCTGGGGCGTTCCATGAAGCAGAGGAGAAGAGGTAGGCAGGTGGGGAGGTGGGGAGTTGAGGAGGTGTTGTGGGGAGATTACTCGATTCTGGGATCGGCCCAGCGGTAGAGGACATCGACGATCAAGTTGAAGATGATGAGCATGGAGGCGTAGATGAGGACGACTCCGATGATGAGGAAGAGGTCTTTGTTCTGGACGGCGTTGACGAAGTGCTGGCCCATGCCGGGGATGACGAAGACGCGTTCGACGACGAAGGAGCCGGTCATGGCGTATGCCGCGGCTGGGCCGAGGTAGGAGAGGACGGGAAGAAAGGCGTTTTTGAGGGCGTGTTTGAAGAGGACAGAGGTTTCGGAGAGACCCTTGGCGCGGGCGGTGCGGATGTAGTCGGATTGGAGTTGTTCGATCATGCCCAGGCGCGTGAGGCGGGCGATGTAGGCGGCGAAGGGGAGGCTGAGCGTGAAGGCGGGGAGGAGGAGATCGACGGGGCGGCCCCAACTGGGGATGCGTCCCCAGCCGAGCAGCACGGGGAAGACGAGCAGGAGCGCAGCGCCGATGACGAAGGTGGGGAGGCTGATACCGATGAGCGCGATGGCGAGTGTGAGAAAGTCGGCGAAGGAATTGGGTTTGACCGCACCTGCGACTCCGGCGACGACGCCGAGGACGAGCGCGATGAGGATGGCCGTGGCGCCGAGGGCCATGGAGACGGGGAGAGCGCTCGCGATGATGTCGTTGACGCGCTGATCGCGGTATTGGAGCGAGGGGCCGAGATCGAAGACGAGGCGAGCGGGTGGCGCGAGGCCGGCGGCTTCGGCGGCGCGGGCTTGTTCTGCGGCGCGGCCGCTGAGCGTGTCGCGGAGGAACTTGATGCCGGAGGCGTTGTCGAGATAGGACCAGTAGAAGGACCAGAAACTATCGAGGCGGTACTGGGCCTTCATGGCGGCGACGACTTCGGGCGCGGGGCGACGGCCTTCGGGGTTTTCGAGCGGGTTGCCGGGGATGCGCCAGGCAAGCGTGAGCGTGAGGGTGTAGATCACCGCGAGGATGATGGGGAGCTGGATGAGGCGGCGGAGGATCAGGCCGAGCATGGGCGTCCACCTTCCTCTCCGGAAATACATTTACCACAGAGACACAGAGGCACAGAGAAGAAGGAGAGTGGGTGAAGGCGAGGAGAAAGCAAAGCGGGAGATGTGCGTGACGGATCCGCCAATAACTCTTTGGCAGCTTTTCTCCTCTCTGTGCCTCTGTGTCTCTGTGGTGAATGTCTTGCCTTCACGACTCGGGCTCGCCGGGTTTGCGTGGCGGGAGGGAGAGCGGTTTGTCGGTGCCTTTGCCGTCGTTGAAGAGGTCGGCGCGGTAGAGGAGTTGGATGCCCCTCGGGTGGGAGCTGATGCCGGTGAGTTTGCTGGCGTCGAAGAGGTACATGTTGACGTAGTAGAAGATGGGAAGAAGCGGGAGGTCTTGTTCGACGAGGAGGCGCTCGGCGTCTTCGAGGATTCGGAATCGCGCGGTGGGGTCTGATTCGAGCGCGGCCTTGTCGAGGAGCGCATCGAACTCGGGATTGGAGTAGGCGCGGTCGTTGTTGCCGTCGCCGGTGCGGTTGATTTCGAGGAAGGTGGTTGGGTCGCCGTAATCACCGAACCAACTGGCGCGGGAGATCATGTAGTTCTTGTTCTTGAGGCGTTCGCGGAAGACTTTGACTTCCTGGACTGAGATGGTGGTGTTGATGCCGAGGATGCGTTGCCAGTCTTTGGCGAGCGTTTGCGCGATGAGTTCGTGGCCGCCGTCTTTGGTGATGAGGAGATCGAGCGTGATGAAACCTTTGCCCCCGGGGTAGCCGGCTTCGGCGAGGAGGCGGCGGGCCTCGTCGGGATTGAAGCCGAGTCCCTTGGGCGATTGGTATTGGCCGATCGAGCCGGGCGGGATGAGCGCGGGCGCGATGTTTTCGCCGACGCGGCGGATTCCGTCGGCGATGGCGTGCTTGTCGGTCGCGAGCGTGAGTGCGCGGCGGACGCGTGGATCGGCGAGCGGGTTGATGCGGCCGTCGGGCAGCGTGCGGGAGCAGTTGAAGTTCCAGAAGTAGGTGCCGAAGGCGGGGAAGACGTGGATGTTCTTGCGTGGGTCGGGCGGGAGGCGTCGATCGATTTCGACAGGGTCGAGGCCCTGGGCCTTGAGCGATTCGTATTCGGCGCGGTGTTCCTTGTAGAAGGCGGCTTTCTGAGCGACCATTTCGGTGCGGAACGGGGCGAGGACATCGCTGACCCAGTCGACGGCGCCGGTCTCGAATGCCATGACTGCGGAGACGGGGTCTTCGACGGTGGGTATGGAGATGGTGTCGATGCCGATGGCGGCTTGATTCCAGTAGTAGGGGTTGCGGCGGAGGCGGAGATCGCGTTTGAACCTCCAGGACTCGACGAAGAACGGACCGTTGGTGATGAAGTTGGGGGGCTTGGTCCAATCCGGATTCCATTTGATTCTGCCGCTGGCGGGATCGAGGCTTTCGTAGCGGCGGACGACGGATTCGCAGAGGGGGAAGAAGGTGACGAAGCCGACGATGTCGAGGAAGTAGGGTGTGGGGCGTTCGAGTTCGATGACGATGGTGCGGTCGTTTACGGCGCGTGCGGAAACGAGCTGGTTGAATTTATTCTTGGTCTGAAGCCAGAGTTCCTGGGCGGCGGCGGGATCTGGCGAGGCGGCGTGCTGGCGGGAGAAGTCGGCGACTGCCGCGGTTCGCCAGTCGGAGAATGCGCGGCCGCCCTTGATGTGCTGGACGAAGTTGATGTAATCGGCGCCGACGTCGGGGAGGAGCGCACGCATCCAGGCGTAGAGAAAATCGGAGGCCCTGACCGGGGTGCCGTTGCTCCACCCGGTGTCGCGGAGGTGGAAGGTGTAGGTGCGGAGGTCGGGAGAGATTTCCCAGCGTTCGGCGGCGGCGGGCAGGACGGAGAAGTCGTGGGAAAAAATGTCGTTGGAGACGAGACCTTCGGCGATGATTCGGGCGACGCGGTTGTCCTGCTGCCAGGACATCTGCTGGAAATCGAGCGTGGTGACATCGCTGCGATTGAGGAAGGTGAAATCGGCGCGGGGCGTGGGGCGGTCGGCGCCGACGATCGCGAGGATGGCGGCGGCGAGGAGCGCGATGGGGATGAGGAGGCGGAACACGCAGCGAGTTTATGAGGGCGTGTGAGGGCGAGCCGCGTGTGGAAGCGGCTTGGCCCTGTCGCTTTGGCTTTGGTGCGAGCACCAAGTTCGGAAAGCGAAAATGCGGTAGCACAAGACACCGCCCGGAAGGGCGGTGCCACTTCGCTTTACTTTGCGACGAGGTTGAAGCGGTCGTTCGGGAGGTTGAACGGGGCGCGGGTCATGCGCTTGCCGGGGCCGAGCAGTTCTTTGGCCTCGATGATGAACTGGGCGTCGGCTTCGACCGTGCCTTTGCGGACGGTCTCGGCGAAGTTGGTGCGGATCGGTTCGGTCTTGTCGGCGATGAGGGAGAGGATTTGTTCGCTGGCGCCGACGATCTGTGAGGGAGCGTCGCGGAGAGCGAGCTTTTGTTTGCGTTCGTCGGCGGTGTCGGCCTGGCGGGTGGGGGGGAGCGCGTTGCTCGAGATGAGGCGGACGGTCATGGCGATCAGGTCGCCTCCGACTTCCTGGATGCTGCGGAGCGCCTCGGACGAGAGAGAGGGGCGATCGCCCTGCACTTTGGTCAGGTCTTCGCGGAGCGCGAGAGCGGTGCGGCGGAAGGCATCGAGGAGTTGGGAATCGGGGAGTTCTTTGTTGATCTTGGCGGCGCGGGCGGAGATGCCGCGGGCGAGGGCGATGACTGCGCCGCTTCGGACTTCGGTCTGGCGGGCGGTTTCGATTGCCTTGACGAGTGCGCGGGCGGCGGCGTCAACGACGGCGGGATCGGGATCTTCAAGCAACTTGCCGAGCTGGTTGGTGGCGTCGAGGAGGCGTTTGGGGACGACTGTGGAGGAAGCGCCGTTGGCGACGACGAAAGCCCGGCTGGCGGCACCGGCGGCGGCGACGCGGACGGGAATGAGGGGGGACTTGAAGCCCTTTTCGATGATGTCGAGGCCTTCGGCGGTGGCGAGTTCGGCGCCGACGCGCATGGCGTTGATTGCGTTCAGGGGGCGCTTGTCTTCGGCGAGCGCTGCGAGGGGCTGGCCGAGGACCTGGGAGTAGGCCTGGCGGAAGGGGACGCCGACGACGACTCCGGCTCTTTGCAGGGGCCGGACCAGGGCCTGGCGGGCATCGCGGATTTTGTTGGCATCGTCGCTCTTGAGCGCTTCGAGAAGGGGCGAGGCGAAAGCGGTGACGGCTTCTTTCTGAGCGGGAGAAAGCGGGGAGGGACTGGAGACGACGTCGGAGGCGATCTCTTGAGCGCGGGCGGCCGGCGCTGCGAAGACCGAGCAGGCGAGCGCGATTGCGAGAAGCCCCGAGCGGAGGAAGGAAGCGGCCGGGAAGGTGGAGAGCGTTGAATGGGTCGTCACGGAAGCGGGCTCCTGTCGAGTCCCGGAATGGGAGAGGCGATTGTTCGCAGGCACCGGGATTGTTTCCGGGCCTGTGAGGATGAAGGGGCAGCGTACCAGCCTTGAAACCGGGGCGGGCGTTGGAAGCGGGCTAGTAGACCTCGAGGAAAAAGCGGCGGGTGGGCTTGATCTGTTTGTGGATCATGCGGCGATCCCACGAATCGATCGAGGTCAGGACCTCTGGGTCGACGCGGAGGTAGCCATCGAGGTCGGAAGGCGGGAGCATGCGGGTGAGGCCCTGGAAGATGCCGAGCTCCATGCCGGCGATGCCGCAGACGTAGATGAGGGTGCGATCGGACTTGAGCATGGCTTCGAGCGGCTCGCGATGGGTGGCGAGGCGATCCTGAACGTAGAGGGGGCGGGGGGCATCTTCGGCTTTTTCGCGGCTGATGGCGGTGATGTAGGAGAAGTTGGGATGGCGGGCGGCGAGTTCGCGGAGGTGCTGGTCGTAGAGGAGATCGCTGGCGTAGGGAGAGCCCATGATGAGGGCGATGCGAACGTGGCGCGAAGCGGGGTTGTCGAGCAGGTCTTGCAGCATTCCCCGGAAGGGAGCGATGCCGGTGCCGGTGGCGAAGAAGATGTAATCGTGATCGGCGGGAGAAGCGGGGAGGACGAAGCGCTTGCCGCTGGGGCCGGTGACGCGGACCTGATCGCCGGGCTTGAGATCGCAGAGGTAGTTGCTGGCGACGCCGAGGAAGAGAGAGTGGGTCTCGTTGTGTTCGTCGATGAGGCGCTTGACGGTGGTGGCGAGGACTTTGCCCTGGCCGTCTTCGCCTCGGGTGGGTGAGGCGATGGAGTAGAGGCGGAGGGCGTGGTTTTTGCCTTTGGCGTCTTGGCCCGGAGGGAGAACGCCGAAGGACTGGCCCGCGCGGAAGTTTCCGGCGAGCTTGGTGTTGGAGACGTCGATGGCGACGTGGCGGACGAAACCGGCGGCGCGGCGGCCGGCGGTGCATTTTTCGTTTGAGACGACGATGCCCACGCCCGGATCGGCGGGCGGGTGGAGGTGCATCTTTACTTCGTGGAGGGCTGGGCCTTCGGTGTGCTCGGTCATGGGAATGGATTGAAGGTTCGGGAACCGGGAACGGGAGCGGTTCAGCCGCCGCCCCCACCCCCCATGATGCGCTTCTGGAATGCGGGGAAGACTTCTTCGACAGTTGCGATCTTGCCGGCGCGGACGTCATCGGCTGTGGACTTCGCGGCAGCAGAGATCGGGCCGGACATTCCTGCGGCCATCGCGGCGGGACCGTTGGCGATGCTGCCGGAATCGAGCAGCCACTGGCTATCGACGAGCACGAGCTTGATGGGCGCGGGCTGGGAAGCGTGGGTGACGGTGGCTTCGGTGCCGGCGACTTCGATTTTGAAATCGGAGGCGGAGGGGTTGGCGACGCCCTGCTGAGCGTGGACGGCGTCGGACATGGACTTGCCGAATTTTTCTTTGCATGCCTGATCGATTTCGTCGGTTGCGCGGGCGACGACCATCAGGGATGAGAGCACGGCTTCGTGGCCGGGATCGCTGAAGCGGGTGAGGGGCTTGAGCGTGTCGAAGTTGCCTGCTTCCATCGCGACGAAGATGACGCCCCATGCGGCGCTGGCATCGGGCGATGTCGAGGCGACGGGCGTGGAAGCATCGGGGGCCGGGGTATCGGAGGCGGCGGCTGGTGGCGCGGGATCGGAAGTGGGAGTTTGGGGCGCCTCAGGGGCGTGCGCCGATTGGCCCGCGAGCGAGCCGATGACTTCGGCGAGCTGGGTCATGCGGTCTTTGATGGCGGCGGCGCCCTGGCCTCGGAGCTGAACGGACGAGAATGCGGACTGAGCGGCTTCGAACGCGGCCTTGGCGTCTTCGGTGGCGACGCGGATCTGGTCTGCGGCGTCTTTTTGCGGAGCTTCGAGGGAAGACGCGAAGGGGAGCGCGGGCGTTGCGGCGGCGAATTGGTGCAGGAACGAGGCGTAGGACTTGAGGCTGGAAGCCTTGGCAGCGAGCGCACCGGCGAGGGCGAGGTTGGTGCGGCCGACGAGGATTTTGCCCCCGATAGAGGGATCGGAGGCGGCGGCCTTGGCGGAGACTGCGGCGCTGCGGATGGCGGCGATGGCTTCGTCGTATTTGGCGATGACGCCCGCGCTGCGGGCGGAAGCGAGCTCGGTGAGCGCGGTCTCGATCTGCTTGGCGGTTTCGGCAGCGGCGGTGCGGGATTGGGCGGAGGCGGCGCGGCCCTGCTGCGCGCGTTCGCTGATCTCGAGCTTTTCGCGATCGAGGCTGGCGATGCGGTTCTGCGTGGCGGCGATGAGGACTTTGAGTTCCTCGGCTTCGGGCTGCGTGACATCGGCGAGCGCCTGGAGGCGTGAAGCATCGACGCGGATGGCGTCGCCCTTGCGGCGTTCTTCGCGCGCGGCGGTCAGGCGGGTTTCGGCCTCGCTTGCGGAAAGAGAGGCGAGCGATTCGCGGGCCTTTGCGAACTCGAGCGAGTACTTGTCGGCTTCTTCGAACTTGGCCTTGGCCTGGGAGCGGAGGTCGGAGAGGCGGCGCTCGATCTCTTGCAGTTTGGACTTGAGCGTCTGGACTTCGCGATCGCGCTCGACGCGGTCGGCATCGATGCGGGCGAGGATCTCGGTCGGATCGAAACCCTGCGCGGTGTCGGCGGAGATGCTGTAGGCGACCCAGTTGTCGAGCGAAACGCGGAGGAGGGCGGCGCGGTTCACGGCGGCTTGCTCGAGCAGCGCGGCTTCGTCGAGAAGTGATTGGGCTTTGCCGAGCTGGGCGGTGCCGACGAGGGAGGATGCCGCGGCGGACTGAGCGGATTTTTCTTCGAGGCTGGCGACGGGTTTGGCGGCCTCGATGGTTTCCTGATAGTTCTTTTTCTGGACGGATTCGTAGGGGGCGGCGTAGGCGCCGCCGGAATTGGCCTGGAGTTTGGCGGATCCGGTTGCCAGGGCGTGCTGATGCGGATCGGCCCGCTCGCAGGAGATGGGCGCGACGCCTGCCGCGAGGAGGAGCGCCGTCGTGATGGCGGTGCGGCGGACATGAATCGACTGGCGAACCTGCATGCAAGCCTCCGGCGGAGAGAAAGAACGACGAGCGGATGCGGGACGGGGGAAGGGGGAGAGTTTATCAGGGAGAAGCGGCGGGCGCGCGTGCCGGGAAGACTCAACGTTCGCCGTTGGGAGCCGGGGCGAGTTGGAGGGAGCCCTTGGGGAGCGGGGGGTCGTAGGTGATGCCGTAGTCGGGACGCGGGCGGTACATCGAACGGATCCAATCAAGCGTGGCGCGGTAGCGCCGATCGTCGACCGAGCGGATCGAGGGTTTCCATTGATCGACCCCGGCCTGATTTCGAACGAGAGGATGGGGGCGAGTCGTCAGATTGCGGGGCATGGCGAACTGGAGGAGGGGTGACTTTTCCGGTTCCTCGTAGTTGATGAGGGGTTTGCCGTCGGCGAGGCGGAACCGATCGAGAATGAGGAAGTTGGTGTAGTAGGTGGCGGCGTCGGTTGGACGCGACCGCTTGAGCATGAGGCGGCCGGCTTCTTCGCCGCCGTGGCAGCGTCCGGTGGCGCAGCCGTTCATGATCCAGCCCTGGTGGACTTCTCGCTTGAAGGCCTGGAGCGAGGCGGGGTCTTCCATGACTTTGACCATGGGATAGAGGTCTTTGGCCTTGAGGCGGAAGACGAGATCGAGGATCTGGGAGGGCTTGGTCTGGTAGAGTTTTTCGCGCTGCTCGGGAGTGGCGGGGAGGAGCGAATCGTCGGCGTACTTGGTCAGGAGCGAAGAGATCAGTTCGCGCGGGATGAGCAGGCGGGGCGGGTTGGTCAGGTCGATCTCGTAGACGCGCATCAGGTTGATCTGATCTTCGCTGAGCACGGGGAAGGGCCGGGTGTGCTCGGATTCTCTGGAGTCGTCGGATTCGGGGTCGGCGGGGGCGGCCCTTTCCGGGCCTTTGTCGGCTTCGCGTGCGGCCTTGCGCTGCGCGGCGGCCTTGTCGATGTCCACCTGGAGTTCGATGGTCTTTTTCAGTTCGCGGGCGCGGGGGTGATTGGCGTCGGACTTGAGGATGCTGTCGAGTTCGGAGAGGGCCAGGTCGTAGCGTTTGCGATCGCGGAGCCACTCGGCGAGGAGGACGCGCCGGTCGAGATCGGTATCGTCGATTGAGCCGCGCATCTGGCGGTAGCGCTCTTCGACCGGGGGCTGCGGCATGACGCGGAGGACGTTTTCTTTCGCGAACCGCGTGGGGATGCCCGCGATGAGCATGGTGTATTTTTCGTCGTCGATGCTGACGAGACGGCCGACGACCTGAGCGCCATCTTTCAGAACCAGGATGGTTTCGAGCTGGCCGGATGGGATGACTGCGGGCTCGGTGGGCGCTGCGGGTGGAACGGCCGGAGTGGGAACGGCGGGGGGTGGCTGTTTTTCGCTTTCAGCGGGTGGGGCCGTTGGGCCGTCGGCCGGTTCCTCGGCTTGGGAGGGCTGCGACTCGGGAGCTTGCTGCGGTTCTTGTATTGGGGCAGGAGGCGGGGTTGGCGGCTCGTCGGCCAGGCTGGGCGAGAGGCCACCGGCGATCAGTGTCGTCGCCAACGCAAAAACCCGCCATGGGGAGCGGCTGGATGGACCCGCTTGGGACTTCATTCTTGTCCGCGATTGTCCGGTCTCTGGATGATGCTGTCCAGCACCATGCACCAGTCGGGCAGCAGAATCGCTGTTGCGCTACGGGGCGGGCGGCGGATGGGTTGCGGCAAATCGCCGGGGAACGGGCCGAACGGGTGGTTGTCCGGGCGATTCAGGCGGCTTGGGCTGCGCTTTGGGCGGTGATCGCGGCGTCGATGCAGCGGCGGAGGGCTTCGGGGGCGAAGGGCTTGCAGAGCGATTGGCTGAGTGGCAGCTCGGACTCGTCGGCGGGGCCGCTGGGAAAATCGGCGGTGCGAAGCTCGATGAATCCGGCCCGGTTTCCGGCCCGGCGGAGGGCGCGGAGAAGCGATGAGCCGTCCTGGGCCTTGATGGCGCGATCGAAGATACAGAGATCGAAATTGGCGAACGAGGCCCGCGAAACGGCCTCGTTTGCGTCGGCGGCCTCATCGACGTCGTAGTAGCCGAGCTGCGCGAGCACGGCTCGTGCGATGTTGCGCATGGTTCGGGATGGGTCGGCGACGAGAATTCGCATGGTGCATCGGGGCGATTGGGCCCGGATGCGGGGAACATCGACCGAGAATCGGCGCGGCTTTGCCCGATGTGCGAAAAAAGGAAGCGCACTTCTTGCGGTGGCCCGTCGCTGGTGGACGGTTGTTTTTGAGTGCGCGAAGGCCCGCCAGGCGGGGCGTGAGGGGATCACGCGTCGCGAACGAATGCCCAGGAGAGGACTTGAACCTCCATGCCCTTGCGGGCGCTACCACCTCAAGGTAGTGCGTCTGCCAATTTCGCCACCTGGGCTGCATTGCGGGGGAAACCCGCAAGGTGGGGACAAATATAGTCGCGTTTTCGCGCGTCGCGCGGATAAAGTTGCATCGATCGGGAGGTGTCCATCGGGGCGGCCTGATCGGTGCAAATTTGGAGGTGTTCTTGGTGGAGACGCGGGAAACGGCCGCGATTCTGGGGTCCTTGGCTGAATCCGCCCGTGCAATGGGCGTGTTTGGCGAGGTGACCGTGGTCGTCGAGGGTTCGGGCGGACGCGTGACGGCGTGTGCCCTGGCTTCGGCTGCGCCGGCGGAATATCGCGTGGAGATCGAGAATGGGGAGGCGTGCGTGGGGGTCTTTACAGCGGATCGGTGGCTGAGCCATTCGGTCGAAGCGGACCTGATGAACACGGGCGACGATTTGGAAGAGCTGCTGGAAGAAGAACTTGTGGAAGTCGGGTACACGGGGAAGGCCCCGACGATCGACCACTATCGCAACGACGAAAAGATGTTTGCGTTTCGCTCGAAGACCGGGATCCGGTTGAGCGAGACGGATGCGGAAGAGAAAATTCGGCTGGTGTTGCGGGCGTACGAGGCCTGCTTCCGGCATCTGGGCGACTTGCATCAGGACGGTGAGGACGAGTGAAGAAGACGAAGATCGCTCATTCTCTCTGTGATTTGGTGACTGCTTTGGGGGGATGCCCATGAGAGTGCTGATGCTCGGGTGGGAATTTCCTCCGTTTATCGCGGGCGGGCTCGGTGTGGCGTGCTACGGACTCACCAAGGCGCTCGATTCGCTCGGTCACCGGGTGACGTTCGTGCTGCCCAAGCCGGTGGATCGCTCGCAGTCTTCGCATGTGAAGTTGCTGAGCCCCGAGGCGCTGGCGGCGCGGCGGATGCGTGACATCTCGGCTTCAACGCGTTCGGCGGGTTCGACTGGTTCGGGGGCGGGGAACTCCGAAGTCGAATCGGATCGCATGGCCGAACTCGATTCGCACGGGTTCAAGCACGCGGTCTTTCGGGGCGTTCCGGCGGCGTTTGCGAGCCCGTATCCGGGGAACGATCAGAGCGACAAGACGCGCTGGTTGAGCCTGGCGGATGTTGCGGCGCCGAATGCGCCGGAGATGGAAGCGGGCGAGGATGATCCTGCGGCGAAGGCTGCGGCGGTTCAGATCGCGGAATTGCTCGCGACGATCGCGCCGCTTTCCAGTGCGGGTGCGGGCGGAAACGGCAACGGGAGTTCGCAGCAGGGCAACGGCGCGTACGGATTCGACCTGGTTGGTGATGCGGAGCGGTATGCGCGGCTGGTTGTCTCGCTGACTCGGGGCGACGAGTTTGATGTGATCCACGCGCACGACTGGCTGACCTTTCCGGCGGGCGTGATGCTGAGCCGCGTGAGCGGGAAGCCGCTGTGCGTGCACGTGCACTCGACGGAGTTTGATCGCGCGGGCAACAACGTGAACCAGCGGGTGTACGAGATCGAGCGGCTGGGCATGCACGCGGCGGATCGCGTGCTGGCGGTGAGCCAGCTCACCAAGAACATCTGCGAGCGGCGCTACGGCGTGCCGGGCGACAAGATTGATGTTGTGTACAACGGCATCGAGCGCGAGAATCAGCAGCCGGCGGCGGGGTCGGATATTCAGTCGGGCGACAAGATCGTGCTGTTCCTCGGTCGGATCACGATGCAGAAGGGACCGGAGTATTTCATTGCCGCGGCAAAGCGGGTGCTGGAGAAGGTGAAGGACGTGAAGTTCGTCATCGCCGGTTCGGGCGATATGGCGCTGCGGATGGTGGAACTCGCGGCGAATATGGGCATCGGGCACAAGGTGCTGTTCACGGGCTTCCTGCGCGGGAAGGATGTGGAGCGGATTTACCAGATGGCGGATTGCTACGTGATGCCGAGTGTGAGCGAGCCGTTCGGGCTTGCGGCGCTCGAGGCGATCAGTCACGATGTGCCGGTGATTGTGAGCAAGACGAGCGGCGTGTCGGAGGTGCTCTCGCACGTGCTGAAGGTGGACTTCTGGGATATCGATGAGATGGCGAACAAGATCATCGCGGTCCTGAGGCATCCGCCGCTGGGAGCGACGCTGCGGGAGCACGGGAGCTTTGAGCTTCAGCGGCTGACGTGGAGCGGTGCCGCGGAGCGGTGTGTCGCGGCGTACGCGGGCGCGATCGACGCGAAGGCGCGTGAGCGTGCGCTCCAACCGGCTTGACACGCAGCGTGAGAAGTGCGGCGCGTTGAAGGATTGAATGCTCTGGGCGGTTTCCGATCGCCGAGGGCGAGTTGCGTTCGGGTGCGTTCGCCGGGTTGCGCTTTGGATGTGGCGACGATGTTTGCGGCATCCAATCGCTGCGATCTGGCCAAACGCGCCGAGTCAAACGGGGCTAGCCGACGTCGCGTCCTTCGAAGAGGAGGATGGCGAGGGAGAGGAAGATCGTGATCTGGCAGAGCGCGTAGCCCGCGACGAGGAGCAGGTAAATCGGTGGGATTGGCCGGTTCTGGGAAACGGCGTCGACCATCCAGAAGCTCTGCATGTTGGGGAAGGCGCCCCAGACGGCGAGCCAGAGGGGCCGGACGGAGGTTGGTCGGAGGAAAACAAAGTCATCGGCGAGGGGCGGGCCGACGCGGGCGAGAGCGATGCCTCCAACCATTTTGATCGTCAGGTTCTGGCCTTCGGCCTTGGTGACAACGAGTCCGGGTGGGACGTCGGGCCCGAGGAACGATTCGCCCTTTTCGAGGTTTCCCTGGAAGCGTGGGAACGAAGCGGTCATCATGGGAAAGCCGGTGGGGCTGGGCGAGTAAAAGAAGGAGTCGCCGACCCTGATGGTCGGTTTCGGGGCGTTTTTCAACTGGATTTCGAAGGATTCGCCGGGGAGGGCAAGGTTGGGCTTGCCCGGGTCGCTGGGCGTGGCCTTGGCGATCTCCGCTACGACGTGGTTGTCGAAGACCTGGCGGCCGACGAAGTAGTTGGACATGAGCGAGAGGACGAAGACGCCCATGCAGACGACGATGGTCATGACCTGACCGAGGCGTGTGGAAGCGGCGATGGCGATCGAGGCGAGCACGAGCACGGCCATCGCGAGACAGGCGCAGGCGATGAGGATCTGCGGCTTGATATCGACGAGTGCGCCCTGGAGTTTCCAATCGCGGTGCGTGAAGAGCATCGCGACGTACGCGAGCAGGATGAGCGGGAGCAGCAGCAGGGTCATCACCTGCGGGAAATTCCAGCGGTAGAAGAAATTGCACCACGCGCCGGCGAGGGCGGAGAGGATGACGGCGCCGAATGCGTAGAAGACGACGGGCCGGTCGATGGCGTCGGCGGCGGTGCTCATCACGCCGTGGCGCACGGCCATGAGCAGGAAGACAAGCATGATGACGGTGGCGATGAGGATGGCGCCGCTGACACCGAGGAACTTTCCGAACACCACGATCCAGCGCGAGATCGGCTTGCTGACGATGGTGAGGATGGTCTTGTTTTCGATCTCGCGGCTGATGGCGGCGGTCGCGATGAAGCCGGCGATGAGCGCGCCGCAGCCGAAGACGGTGGAGAGGCCGACGTCGAGCAGGACTTTGTTGTCGCCCTGGACTTCGGCGGATTCGATGTCGGCGAGGCTGAAGGCGGACATCCAGGTGATCAGGATGGTGAGGACGCCGTTACCGAGCAGGAGCAACAGCAGGACCGGCTGGCGCAGGCTTTCGATAAACGTGTTACGGGCGATGGCGAGAACGCGCAGATTCATGCGGAGAAGCAGCTCCGGAGCCGGAGAATCGAAGGGGGATAGGCTAGCAAGCCGGAAGGAAGACTTCCCTGTCCGGTTCCACGGGCGGTCCCGTCCCGATCACCTTTCGCGCAGGGCGCTTCGCGGGTTCGATCGAACCGGGATGAAAGTGGAGCGTATCAAGTCGGGTCCGATCCGGGCTCGCGTCTTTCTTGCGCGGCCCATCGGTGCGGAGCGTGCGACGCGGTCCTGGCTGGGACGTCGCAAGTTCCGTTCGCGGAAACCGCCAACTTTCTCGTTGTCGGGTTCTACCATGTTGGTTCACTGATCGAAAACCGCCCCCGATTTCTTTGGGGGCTTCCGTCGCGGACTCAAACGATGCGCGCAGATTATCTGAGCTACCAACGGGCCACCGGCGTCAGTTTCCTCGGCATGGCGATCCAGGCCATAGTCGCGGCGGCGCTGGTGATTTATGCCGCACTCGCACGGGACTTCACGGCCATGACCGTGGGACTGTTTGCGGGAGTGGGGATTGTGGCGTGGCTGGCGCTCGGGATCGTGTTTGATCAGGCGCGTCGCGAGCGGATCGAAGCGATCGAAGTCGAGACGCTGGGCCGGGATGCCGCGACGGCGAGCGTCTTTGAATCTTCGGGCGATGATTTCAAGGTTGCGGCGCGTCGGCTTCGGGCGATGTACCGGATCTTCTTTCCGATCATCAGCATCCTGATCGGCGCGGGCCTCATCGCGATCGGCTGGCTGCGGTACGGGCTGGGCTTTGACAACAAGGACAATTTCAGCGAGATGCGGGGCTGGGCGATCGGCGTCGAGGTGGGCGCTGCCGTCGCCATGTTCCTGCTGGCGCGCTACGCGGGGGGCATGGGCCGTCAGCCGGTGTGGGCGAACCTGCGGGCGGGCGGTGCGATGGCCGCCGGCGTCTCGTTGATGTGCATCGTGATGGTCGCGGCACAGATCATGGACATCGTGGGGCCGGATGGGCCTCTGCGGTATCTGGCGTACATCATTCCCGGTGCGCTCATGGTTCTGGGTGTCGAGGTCTTCCTGAACTTCCTGCTTGAGGTCTATCGCCCGCGCAAGGCCGGCGATATTCCCAATCCGGCGTTCAATTCGCGGCTGCTCGGGTTCTTTGCGGCACCCGAAGCGGTGGCGAAGTCGATCAACGAGGCGATCAATTACCAGCTTGGATACGACGTCTCTTCGACGTGGCTGTACCGGCTGCTGAGCCGGGCTGTGCTGCCTCTGGTGGTAGGCGGCGCGCTGGTGCTGTGGGGCCTTTCGTGCTTCACGGTGATCCTTCCCTATCAGCGGGCGATGGTGCTGCGGTTCGGGCGGCCTGTGATGAACGATGTCGGGCCGGGCCTGCTTGTGAAGTGGCCGTGGCCGATCGATCAGGTTGTGATTCCGGTCGAGATTCTGCGGAACGACAAGGGCCAGCAGATCGGCACGGCGGAAACGACGACGGGTCTGCGGGAATTGTCGCTCGCGACGCAGGCGCCGACCGGCGCGGGCGCGATCCTGTGGACGAACGATCACGCCCGCGAAGAGGTGTATCAGCTGGTGCGGCCTTCGGGCTCGGGTTTGGTCTCGGGTTTGGGCTCGGGCGGCGTGGCGGCGGTGGATCCGACTGCCGCGGCACGGGACCTTTCGGTGCTGTCGATCGAGATCCCGCTGGTGTATTCGATCTCGAACGTCGAGCTGTTCGAGTTGCTGGGGTCGCCGGCGGTGCGGGACGACATCCTTCGGGCGACGGCGCAGCGGGAAATCATGCAGTACATGGCCACGTTGAGCGTGGACGACATCCTGGGGCCCAAGCGGGTGCAGATCAACCAGGACCTGACGGAGCGGATCGAGCGGGCGTTTACGCGGCTGAATCCGGGGCCGGACGGCAAGGGCCGCGGGCCGGGCATTCAGATCATCCGTCTGGGCCTGGCGGGTGTGCATCCGCCGAAGAAGGTTGCGGCGGACTTTGAAGCGGTGGTGGGCGCTGAGCAGAATCGGCAGGCGAAGATCGACCGCGCGCGTGCCGATGCGATCAAGACGCTGACGCAGATTGTGGGCAGCGTGGGGCTGTCTGATCAGATTATCGCGGCGTTCGATTCGCTCGACACGCTCCGCTCGACGAGCGCGGATGCGAAGGCGATCAACGAGCGGGAGTTTGAGATCCAGAAGCTGCTGGACCAGGCGGGCGGAGCGGCGGCGGGGTTCATCGCGGAGGCGAAGGCCGACCGGTGGAAGCGTCACATGGGAGAGCGTGCGCGAGCGGAGCGGTACGCGGGGCAGCTGGCGAGCTTCCTGGCGGCGCCGGAGATCTTCAAGGCTTCGCTCTACTTCGAGGCGCTCAAGGTCGTGATGGCGGACAGCCGCGTGTACATCACGAGCGACAAGATTCCTGACCTGCGTGTCACGACGCAGTTGTTCGATCGGCAGTCGGGCACGAACGTTTTCCAAGAGATCAAATCGGACGATATCCCGAACTGATTCTGGTTCTTAGCTGAGCGCTCGGCGCTCGGGAGCATTGCGGTGCGAAAGCTAGTTGTCGTCATACTCGCGTTCTTCTTTGTCGCCGCCATGGTGGCGTACATGTGCACGTACACGGTGCGGTTCACCGAAATCGCCGTGCTGACAACGTTTGGCCGGGCCGGGGACGGCGCGATCAAGACGGAGCCGGGGCTGTACACGAAACTGCCGTATCCGGTGCAGAACGTGACGACGTACGACCGTCGCGTGCGTTTCGTGCAGACGCGTTCGGAGACGCAGCAGACGGCGGATGCGCGACAGATCATCGTCGAGGCGTTCGCGACGTGGCGTGTCGCGGACCCGCTGAAGTTCTTCCAGCGGTTCAGCAACGCGGGCGACCGCGCCGAGGATCAGTTCCGGCGCGCCGAGGACAACATCCGCGACAGCCTGCGCAGTGCGCTTGGCGTCACGAGCCGCTTCCGAATGGATCAGTTGTTCTCGGCGGACGAGAAGGGGAGCAAGATCCCCGATCTTGAAACGCAGGTGCTCGAGGTGCTGCGGTCGTCGACGCCGGGCGGACAGACGCTGGCGGACCTTGGGATTGAAGCGGTGAATGTGGGCATCAACCGCATTCTGCTGCCCGAAGACACGACGAACAAGACGATGGACGCGATGATCCAGAACCGGCAGAAGCTGGTGCGGGAGCTGGAGAGCCAGGGCGACTCGAAGGCGGCGGCGATCCGGAGCAAGGCCCAGTCGGATGCGCAGCGGATTCAGGCGTTTGCCCGGCGCCGTGCGGACGAGATCCGGGCGCAGGGCGATTCGGAAGCGCGTCAGTATTTCGAAGCGATGAACGAAAGTCCCGAGCTGGCCGTATTCCTGAGGAACGTGGAATTCCTGAAGACGACATTGAGCAAGCGAACGACCCTGGTGCTGCCGGACAGCCTGCCGGGCTTTGACATGCTGTCGCTGACGGCGCTCGACAAGCTGCGTGCGGGTGCGACGACGGATGGTGGGGCCGGCGGGGCGCGTTCGGCTCCGAAGCCCAGTTCGTTCCAGGCCGATCCGACTCTCAAGCTCATCCCCGGTGCGGAAGCACCGAAGACTGCCAGCGCGGAGGTTTCGCGGTGAACGACGCGTTTGATCCAACCGGAGCGGTGCGATCGCCGGAAGACGGTGAGGGATCGCAGCCGATGAGCGGGCAGCCAATAAGCGGGCGGCGTGCGAGCGTGCAGCTTTCGCGCGGCGCGGCACCGATGCAGTCGACGGACGATTTGATGGCAACGGCCAACAAATCGCTCTCGGACGCGCTGTCGGTGACGCTGCGGATCGTGCAGCTTTCGATGTTGGTGCTCTTTGTGCTGTTTCTCGTCAGCGGCCTGCAGTCGGTCCGCGAAGGGCAGCGGGCGATCCGGCTGGTTTTCGGGCGCGTGCAGGCGGCGAACCTGCCTCCGGGCTTCCAGTTTTCGTGGCCGTTCCCGGTCGGGGAGCTTGTCAAGATCGAGACGGGCACGGAGAGCATCACGCTCGATTCGCAGTTCTGGCCTCTGGTCAGCGACAAGGCGAAGGGTGTCTCGATCGACAACCTGAGCAAGGACCCGAGGCTGAAGCCCGACAACGACGGCTCGTTGATCACGGCCGACGCCAACCTGGCGCACGCGCAGTGGCGTGTCGAGTACCAGCGCAAGCGCCCCGAAGACTTTGCGCAGAACATGCTGAAGGATCAGGAGCGCCGGATCGTGACAGCGGCGTGCAGCAACGGCATTGTCCGTGCGGTCGCGCAGACCAAAGTCGAAGACCTTCTGAAGCAGGCGGCGGGCGAGACGGGGCACGTGGCCGAGACCGCCAAGGCGATCGCGCAGAAGCAGCTCAACGAACTGGATTCGGGCATCGAGATCCAGCAGTTCCAATTGACGACGGTGACGCCCCCGATGTATGTGCGTGAGGCGTTCAACAGCGTGCAGTCGGCGGCCTCGCAGGCGCGGAAGGCGATCGAGCAGGCCGAGACGGATGTGAATCAGCTGTTCAACGCGCAGGCGGGCGAGATCCAGCCGTATCTGATCCGGCAGATCGACGCGTACGAGCTTGCGGTTGCGAACAACGACGCCAAGGCGCGTGCCGCGACGCTCGACACGATTAACGAGATGCTGGAAGGCCGGCCGGTGACGGTGGACGGCGTGGTGGTGGAGAACAAGACGTCGGGCGAGGTTGCGCGGCTGATCAGCGAGGCACGCCAGTACAAGGGCGAAGTGGTGAATCAGCGTCGGGCGGAACTGGCCAATTTCACGGCGAAGCTCTCGCAGTATCGGTCGAATCCGAGCGTGATGCTGAACCGGGAATGGTCGGATGCGCTCAGCGCGTTCCTGGAGAGGGACAGCGTGCAGCTGCTGGTTGTGCCGCAGAACGTGCGGACGCTGGAGATCCAGCTCACGGAAGACTTTGACATCGCGAAGAAGCGGGACACCGAGATCCGGCGGAAGGCGGCGGAAGAGGCGCGTCAGCAGCGTGAAGCGGTGCAGCGTGCGACAGAGTTCAACACGACGCCGAAGACGACAATGAGCCAGTAAAGCCGGAGGAAGTCATGGTTGCTTCTCACAATGCGTCGGCACCGAGCGGGAAAGACGCATCGCCGGTGGTGCAGTGCCAGAACCTGAGCAAGGTGTTCAAGGATTTCTGGCTCCGGCAGAATGCAAGGGCGGTCGAGAATCTGTCGTTCGAGATCCGTCCGCGGGAGGTGTTCGGGCTGCTCGGTCCGAACGGCTCGGGCAAGTCGACGACGATCAAGATCATCCTGGGTCTGCTGAGGCCGTCGAGCGGGCGGGTGGCGGTCTTTGGGAAGCCGCCGACCGATGTGGCTGTGAAGCGGCGGATCGGCTACCTGCCCGAAGAGTCGTATCTCTATCAGTTCCTGAACGCGCGGGAGACTTTGGATTATTACGCGAAGCTGTTCCAGCTTGATTACCGCACGCGTCAGCGGCGCATCGACGAGTTGATCGACATGGTGGGGCTGTCGGGTGCGCAGTTCCGCCCGGTGCGCGACTATTCGAAGGGCATGCAGCGGCGCATCGGCATCGCGCAGGCGCTCATCAATGACCCCGATTTCCTGATTCTGGACGAGCCGACGACCGGTCTTGATCCGGTCGGGACGCGCCAGGTGAAGGACCTGATCATCGAACTCGGGCGCCGGGGCAAGACCATTCTGCTCTCGAGCCACTTGCTGGCGGACGTGGAAGACTGCGTGCATCGCATGGTCGTGCTCTATGGCGGCCAGAAGCGGGAAGAGGGCACGTGCGATTCGCTGCTCGAGGTGGGCGATCGGACAACGATCGAGACCGACACGCTCGACGAGGCCACGCTGGCGGAGATCGACGGCGTGATCCGGCGGCGGACCGGCGGGAACAAGAGCATCCGGCGGGTGGCGCGTCCGAGGCAGAAGCTCGAAGAGTTCTTTCTGCAGATCGTGGAGAAGGCGCGGGCGAGTCACATCGCGACGTCGGGCGCGCAGGCGGGTGGTCCGACCGCCTCGTTCCTGCTCGGTGAAGAAGCGCCGGCAGCGGGTGATGGACTCATCGAGCGGTTGACCGCTGATTCGGTCGAGACGCCGGCGGCTTCGGTCGTTGCGACGGTGCCGGTTTCGAAGCCGGTTCGGGCAACGGGACCGGATGCCGACATCATCGGATCTCTGATCTCCGCCGAACCCGAGGCGAGCGCCCCTCGCGCGGTCGTTTCGGGCCCGAACACTCCGACACCACCCGGGGCGCCCGCGGCGTCGGTGGATGACGACGTGATCTCGAAGTTGATGGGCAAGCCGGGTGACTCGGCTTCCGGGAAGGGAGACGCGTGAATTTCGGCGAACGGCTGCGCGCGATCGATCGGCTTCAGAAGTCGCGCTTGTTCAAGTTGATCGCGACGGCGGTCGTGATCTTTGCCACGATCTCGGGGCTGGTGACGTATTCGGTCCTGCACAAGGTCGAAGCGCCACGGGTGGAATACGAGGTCCAGGAAGCGCCGAAGGCGGGCGAGGCGACGGGAAGCGCGGCGGGCGACGCGGTGGGCGGGGCGAAGGCGAATCCGGTCGTCGAGAATCGGGTTCCGACGGCGGAAGAATCGAACGCGCAGATGGCGGTCCGGGCGATTAACTCGATTTTGTCACGGAAAGCCGAGACGACGCACTTCATCGTTCCGGTCATTGGTGCGGCGTGCTTCACGATT
>JAEUJD010000072.1 GCA_016793015.1 Phycisphaerales bacterium
TGGAGTCGGTCGAACTCATTGGCATGAAACTCGCCGCCGACGCGAGAAAGTTCCGAGACCGGCGAACAAAGCAGTTGCAATCGGCGAAGGCCCCGGCACCTGCACGAACGCAAAGTTGTGCGTCCCATCCAACCCGCCCGAGCCGCTCGAAATCAGCGTTCCGATGAACGCTCCCGTCGTCGCGTTGTACTTCAGCACGCTGTCGGTTCCAAACGAGCCGACCAGCAGGTTGCCGTCGGGATCCAGGATCATCCCGATCGGCGTGTTCAAGAAGCCCGTCACGCCGAACGACCCCGCGGTTGTGCCGTTGAGGTTGTATCGCTGAATCCGGTTGCTGACCGAGTACGCCGTGATCAGTCGATTCTGCGAATCCAGCAGCACGCCTGTCACGTTGCTGAGCGATCCACCTCCGTACGTGCGGATGAATTGACCAGATGAGTTGAAGCGATACGCCGCGTTCGAGAGCGCCGCACCGACGTACAAGTCGCCGTTCGATGCAAACGTGAGTCCGACCGTTCCGACCATCCCGTTGCCCGAGGCGAACACGTCTTTGAACGCTCCGTTCGCCCCGTCAAACCGCAGGACCGAATTGATGTTTGCGCCGGCAACGTATAAATGCCCGTCCGGCCCGAACACCATGCCGCGGCAGCCCGAAAACCCCGCAACATTTGAGTTCACAAAGTTGCCAAGATACGCGCCCGTCTGCCCCTGAAACTTCATGATCCGGCCGGTATCGCCGAGACCGACATACAGGTTCCCATCGGGTCCGTACGCGATTCCGTTCGGGTTCGCGAGGCCGTTGCCGGATGCGAAGACGCCCTTGAAGGCGCCGCTTTGTCGGTCGTAGCGAAGAACGTTGTTGCTGAAGCGGGAGGAGACGAGCAGGTCGCCGGCATCGGCGCCGCAAACGGAAAGGCCGATCCCCCAACCGAAGATTGCCGCCGCAAGAGTGAACTTCATTGAGCGTTGCTCCCTTGTGCGCGACAGAACGCCACGCAACCCCCGCTCAATGAGAACCTACCTGACGTTTCGCCGATCTGCCAATGAAGGTCAGGATTTACCGAAGTGGCGACCTAGCGTCTCCGGGATCACTACCCAGTCCACAATCTCGCCCCCGCGTGAGGCCGTTGAGATTGTGGGTTTCTGGCCAATCCGGCACGCTGCCCGCTGTCAAAGGGTCCCTCGAACGTAAAATAATGCAAAGGAGCGGGCCCGCAACAGCGCGGAACCCGCTGTGAGGAAAAGGGTTGGTTTGTTCGATCTCTCAGCGTCCCCGCATCCGCCGTTGCTTCGACAGCCACGGCAGGTCCCACTGGCGAGTGCGGCGACACGTCGCGCACCTGCCCCCCTCCCGATGTCGGAAGTGATGCCCCCGATTGCAAAAAAAATGCTGGAACGCGCCCACCCGGATCCGAATGGGCGATTTATTTCGCGGGCTTGAATACCGCCAGGTTATCGATGATCCGGGGGTGATCGAGGGGCGTGATTTCGTAGACGGCGATGCCGTCGATTTCAGCGGAGAAGAAGTTCACTTCGGCATCGTCGCCGGGTTGGCGGCGGCACGGGAAGCCCCAATCGCGCTGCCGGTCGACGGAATCGATCGCGACGACGACGGGCTTGCCATCCACTTTGGCAAGCAGGAGCCCGGTGTAATTGGAAATGGCGGTCGAGGAACTCCAGCCCACGAGTTGAACGTCGGGCCGGTCTTCCTTCGGGGCCAGTGCCACCCCGAATCGGCTCTTCATCCAGCCGGCGAATTTCTCGTTTGAGGTGCATTCCTCTGTCGGCCGGAACTTGTGATCCACCAGTTGTTGATAGATCGATGCCAAAGACGGACGTTCTTCCGTGGAGGACCCGCCAGAAAGCCAGAAATAGCCCTGGATGCTGAAAACCAGGGCGAGAACCGCCGCGAGCGCCAGGAACATCCTGCGTTCGCGGGACCAGCCGACCCGGGCTTTCTTCGGGGAAAAGGCGCGTGCCTCCTCGCGGGTGAGAATCCCGGCGATTGGAGCGATCTGGGGAGCCGCAAATGCGGTGCGGAGGGCAGCGTCCATCTGTCGCTGCAGGGCGACCTCTTCGCGCAAAGCCGCCGAGCCGGCAATCGTCGCCTCGAATGCGGCGTGTTCTGACTCGGCCATCGATCCGTCGAGATAGCGATCGAGTGCGTCGGCATCAAAGGGAGGCACAGTGTGACCGGAATTGGGAGGAAGCGTCTGACTCACCGCCCACCTCCTCTTTCGAAGTTTCCAGAGCCCGAAGTCAGAAACTCTCTCATCGCGCGCCGAGACCGGAACACGTGGCTCATGGCCGTGTTTTCGTTCAGTTCGGTAATCGCCGCGATCTGGGCGTAACTCATTTCGCCGACTGTCCGAAGTAAAAGGCAGACTCTCGACGTCTCATCCAGATTCTGAAGGGCACGCTGAACCTCCACATCGAAGTGGGCCGGATTGGGGACCGAACCGTCGCCGGAAACTGCGGGCGCGCCCGCCGCGTGCCCGGACCGTGCGGCGTGGTTGATCAGCGCGTCCCCTCCGGTGGCGCGGGCCGGGTTGCGCGCCCGTTTCCGCAGGGCGTTGCGAGCGACGTTCCGGACGATTTGCGCCATCCAGCCCTCGAAGGACGTTCCCGGCGTGAATCGATCCAAACTTGCCAGCCCGATCACCGATGCCTCCTGCACCACATCATCGGCCTCCACCCGATCCCCCAGAACCGCCGTCGCCACAATCGCCAAGGCGGGTCGAACGCGACCGATCAACCCCGCAAACTCAGACTCCGAGAGCCGCGAACCGCCTTGAGCAGAACCCCTGCCTGCCAATTCGTTCGACGAGACAATGCCCCGAGCCTTTGGCTCTTGCGGCGTATCCGAGGATGAACTGCTCGCTTCGAGGTTCATATCGAAACGGCGAAGCGTAGACGGTACACCACCAGATGCATTTTCCCCGCCGGACGGCGGAACCGGAATCCACTCTCTTTCCTCTGCCGCCAGATGTATGCTCAAGTCGCATTTCTTGCGGGATTGCGGCCTTTCCAGACTTTTGTGAAACCGCCGTAAACGACAGATTGGGCGAGCCATGACCGAGAACCAGTTTCGCAGAGCAGGTGGCACTGGACCGGGCATTCGGCGGGGCAGTGGAGAGGGCTTTGGACCCGGCACCGGGCGTTCCCGCGACCGTGTTCATGCAGATTACCGAGTACCGTTCCCGGGTCCCACATGATGCAACAACCAGATCAAACTCTCGGTCGGCCGATTCCCGACACAAGGTCGATTACGCAGCCCGATCCGGCCTTGCTCACGTATTACCTGGTCGTTTCGCTCTTCACGCTGATCGGCTTTCCGATCGTCTTCGGGCTGGCGTATATCCGCTACAAGACCCTGCGTTATCGATTCGACGACGAGGGGATCTGGATGGGGTGGGGCCTGCTCTTTCGCCGCGAGGTCACGCTCACCTATCGGCGCATCCAGGACATCCACGTCCATCGAAACATCTTCCATCGCTGGCTCGGGCTTTCCACGATCGACGTGCAGACCGCGGCAGGGGGCAGTGGGCCCCAGATGCGGATCGAGGGGGTGCGGGAGGCCGACGGGCTTCGAGATTTTCTATACGAGCGGATGCGAGGGGCAAAGTCGCACGCGCCGGCAGCCCCTGCGTCCGAACCCGCGACACACGCCGCGCCAGCGGCGGAGGACGCGTCGCTCCTGCTCCTTCGCGAACTGCGAGCGTCGGTCGACCGGCTTGCTGATCGGCTCGATGCTCTCGCCGGGCGGGGTGAGACGCGGCCATGAAGAACCTGCTGAGTCCAATCGGGCAACCGGTCGAGGCTGCTTCGGCGTGGGTGTACGAGGGCGTGTGGGGCGTTCTCGCAGATTTGCTCCGGACGCCGCGCGAGGCACCGACGCTGCCCACCTTGCCCGGCGAACAGTCGATTGCGCTCAAACCGAGCGGAGCGTGGCTGCGGTATCTCAAGTTCTGGTTCTGGATTGCGCTGGCGGTGATCGACGTCGCGATTCTCGGTGCTTGGCTGATCGTCTGCATCATCAGCCCGGTGGCCGGAGCAATTCTCGCGGTCCCGGCGTGGATCCTGGCGATCGTGCCCGACATCGTCGCCTATGTCGCGATCCATCTGCGTTACGACACGACGTGGTACATCCTCTCGCCGCGCTCGATCCGGCTGCGAAATGGGATTTGGGTCATCCGCGAAACGACGTTTACGTTTGAGAACGTTCAGAACATCGAGATTGCCCAAGGTCCGGTGGAGCGCTGGTTTGGCTTTGCCAACCTGCGGATCGAGACCGCGGGCGGGGGCACGATCCATACGCAGCACGGTCCGGTCGCGGATGGGTCGAACGTCGCGTTTCTCTTTGGTCTCGAGAACGCACACGAGATCCGAAAGCTCGTCCTTGATCGGGTTGCGGCGTTGCGGTCGGCCGGTCTCGGTGATGAGAATCTCTCGGAACCGGGAACCGCGACCGGACCGAACTGGACCCCGGCGCACGCCGAAGAGCTCCAAGCGATGATCGCGCGATTGCGGCGGGTGGAGCAAGGAATGCGCTGAGGTCGTAGGGCGAGGCGCCGAAGCTGTCCGCGCTTCCCTAGCCGGTCGCGTGCTGCGGCGTCGCTTCGGTTTCGGTGTGGCGCTGCTCACGGGCGCTGAGTATCGCGTCGATCTCGCGCACGAGAAGGCGGAGTCGAACTTCCGAAGTGTCCGGAGCGAGCGTCCGATGATGCTCGATCTCCTGAACTTTCTGATAGTTGTTGATGACGGCACCGACGATCAGATTCACGAGCAGGAACGTCGCGACCAGAATCCACGTGACCTGGAAAATCGTGAACGCGAGCAGCGGACGCCCGGATTCGGCCAGCTCGTAGCGCATCTGCGTCCAGTCGTCGCCGGTCAGGATCCGAAAGAGCGTGAAGCACGCCTCGTGGATGCTGCCGAAGTAGGGCTGCATTGGGTGACCGGCGGTGCCGAAGAGTTTCACGCCGATCACGGCGTACACATAAAACAGAATCGCCGCGAGCAGCGCCACGTATTTCATGCTCGCAACTGACCGCAGAAGTACGTTGACGATGAGCCTGAGCTCGGGGATGGTCTTGACGAGACGCAGGACCCGGAAAACCCGGAGTATTCTGAGGACCGGGCCC
>JAEUJD010000082.1 GCA_016793015.1 Phycisphaerales bacterium
GAACGCATGGGCGGCGCGGATGGCGATAAGCCGGGGGCGCCGAAAAAGTCTGCCGCACTGACGACGGAGCAGCAGGAAATCCTTGCGAAGCGGGGCGTCCTCTCCCCCGATGAGATCCACAAACTCGCGAGCAAGACGAAGAAGGCGATGAGTGGCACCGGGCTTCCGCCCGGTGTTTCCCCCGACATCGCCCGGAAGGGCGATGCCACACCCGCATCAAAGCTTTCCTGCCACTCCGATTACGTCGATCCCGACACCGCCAAGTCACTCATCGAGCAGAAGGCAGGACGGGAAGTGCTTGTGCCGCTGGATGTGAGGCCGGCGCTCGGGATTGCGAAGGAAGATCGGGTGGTGTAGTGGCTCACGAGACACCAAAGTTGCGCAGTGATCCCTGGCCTTGGATAGACAGACTTCCAAACGGATGGCTTGAGTTGTCGTTCGATGCTCCTCTCAACACGGAGCGACGAGTGAGTTGGCTCGGCGTTCGGGATTGGCTCGCGGCAAACTACAACGCGGAGTTCTTGAACGCGTTCGTTGATCCGATCACGCTGTTCTGGAGTGTGGAGGTCCAGACGCTCAAGCATCCCCATGGATCGTTGCTACTTTGCTTATCAGACTTTCCGGACGATTTGATCCTGCGCGCGCAAGACGCCGCAAGCGAGTGGTTGATTCACGACACTGCCACGCGTTTGCGAACAGAGCGGCCCGATCTGGGCGATCTCCGGGCCATGGATCGCGGCTCATTCAAACAGTGGATTGATCCGCTCCGCAAGACAGCTAAGTGACGCCATGCCCCTCCTCGGCCTCCACCACCTCGCCATCATCTGCTCCGACTACCCGCGCTCCCGCCGCTTCTACGTCGAGACGCTCGGCCTGCGCATAGTCGCCGAGCACTACCGCGCCGAGCGCCAATCCCACAAGCTCGATCTCGCCCTCCCCGATGGCGTCCAGATCGAACTCTTCTCCTTCCCCAATCCACCGCCACGCCCCACCCGCCCCGAGGCCCAGGGCCTGCGCCACCTCGCGCTCCTCGTCAGCAACCTCGACGCCGAACTCTCGCGCCTCGCCCTGCTCGGCATCCCCGCCGAACCAATCCGCACCGACGAATTCACCGGCCGGCGCTTTACGTTCATCAAAGACCCCGATGACCTGCCCATCGAGTTGTACGAGTCTGAGTGAAACTGCACCAGACGCGGGAATCGCCCGGTCAGCCGCACGGCTTGGCAAGACCGCAGAACACGCGTTCAACACTCAACTTTCGAGATCGCGTACTATTTAGGCATGCTTGATTGCGAGAAATGCCCGGCAGTGGAACGCATCCCCGGAAAGGTCAGCGGTGCCTGGCTTTTCAAGGGGACGCGTGTCCCGGTTCAGGCGCTCTTCGAGAATCTCGAAGGCGGCGCACGAGTCGCCGAGTTTCTCGAATGGTTTCCCGACGTCACCGCAAAGCAAGTTGAGGAAGTTCTTCTTCACGCCGGGCGCAGTCTCGCGGCCTGAGGTCAAGTCTCGGGAAATCCGGAATCCCATGCATGAAGCTGCTCTTTGATCAAGGCACGCCCGCCCCACTCCGGCGCGCTCTTGCCGCGCACGAAGTGAAAACAGCCCGCGACATGAATTGGGATCGGCTCGAAAACGGCGATCTGCTTCGCGCGGACGAAGTTGCGTTTGATGGTTTCATCACCACCGACCAGAACCTCAAATACCAGCAGAACAACTCCGGACGCAAACTAGCCATTCTCGTCTTGTCCACGACAAACTGGCCACGCATCCAACGTGACCTTACGCTCGTTGTTGAGGCGATCGAGAAGCTCTCAACGGGCGATTTTGTTGAACTCAAATTACCCGAATAGATCTCGCCTTGACGAAACCCATGAACCCCCGCCTCCGAAAATCCGCCTCTTCCTTCGCCTTCAAACTCATCGCCGTCCTCATCGCCGCGGCAATCACCATCGCCGCCAAACGAGGCTGGCTCCCCACCACATCTTCTTCGAACTCGCCTTCACCAACATCCGCGCCAACTTCTCCCGCGCCCTCATCGCAATCCCAAACCACCCCCTTCTCGCGCACCGTCCGCGACCTCTTCAACGCGAAGCGATCTAATGCCTGGGTCGAAACCACCGGCCGCGTCGAGAAGCTCCTTCCCGACGACACCGACACCAGCGACAACTCGGGCAAGCACCAGAAATTCCTGCTCCTCGTCCCCGGCGACATCACCGTCCTCGTCGCCCACAACATCTCCACCGCCCCGCGCGTGCCGATCAGGCAAGGCGACACCATCACGCTCCGCGGCGAATACGAATACACCGACAAAGGCGGCACAATCCACTTCACGCACAAACCCAAATACAACTCCCGCAACGCGCAAAGCGGATGGATCGAGTTCAAAGGCAGCCGCTACGAGTAACGCCGGCTTTTCCCTTTGCCCCTTTGCCCCTCCAGGATTCTGCCATGACAACTCCCACCTTCTCCGGCTCCGTCCCCAACACCTATCACACTTTCCTCGGCCCGCTCATCTTCGACGCGTACGCGAAGGACATGACCGCACGCCTAGCGCGCGTCCTCAAGCCCAATTCGCGCCTCCTCGAACTCGCTGCCGGAACCGGCATCGTCACCAAAGAGGTGCTCGGCGCACTCCCGCCCACCGCCAAACTCACCGTCACCGACATCAGCGAGCCCATGCTTGCTCTCGCACGCAGCACAATCTCCGATTCGCGCCTCACCTTCCAGCCCGCCGACGCCTGCCAACTCCCTTTCTCCGAAACATCCTTCGACACCCTCTTCTGTCAGTACGGCGTCATGTTCTTCCCCGACAAAGTACAGGCGATGAAAGAAGCGCGCCGCGTCCTCGCGCCCGGCGGCACATACCTCTTCAACATCTGGGATTCCTTCGACCACAACCCCATCCCGCGCACCGTTCACGAAACCCTCGTCAAACTCATCCCCACCTATCCAATCCCCTTCCTCGCCAGAATGCCCTTCGGCTACTCCGATCGCGCCGAGATCGAACGCATCACCCGCGCGGGCGGGTTCACCAACTGCACAATCGAAACCGTCGAGTTCCCGTGCACCGCTCCATCCGCTGCAGATGCCGCCCGTGCCTGGGTCGAAGGAACGCCCATATTCGCCGCCCTCACCGAGCGTGGCATCACCGACACCACGCCCATCCGCGCCGAAGTCGAGAAAGCCCTCACTGAGAAGTTCGGCAGCGCACCCTGCCGCTCCACAATGCGTGCGATCGTCGTCACCGCGTCCTGAACGGCGCCGCGCTCGTGGCGCCGCCCTTCCGGGCGGTGTGCATTTTCCGCCTTCTCCTTCTCTCCACTTCTCTGTAAACTGCTTCTTATGAAGCAGTCTTCTAAACGCCGTCGCCGTCTTTCGCTCGGCGCGACATGGCTCTGCCTCGCGCTCTGCGCCCTTCTCGCAATCTCGTGGCTCGCCAGTTCGCGCTGGACCATGTTCTTCATGGCCTCCCAATTCGGCGACTCGATCATGCTCAAGTCCGGAACCTTCTCCTACTCATGGACTTCCGCAGAACTCCGCAACCGACTCTCCACGAGATTCAACGAACCGCTCGCGCCCCGATGGGAATGGCATTTCTCCGAGCGCAAAACCCCGATCGAATGGTGGACCACCTTCTATGTGTCCACCGCGACCGGCCGCTGCGCGATCACGCTCCCCCTCTGGATCCCTTTCGCCCTTTTCGCAACCTGTGGAGCTTTATTGTTCTTCTCTCGCGCGAGAAAACCCCTGCCGAATTCCTGCCTCTGCTGCGGCTACGACCTCTCAGGCGCACCGGCCGCCTCGCCATGTCCCGAATGCGCTGCACCTCGGCCGACTTCATTCGTGACTCGCGCCCTGAATTCACTTGCATCGCTCCGATCAGCCTGCTCCAATCGCTTTGCGCACTCCTCCGTGCCCACACACAACATCTCCGCGCAGCCCTAGACCATGAACCCGCTCCGTCCCATCATCGCCCTCAGCGTTCTCGCGCTCCTCGTCCGCTCTTGGACCCGGCCGCCGAATCCGCAGCCGCTCGCAACGCCGGTGCCCGCGAGATCAGATCGCACGCCTCCGCACCCCACATTCCAGCCCGCAACCATCGCCGAACCTGCGCCGTTCATCCAACGCGCACGACCAACCGAACGCGAGGCCCCCACCCGGGCCGAACCATTCTCCCTTCCAACCCCGCGCTTCATCGATCGCATCCCGCTCGACATCGCGTGGACGCCGCTCTCCGAATCCGATCGCCTCTGGGCTGAGGGCAGCCGCTCCAGCCTGCGGCCTCCGCCCGTTTGGTCGCCGCAGGAGCGAGGTTCCTTTCCGAAACTCCGCCCCGGCGATTCCAAACTCCGTGCCGATTTCGCAATCGGCAACGCACGCACGCTCAATCGCCTCGCCACTCTGAAGCCCGAGGCCATCCGCCTCGTCAAGTACGACCGCACCGGCAACGCGCAAACCTACATCTACCAGGTCGCCAGCGGCGGCATGCCCACAGCCTTTCACCGCGTCACCTACAGGGCCGGCAAGGTCGTTTCTTCGGAACGCGTTCGATAGCGCTTCACTCCAAGCCCACTACAGCATGAAAGAGGCTGTCGAATCGTCGCTCGTTCGTCCGCTTGGAGACCCTTGCCGACGACGCAACGTCAATTCGTCGTCCCTTGCCCGTTTATCACTCAGAAAGAACGGCCCATCCAATCCGTCTCTCCTCTGTGCCTCTGCGACTCTGTGGTGAATGCCTTTCGTCTCGCTCTGTGCTCTCCCCGATCTCTGCGGTAAACCCGTTTCGCCTTCACGCCTTCCTCGCCCACCGGAGCTTCGCCGAACTCGCCCGCGGATTCACCTTCTTCTCGGCTTCATCCGCGACGATCGGATCGCGCCCGTCCGCCGAATACACACCCGCCCGAAACAAATCCCGGAACGCATGTTTCACCGGCCGATCCTCCCCGCTGTGAAACGTGATGATCGCCGCCATTCCGCCCGGTTTCAAAACCCGCGGCAGCGCATTCAAGAGTCCGTCCAAATTCGACAACTCATGGTTCACCATGATCCGAAGCGCCTGAAACGTCCGCGCCGCCGGATGCAGCTTCGCGCCCATCCCTCGCTCGATCGTGAAGTCCCGCGCCTCGCACACGATCGCCATCAACTGCTCGGTCGTCGTAATCGGCTCCTTCGCGCGCCTCTTCACCACCAACTTCGCAATCTTCTTCGCGTCCTCCTCATCGCCGAGTTCCCAAAGCGCATCCGCCAGATCCTGCTCGCTCATCCGATTGATGATCTCCGACGCTGGCTCTCCGCGTGTCGGATCCATCCGCATATCCAGCGGCCCCGGCCTGCGATACGAAAACCCGCGCTCCGGCGTATCGATCTGCGTGCTCGCAACCCCGATGTCCGCCAACACACCATCCACCGATTCCGGGCCAACTCCAAGCCCCGCCAAGACCGACTCGATGTTCCCGAAGTTCTCGTGCACGATGTCGAACCGCACAGTCCCCTCTCGCCCCTTCACCTTCTGCAATTGCACCCGCGCCTCGATGATGTTCGTCGGGTCGAGATCGATCGCGATCAGCCGCCCATTCGGCTTGATCCGCTCCAGGATCGCCGCGGCATGCCCGCCCAGCCCAAGCGTGCAATCCACAACCGTCTGTCCCGGCTTCGGATCGAGCACCTCAAGCACCTGCTTGAGCAGAACGGGGATGTGAAGGTCTCGCTTCATCGAACTCTCTTTCGCCCGCGATGGTACAGACTCTCTACCTATCTTGGACATTCCGGGAGCACGCCTTGAGCACGAAGTCCATTGATCTCACTGCTTATTTCAACCGCATCGGGTACTCCGGCTCAACCGCGCCCACGCTCGAGACCCTTCGCGCCATCCAATTCCACCACGCCTGTTCCATCCCCTTCGAAAACCTCGACGTCCTCCTCAAACGCGGCATCGCCCTCGATCTCGACTCACTCCAGAACAAACTCGTCACCAACCGCCGGGGCGGCTACTGCTTCGAACAAAACTGGCTCCTCCTCCACGTCCTCCGCGATCTCGGCTTCAATGCAACTCCCCTCGCAGCCCGAGTCCGCTTCCGTCAACCCCGCGATTTCGTCCCGCCCCGCACGCACATCTTCGTCCGGGTCGATCTCGACGGTGAGCAATGGCTCGCCGATGTCGGCGTCGGAGGCCTCTCCCCCACCGCACCTATCCGCTTTGTCGTCAACGAAGAGCAAACTTCGCCCCACGAACCCCGCCGAATCATCCGCGAAAACGACCGCTACTACCACCAGGTCAAACTGGGACCAACCTGGGAAGACGTCTGCGAGTTCACCGGCGAAGAGATGTACGCCATCGACCGCGAAGTCGGCAACTGGTGGACCAGCACCAACCCGAACTCCAAGTTCGCCCAGAACATCATGGCCGCCCGCGCCAACCCCGATGGCACGCGTTGCGTCCTTGAAAACCAGAACTTCGCCCACCGCCGCGCGAGTGATGGTCATGTGCTGCAGGCCATCGAGATCAAGACGTCGGACGAACTCGTGGACATCCTCAAACGCCACTTCGGGCTCTCGATACCCGTAAACACCAGGTTCGGAATTCACGGCCTCTAGTTCCGCTCTCCGCATTCCGAACCCCGCATTCGATTCCCCCGCTCCGCGCTCCCAGCTCCGCGCTCGTAGTACACTGCCCCCTTCATGCGTCCCCAAGTCCTCATCTCCGGCGCCGGCCCGACAGGCCTCGTGCTCGCCCTTTTCCTGCGCCACCTGAACATCCCCTTCCGCATCATCGACAAGCTCCCCGGCCCCGGCCTCGCCTCCCGCGCAATGGTCATCCAGGCCCGCACGCTCGAGTTCTACCGCCAGATCAACTTCGCCGACACCGTCATCGCCGCCGGAATCAAAATGCGAGGGATCCGCCTGCGCGCCTCCGGCAAGCAGATCGCCGGCTTCCAGTTCGACGAGATCGGCGACGACCTCAGTCCGTATCCCTACGTCCTCAGCCTGCCGCAGGATGATCACGAGCATTTGCTCGTCGCCCAGCTCAAGTCGCTCGGCGTCGAAGTCGAGTGGAACACCGAACTCACACGCTGCGTCGATCATGCCTCTCACGTCACCGCGACATTCCACTCCAAATCCGGCGAATCCTCCGCCGATTTCCGCTATCTCGTCGGCTGCGACGGCGCCCACAGCCTCGTCCGCGAATCCCTCAACCTCTCCTTCCCCGGCGGCACATACAACGAGATCTTCTTCGTCACCGATTGCGAAACCCAAGGCCTGCAATTCGACGACAGCGTCAACATCTCGCTTACCAAGGGCACGTTCATCCTCGCATTCCCCGTGCGCTCCAAAGGCTCGTTCCGCTTCATCGGTGTCGTGCCCCCCGAGCACGAAGACCCGATCCACGCCACCTTCGAAGACATCCGCCCGATCCTCAAATCGCAACTCAACGCCGATGTCGACAAAGTACACTGGTTCTCCGCCTACCGCGTCCATCATCGCGTCGCCCAGAATTTCCGCAAAGGCAACATCTTCCTCGCCGGTGATGCCGGCCACATCCACAGCCCCGCCGGTGGCCAAGGCATGAACACCGGAATCGGCGACGCCGTCAATCTCGCCTGGAAGCTCGCGGCAGTCCTCGACCGCCGCGCCGAATCGCCCATCCTCGATACCTACGAATCCGAGCGCCTCGCTTTCGCCCACACCCTCGTCGAAAGCACCGACCGCATCTTCCAGTCCGTCGTCGGCCCGGGCCCCGGCCCCGCGTTCGTTCGCGCCGTACTCATGCCCCACATCATGCCCTGGGTGCTCAAATTGCGGGCAGTCCGACGCGCGCAGTTCCGGCTCGTCTCGCAGATTCGTATCCATTATCCGAAGAGTGCGATCAGTCACGGGCACGCTGGCAAACTCAAAGGAGGCGATCGGCTCCCCTGGGTTTCCACGCAGAACAACTTCGCCCCGCTCCGCTCGCTCGACTGGCAATTGCACGTCTACGGCACCGCATCCGACAACGTGCGCGCCATCGCAGACCACCGCTATATTCCTCTTCTTCACTTCAAGTACGTCCACGCCGCTCGCGCCGCGGGCATCCCCAAGGACGCCCCGCTCCTCATCCGCCCCGACGGATACATCGCCTTCGTCGCCACCTCGCGCACTCTCGACGATCTCGCGGCGTTCCTCGACCGCTGGAAAATCGCCCCGCGCCTGACCCCCCGCTGAACGTCCTTCGCAGCTCCGCCGCGTTGTATGCTCCCCGCATGCTCACCCGAATCATCGCGATCGGTTTCCTTACTGTGCTCGCTGCCTGCGCTCAAGATCGACCCGCCGCATCGCAAACGCCCCCCGTGGACATGACCAAGCCCGTCACCGTCCTCCTGTCTACCAACAAGGGCAATATCACGCTCGAACTCGATCCCGTTCGCGCGCCGCTCAGCGTCGGCAACTTCGTCCGTCACGCCCAGGCCGGTCACTACGACAACACCGTCTTCCAGCGGGTCATACCGAACTTTGTCATTCAGGGCGGCTCGCACACACCCGAACTGGTGAATCTTCCCGCCTCCGATGCCGCGGCACGCGCGCCCGGCGCACCCCTCGGCCTCGACACCCCCATCAAGAACGAGTGGCAGAACGGCCTCAAAAACACCAAGGGCACCGTCGGACTCGGACGCGACACCGACCCCGACTCCGGCACACGCGAGTTCTACATCAACGTCGCCGACAATCCCAAGCTCGATACCGCCCGCGAAGTGAGCGGCAACGTCGGCTACGCCGTCTTCGGGCGCGTGGTCGACGGCTGGGACACCGTCGAAATCATCCGTACCGGCGCGACCTCATCCCGCCCGGAATGGATCAGAAAGAACGGCGCCCTGACCGAGGGCGAGATGATGAAGGATGTTCCGGTCGAACTTGTCGTCGTTCGTACCGTGCGGATTGCGCCGGCGCACTGAACGCTTCAGCCCCGAAGCACGCGACAGCATTCCGTCACTCCCTTCGCAATTTTCACAACCACTGCATGATGCCCGCTTTTCCGCTATCGTTCTCACCGTGCTGAAACCGGGCAGCCAGATCGGGCAATACACCATCGAACGCGAACTCGGGCGTGGCGGCATGGGCGTGGTTTTCCTCGCCCGCGACACACGCCTTGACCGCTCTGTCGCGATCAAATCGCTCCCCGAGCATCTTTCTTCCGATCCCGACCGCCTCGCCCGCTTCCAGCGCGAAGCCAAGCTCCTCGCCTCGCTCAATCATTCCAACATCGGAGCGATTTACGGGCTCGAAGAAGCTGAGTCCCACCGCTTCCTCGTCCTCGAGTTCATCGACGGCGAAACCCTGGCCGATCGCCTCAAGCGCGGGCCGATCGCCGCCGACGATGCGATCCCCCTCGCCAAGCAAATCGCCGAGGCCCTCGAAGCCGCTCACGAGAAGGGCGTCATCCACCGCGATCTCAAGCCCGGCAACGTGATGGTCACGCCCGAAGGCAAAATCAAAGTCCTCGACTTCGGCCTCGCCCGCACCGCCGACGGCAATCCCTCCACGTCCGGCTTCGCTTCCATCAGGGGCGATTCGCCCACCGTCGTCACACCCAAGCCGGCGCACAGCCCCACCATCGCCGGCGTCGTGCTTGGCACCGCGGGATACATGTCGCCCGAGCAGGCGCGGGGCAAGCCGGTTGATAAGCGCTCGGACATCTTCTCCTTCGGCTGCGTCCTGTTCGAGATGCTCTCCGGCGCTGGCCCGTTCCCGGGCGAGAACGCGACCGATTCGATGGGCGCGATCCTGCACGGCGAACCTCCGTGGGCGCTCCTGCCCCCCGGTATACCCCCCACTCTGCTCCTGCTGCTCCGACGCTGTCTCGCGAAGGACAAGCACAATCGGCTGCACGACATCGGCGATGCACGGATCGAACTCGATCTTGCCGCGAACGACCCGACCGGTACCTCATTCGCGCTCGCTGCGCCGGTACGTCGAGCCAAACCGAATCTGCTCGCGATCGCGGCACTGATCGCGCTCGCCGGATTCGGGGGCTGGTTCGCCGCCACACGCCTGTCGCCCGCTCCTGTGCTCCCCGCGCCACGAACACTCGCGTTCTCGATTCCGTCGTCGGGCTCCTCGTATCGCTTCGCCGGCGATGGCGCGATCTCTCCGGACGGTCGGCGCATTGTGTTCGGCGCCCTTTCGAGCGACGGCGCCGAACGTCGGTTGTTTCTCCGCTCGCTCGATTCCTTCGATGCGGTCGAGATACCCGAGACGGTCAACGCCTCGTCCGCGTTTTGGTCCCCCGATTCCCGATTCATCGGCTTCTTCCAGGACGGCAAGATCTGGGTCACCGAGGCCGGCGGCACCGGTTCACGCAGGCTCATCAGCGCAGTACCCACCGTCGCCGGGGCCTGCTGGGCACCCGACGGAACCATCATCTTCTCTCCCGCTGAAGGCGGGCTTCGCAAGGTTGCATCCACCGGCGGCAAGTCCGAGCCGCTCACAATCTCCAAGCCCGATCAGTTCGAGAAGGGCCATCTCTGGCCCACCATGCTGCCCGACGGACGCCGCTTCTTTTTCATCGCCTGCACCTTCAACCCGAACGAAGAGGTTCAGGTCCGAAACCTCTACGTCGGCAGCCTCGACTCCCCGGGCATCAGCCTCGTCATGCCTCTGAATGCTTCGGCATGGCTGGTCGCCCCGAATACGCTCGTCTACTCCGAGAACGGCACCATCAAAGCCCGGACCATCGACCCCGCATCTCTCAAGCCGCTCGGCGAACCGACCACCCTTGCCGACGGTGTCTTCACCTTCTCGGCTTTTTCGTTCGCCTCGATGTCGGTCGCCAACGACGGGACCATCATCTTCAGCCCCCCCGCCACCGGCGATCAGCTTGTCTGGTTCGATACGACCGGCAAACGCAGCGGGATTTTCGCCCAGAACACCAACATCGTTGATTCGTTCTACTTTTCGCCGGATGGCTCCAGGCTCGTCGCGGCCGTGCGAGACCCGCGCAGCAACCTCGCGGACATCTGGATCTTCGGCGTCGATCGCAACACCCGCACGCGCCTCACATCCAGCCCCGGCTGGGAGAGCACTCCGGTCTGGAGCAGCGACGCATCGCTTGTCTACTTCTCATCCGACAAGAAGGGTTACCCGGGCATCTACTCCATCAAGTCCGATGGTTCAGCGCCGGCCGAAGAGGTCTACGTGCCGAGCGAAGGCGGCCTCTACACCGCAACCGACGCCTCACGCGACGGCAAAACGCTTGTCATCTCCGGTAGCCCCCCGGGGCTGCTCCCTTCCGACGTGTTCCTCCTCCCGCTCGACGGCTCCGGCAAGGCCAAACCTTTCCGCTCGACCCCGGCACAGGAATTCACGGGAAGGTACTCGCCGGACGGCAAGTGGATCGCCTTCTGCTCGGACGAGGCGGGGATGACCCACGTCTTTATCGCGCCGGCAGACGGCAGCGGACAGAAAATCCAGGTTTCCAACGAGCGCGGCTTCGATCCCCTCTGGTCACCCGCGGGCGATCGTCTGTACTTCGGTGCCGGCCGCGCGATCGCCAGTTCCGGCCCCATGCCCGAGCGCATCATGGCGGTTGACCTCGCCAAGCCCGAGCATTTCAAGTCGCCACCGGCTCCCACCGTTGTGATCGAAACAACCGAGTCCATCGCCGGTTACGCAATCACACCCGATGGCAAACGCCTGCTCCTCCAATTGACCAAACCGGGCACGCCCGACCTGCGGGCCTTGAAAAACTGGACTCTTCCCGCCGCCAAATAGCCGCGATTTGCCATTCAACCCGCGCCGGCCCCTGAGGTGCACTCCGGACACAGATTTCCTTTCGGCAGCCCGGCAATGTCGTGGGCGCAGACCGGACACAATCCATCCGTTCCGCTTTTCTTGATCGATCCAATCACGACGGCGACCAATCCGAGCACAATCAAACCCAGGATGTTCGAGCCCGCATCGGTGAAGAGCATGCCGCGCTCTCCCCAGTGCGTCTGCGCCCACGCGAGCACGAGCCCCATGTAAGAAATCGGCGTGTTCGACAGGCTCGCGAACGCGTTGTACTTGGTCGCCGCGGCACCCTTGCCGATCACATCAAGCACAAACCCGGTAAACGCCGTGTACGAAAGACCGATCACGAACGCATACACAAGCGAGAAGCCGATGTAATTCTGACGCGTGAACGGTGCAAAGGCCATTGCGACCGAAACGCACGCCATCAGCACCGCCACCGCCGCGTACACCTTTTTCGAGTTGACCCGCGCGCAGATCTCCCCGGCCACGAGGCATCCGGCCGCGGAAACGACGCCGTTCAGCACACCGTTCACGAGCGCGACCGTGTCCTCGTTCGCGCCCCACTTTGAAGCAACTTCCGATTGGGCGAGGATGTTGGTCGCCGTGCCGCTGTTCATCGGCAGGAGGCAGAGCGCAGCACACAGCATGCCCGCCTTCGATTTGATCATCGTCCACAGTTCGCCCGCTACGCCCACCATCGCCCGGGGCAGGCTTGTGTCGCGGCTTTCGGCCTTCGCGTCGGGCACCTTCAGCAGCGCAAGTGAGCCCAGCAAAAAACACGCCCCGAGCACCGCGCCAGCGATCCACGTCGCGGGCGTTTCCTTGTTCGGCAGATTGGTTGCCATCCACAGACCCGCGCCGCCGCCAAGTCCGCTGCCGCCGAGGTTGCCCGCCTGAAACCAGCCACCGACGCGGCCCCGACGCTCGGGCGTGGTCGCATGGGCCATCAATCCTTCGACGCTCATTCCAAGAAAAGTCGAGGCGAGATTCGCGGTGAAGATCACAACCAGCAGCGTGTTCCGGTTCTCCGGGCTCATGTGCACGGCGCTCATCGCGGTGATGCCGAGGGCGCACCCCAGCACCGAGATCAGATACCAGCGCTTCCGCGAGAGCGTCGTATCGACGATCGGTGCCCAGAGAAATTTCCAGACGTGCGGAAACATCCCCGACGCAATCAGCAGCGCGCCATCCTCCACCGACAAGTGAAAGCGTGTACACAAGAAGGCCATTGCGACCGTGACGTAGCCGCTCATGGCGCCGAACGGGATGATCAGAATCGCGAATGCGATCGGCGGAGGAGTGCGAACCGGAAGGTGGCCGTCTGAGGTGGTCTTCACGCGCCCGCGAGTCTAACGGACAATCGACGCTCGAGCCGCCCCAACAAATTGACCGGCACCGACCACCCTGAATCGGTTTTTAACCGTCGCTCATCGGACCGCCGGGGCGGCGCCCGAAGCTCTGTATGTCATCGAGCGGCACCCGCGGCCCGGGAACCGGAGTCCCAACCGCGTGCGCCGAAGCATTCGGCGAGATCGATTCTCCGCACGGGAGGCACAGATGCAAAGGGCGAATTCCGAACCGGGTTCACAATGGGCGCGCGCTTCCGCGACGGTGATCGCGGTCGCGTTTCTGACGATCTCGAGCCTGAGCGGCTGCGCCGGCAGCGAACCGGTCGGCTACTCAAAGACCACAACCAAGACCGTCAACGACACCCCAACCGAAAAGACAACCGTCACCGAAACGCGTGAGAAGAACACCACGATCACCCCGCGATGAGGGCCACGTTTTCAACTCTGCCACTCCATCACGCGTGAGCGCCCGATCGCAAACTCCCATTGAAAGGGCCTCGACATGAAGACTCTGAACCGCAAACGCTGCACCTTCGGTACCGTCGCCGCACTCATCTTCGCCTCGCCACTCTGGCTTGTGGGGTGCGACAAGGAAGTCAGCACTCAGAAATCGAGCACGACCAAAGTGACCGAAACGCCCGAAGGCACCAGGAAGACCACCGAGACCGTTGAAAAGAAAGTCGAGACCGAGAAGAAACAGCCAAACTGATCTCACCTCCGGATCGGGCCGCTTCACCGGCGGGCCGACTCCCTTTCCCCGTAGACGGACCGAGTTGTTCCATGACCCAAGACAAAGCAGATCTCCAGCATCTCGCCGAAATCATCAAGGACATCCGTGTCGCGATGATGACAACCTTCCCGACCAATCCGACCGAACACTTTTGTCACACCCGCCCGATGCACACGCAGCGCGTGGACCCCCAGTCCTTCACCGGCGAACTTGTCTTTCTCACCGACGATCACACGGGCAAGGTCCGGGAGATTGCGAACGAGGATCGCGTGCTTCTCACCTACGCGGACCCCGTGCACAACCGGTTTGTTTCGGTACTGGGCCGGGCGTTGACGGAACGCGACCCGATCAAGGTTCGCGAGCTATGGAATCTGATGCTCAAGGCATGGTGGCCGGCCGGTCCGGACGATCCGTCCATCGTGGTGCTCCGCGTGCGGGTCGAATCGGCCGAGTACTGGGACGGCCCGTCGAACGCTCTCTTTACACTCCGGGTTCTCAAATCACTGGTGACCGGAAAACCAATGAACGATGCGATGCGTCAGCCAGATGCGTCGGCACAGAACCACAAAACGATCATCCTTCATTAGCGATCTCCGGGCTTGCTACGACCCGTCTTTCTCCGCGTGAATGAAAGACCGCAGCCCCGGGGATACACACACCCGGGGCCGCGGAGGGAAGGAGCTTTTCTTCTTACAAAGGTGTCCGTCGCTCTTAAACGCCGGACACCCGTTTCGAGAACGCGGGAACGAATTGCGGCCAAACACCCCGGCCGAACCCCGCGCTCTTCACTTTCACACACCCACAAACGAATCCCCAAAGTTGCTGTCGCGCCACCCGAAGAACGGGCGGGCGAGCTTTCTACTTCTCAGGCTTGACCACGAAGAACCGGGTGCTCTCGCCCCGCTTGATGCGGAGCAACAAACCCTTTTCCGCGCTCGCGCTCTTCGCGAGTTCGCCAAACTCTTCCGCGTTCCCCGCCGGCTTGCCGCCCGCCGCGAGAATCACGTCGCCCGCCTGCAACCCGGCCAGTTCCGCGGCAGAACCCGCGGCAACATCCGTGATCGCCAGTCCGCTTTCTTCGGCCTTCATCTTGAACTGCTCCCGCAGCGCGCTGTCCAGCGACTGCACCGAGAGTCCGAGCTTGTTGCTTTCCGGTTCCGCAGCCTTCGTCTCCGCCGGAGCGCTCCCTCCGCCAGGACGCTTGCCGAGTTTGATGGTCAACTGCGTCTCGCTTCCATCACGAAGCACGTTGAGTTCCGCGTTCGCACCGGGGCTGAGGCGAGCCACGCGGCTCATCAATTGCCCCGGGTCCTTCACGCCGGCGCCGTTCACCGTCGTCACGATGTCGCCGGCCAAGAGGCCGCCGGTCGCGCCGGGTCCGCCCGGCACAACATCACCGATCAGCACGCCGCTCTTGGGCTTGGTGCCCATGTTGGCCGCGATGTCGGGGGTGAGAGGCTGGATCGACACACCGAGATAGCCGCGTTCCACGAAGCCCTTGGTCATCAGATCGTGCATCACGGTCTGCACAGTGGCAGACGGGATGGCGAAACCGATTCCCTCGTTGCCTCCAGAGTTCGAGCGGATCGCGGTGTTGATCCCGATCACTTCGCCGTCGAGGTTGACGAGCGGCCCGCCGGAGTTGCCCGGGTTGATAGGCGTATCGGTCTGGATGTAATCCTCGAACGCCGCCGTGCCCACGCCGCTGCGCCCCTTCGCGCTCACGATTCCTGCGGTCACGGTGTGATCGAGCCCGAACGGATTTCCCACCGCCACGCACCAGTCGCCGGGCTGAACCTCTTCGCTCTCCGCGAACTTCGCGGCATACAGGCCCGTCGCATCAATCTTGATGACGGCCAGGTCGGCGTCCTTATCGGCACCAAGGAGTTTGGCTTCGTGTTCCGTTCCGTCGGACATGATCACGACGATGCGATCCGCGCCGTCGATCACGTGCGAGTTGGTCACGATGTTGCCGTCCTCTGTGGCGATGACGCCCGACCCCTGGCCCATCATCATCGGCGCACGCCGCGCACCGCCCTGCCCGGGAGCCTTCCGAGGCATCTGCGGCCGGGCAGATGGATTCTGGTTTCCGGGTCCCTGCTCGCCAAAGAACTTTTCAAAGAACTTCTCAGAACCCGGCGGCAACGACGGCGATTCCTGACCATTTTCATTCCCCCCTTCGTTCCCGCCCTGACCACCCTGGTAGGAAGCGGGAGTTGTGCTCTTCTTCTCGATCCGGATGCTGACGACAGACTGGCCGATGGTGCTCGCAGCGCCGCGGAATGCCGCGGACAGACTCTTCGCGAGAGAGGTTGCTTGTTTGGCTTCCGGCGATGCGGGCTTTGCGTCCGCAGCATTCGCTGCCGGACGCGCCGCGAGCGCCATCCCCGCCGCCGCGAACAGCGCGAGTGCGCTGAAGCCGGCGCGGCGAGTCCAGGTGTTGCGTGCGGTGTTCAGATTCGTGTTCATGTGTGCTTCCTTCCACAGAGCGTTGAGTTGTTTGACCCTCGCGTTGAAGGTCCCCCGTGTTACACGTTTGCGAAGTTCACTGTTCGATTCCGCGCCCGCTGCAACCGCGCAGCACGCGTGACGAATGTGGTGACGGATTTGGCAGCCGTGCGCATCTCGCCCTGTTTTTCAGGCTCTTTTCCGTGCCACTTTGGCGGCGTGATGATTTCTACTGAATCGTCGTGCGCTCACGCAGACGCGCCGATGTAAACGCAGCGCACACGCCGTGCGTGCTGCTTTGCACGCCTGCGCCGCGGAGATACACGCGGCTTCTCTGCTCTTCCGTGCAAACGCGTATGGCAATGACCGCGTGCTCCGTGCGGACGCGCTCAGCCCGCGGATGGCGCTGCAAGCGTGTGACTTGATCGCGGGAGCGCGTCCGGATCAGCCGATCGCGGCGGCTGCGGAAAGGCCAGCATTGGATGCCCTTTGTGCGTGCACTGGGCCCGCCCCGGACGGAACCGTCCCACACCGGACCTCCTGAAGCAGGCCGGGGCGACAGAACCGTCGAGAATTCGGAGCTCTCGTTTCGCCCCGGCAGATCACGGCTCCCCCTCTGGAACAAGCGCCAAGGGCATAAACCTCACATTTACCGAACGTTACAGAAGTTCCAAATCGAATTGTCCCCCAAAGTCAGCACTCACATACGCAGTTTTGCTGGCACGGACGGAATCGCGCGGCATGTTTGAGGTGGCTGATGTGTGCGCTCCGCCGCGGGTCGTTGTTTTTGAGGGGTGCCACATGCATAGCCAGGTGAACAGCGGGGTAAGGAACGTGCAGAATCGTCGAAACATGAAGGCAGTGGGAAGCATCGCTTGCTGCGTGGCGGCATACGCGGTTGCGATTTCGATTTCGGCCCAGGACCAAGCCTCGGCTTTCCGCGCACCGCGTGCCGAATCCCCGGCGATCGCCGCGATATGGGAAACGGCGCCCCGGACCGCAACGCTCGCTCAGAGCGTTCCGACGGCGGTGAAGGCGACCATCGCTTCGGCTCGCTGAATGCCGCGATCGATTTGAGTTGACGAGCCCCGCGACGCGGGGCTTTTTCTTGCCCGCCGAAATGGCCACGGAACGGCACCGGCCAACGTGAACGATGCGTGTCCGTGCGATCAAGCCGGGGCATTGTGCCGGAGCGCCGGTTCGATGAGATCCCACTTGTTGCCGTAGAGATCGAGAAAAACCGCGACTTTTCCGTACGGCTCCTGGCGCGGCTGCGAGAGGAATCGGATTCCGTGCGCGGAGTATCGCTCGAAGTCGCGCCCGATGTTGTCGGTGTGGAGGAAAATGAAGACGCGCCCGCCGGTCTGGTTGCCGACACTCGCGAGTTGCTCCGCATTCACAGCGCGAGCGAGCAGGATTGCCGGACTGGTGACGCTGGGGGGATTCGGCGGCTGGATTCGCACCCAGCGTTTGCCGGCTCCCATATCGGTGTCTTCAAGCAGAGTGAAGCCGAGCTTGGCGCAGAAAAAGGCAATGGCTTCGTCGTAGTCGCGAACGGTGAGGGCAAACTGGGCGAGGTGCATCGAAAGCGAGGGTACACGAGATCGCCGCGGGGCGACGGTCCAGGAGCGGACGGGGCTGGATTGAAACTGAAATCGCGATGGGCGTCTACTTCGCCGGCAATGGTGTGCTCGCGGCGTCCGACCGCACGTAGTGAACCTTTGCGATGGTGTTGCGGGTCCCATCGGGATTCGGTGTGGCCAGAACGTGAACGTCGTAGGTTCCGTCGTCGAGGAAGGTGTACTTGACCTGATATGGCGTGAGCACGCCGTCGTTCGCGCCGAAGGTGTTCCAATCGAGGGTCATGGTGTTGCCCTCGAGTTGCACCGGGGCGAGCGTGAAGGATCCGTCCTGGTCGAAATTCCACACCGTCCATTCACCGGTTTGCGGATGGACCGAGGCGGTGAAGTGGCTGTGCTGGGCCATTTTCTTGTCGCTGCCGAGGAAGCCCGTGGCAAAGAAAACCCGCCCGTCGAAGAGCGGCACAAACGTGGTCTTGCCCCGGAAGGTCGAGCCGTCGGCACTTTTCTGGCTGAACTCCCAATCACCCACCATCGAGCCGAACCGCTTCGCGATGGCGTCGGCGTTCGCCTGGCGATTTGGCGGCTCGAACGCCTCTTGCATTTTCTCGAGCGTCCAGCCGTTGCCCTTCTTGAAGAACTCGAACGCCTTGTCGTAGAGCTCGCCGTCCTTGTAGCCAAGGCCGGTGATCGTGAGACGCGTCGACGTCGGCGAGAGCGGCTCAAACCGCAGCACCGTCCAGCCGGTCTTGCAGATCTCCTGGATGTAATCAGGAGCTTTCTTGGGCGCGATCGACCTGAGCACGAGCACACGCTCGGGTTCGAGCGTGACGATCTCGTTCACGATCGTGCCGTCATCCCCGAGCGTCCCCGTTGCGTCGTACGTGGTGCGGATTCTTCCGCCCGGGCGGAAATCAACGTCGGCCTTCGGGACACTCCACATCTTCTGGATGCCCTCGGGGGTCTGAAAGCTCTTCCAAAGCTCAGACACCGGAGCGTGGATCACGCCTTCATTGCGAACGAAGCGATCTTCCGCCACGCTCGCAATCGAAACGCAGCACGCGGCGGCCACGCACACAAACCAGGACGCGGTCTTCATGCTCAATCCTCCAAAAAATCAACGCCAGGCGGCCAGAATCGCCCCGGCGGCCATAAACGCAACAAGCTGGTACACGCTGTCAAGGATGTACGCCGCGAACGGTCGCGTGCGGGTGATGTGATCCGTCAGGCCGATCGCCGTGGTGGCGAAGAGCCAGAGAAACGCCCCAAGAATCGCGCCGCTGAAGGCGGTTCGGATATCGAGGTTGACGACGAGGAAGGACATAGCGAGCGCACCGACGATGTACGCGCCGAGCATGATCGAGAAGAAAACCTGCGGCGGGCGGGCCTTCTGCATCGCCTTCACCTGCTCGTCCGTAAAGCCGTGCAACCTCTGCCAGAGCTTGGCGAAGACCGCCCCGTACCACACGCCCCCGATCATGAACATCGCGAATCCCGCAACGAGCACCGCGGGCCAGTTGATCTGATTGAGTTTCTCGAACATCCGCACACCTCCGGAATCAGGGTTGAGTACGCCCGGCGGACGCCCGCGCGAGCAGGAGATCGAAATACGCACGCAGTTGCCCGACCGACGCGTCGTACGCCGCCGCGGAACGCGATGAACGCGCCTGCATCAATCCGCCTTCCATGACCGTGAGAACAGTCGCCGCGAGCTGTTTACGATCCAGATCGCGAGGGAGACGGTCGCCCGCATCATCCAGCCACTTGCGCACGTACGCAGACCAGCCGTCGAAATTCTGCTGGATCAACGGGCGTATCTCGGGATGCGAATCCGCCACCTCGAGCGCCAGGTTCCCGATCGGACACCCAAGCCGGAACTCCAGAGGCGAATACCACTCGCGGTATTGCTGAAGAAGCGCAAAGACCCGCTCGATCGGGTCGCTCGTCTTTTTCTCCACCGGCTCCATCACGATCGGGTGGAGCAGTTCGGTGTACCGCTCCAGCACGGCCGCCAGCAAGGCGTCCTTGCTCGGAAACAGGTTGTAGAGGCTCCCAGGATTGACCCCAGCCTCCCGCAGGATCGTCGAGACCCCCGTGGCGTTAAAGCCCTGCTCGTGGAACAGCCGTGCCGCGGCATCCAGAATCCGGCTCCGGGTGTCTGGGGGTTGGTTCGTGGGTGGAAAGGCCATTGAATGATCGCTCAATGATTGAACGTTCATTCAAGCACATCCTGGCTTCGCTGTCAAGGGCAGTTTGACGCGACTACACGAAACCGAAAGGGCTTTCGGTTCACTTCCCTGCAACGGGCCGAGCGGGCACGCGGTAACGCGGTCGCGGCGGTCTTGCCGCGGGAGAATGCCGATGCGAATTGCCGCCTGCCTTGTCTGTGCTGCCACCTGCCATGTTGCCCTTGCGAAGCCGACCGTCGTGCCCTGCACCGGCACAGGCCCTTTGCTCCTCGAGGTAACGCTTGGGGGCAAGCCGCTCCGCCTGATGTTCGACAGCGCGTTGCCGGGTGATGGGCGGATTGATGAAGAGGTTGCAAAGGAACTCAGGCTGCCGTCGGCCGGGATCTATCCGACCGATGCCGACGGGGGCGGCATTCCGCTCGTGAAGGGCGAGAAGCTGGAGTTTGGTGGTCAGACGTTCGACACGGTGTCGTTCTGGTCGCTGCCCCTGGGCGCGATGAAACAGCCGGCGGATCAGCGGATCGATGGCGCGATCGGCTGGCAATTGCTCAAGGGGCGCGTGTACACGGTGGATTACGCGAATCGCAGGATCATTCTGGATGATGAGCCGCTGAAAGATGCGAGTGCTCCCGGAGTCGCGGCATTGGTCGCCGACGAGCAAAGCCCGTCAATCCCGGTTTCTCTTGGAGGCGTGGAAGCCCGCGCAACCTTGAACTCCGGAAACATGATGGGCATGGTGGTGCCCAACTCGATGCAATCGAAACTGACGCTGACAAAGGAACCGTGGGTGTCGGGAAAGATCGGCAACGGGCAGATCATCAAGCGGGCGCGATTGACAACGCCGATGACGCTCGCGGGCGTTTCGACCCCGATGACGGGCATCGAGTTCCTGAACGTGTGGGAATCTCCGAACATGGGCTTTCTCGCGATGGAGCCGTTCGCGTTCACGTTCGATCTCGTGAATCAGCGGGTGCGGATCGCCGAGCCCGCGAGCAAGCCGAAACAGGCGCGATACGGCGTGGCGTTCGATGCGGAGCAATCCCCGCCCCGGATCGTGCGGATCTTTGATCTCTCGATCGCCGACCGGGCCGGCCTGCGCGAAGGTGACGCTATCAAGTCGATCAACGGGGCGGAAGTGAAGACACAGCAGGAGATACTGAGCGCCATGAAGTCGCCCAAGGTCACGATCGTCGTCGAGCGCGACGGGAAGCCCCTGACCCTCGAGATGTCGCGCGAGTAAAACTCAACCGAGTTCGAGCAGCATGTCGAGAGTCGCGACCCGGAAGCCGCAGGAAGCGAACAGGGCGCGGGCGCCCGGGTTGTCCGCCGCTGTCTCAAGGCGGATCTGCTTCACGCCCATCGCGCGAAACTTCTCGACCGCACGAACAGCGATCGCCTTAGCGATGCCCCGGCCCCGCGCTTCGGGCTCCACCCAGACATCGTGAATGAACCCGAAGCGATCGAGCCGGTAGATCGGAATACTGGTCTCGACGCTGGCAACCAGGAACGCGACGACCCTCAGGTCCACTTCTCCGACCAGCACCACGCTGTGACGGTCCACGATGCGCTGGGGCAGCCACGATTCGTACATCGAAACCACATTCGGCAGCATCGCGTAACGGGCCGGGTCGAGCTTCTCGTGCATCGAGCAGATCGCCCGCACCATCGGCAGGATCGCGGGAACATCCGCCGCGGCCGCATCGCGAACGACAATTCCGCTCATCCAACAGTCGCCTTCTCGAACCGCGCGGCCAGATACGCGCCCGGATCGTGCACGGGCATCGACAACATCGTGCGGATGAACGCGTTGCGCTCGAACCACATGATGTCCAGGTCCCACACGCAGAACGATTCGCCGCCATCAGTCGGACGCCACGCGCCCCCCGCTTCGCGCACGAAAATCCGCGTGATCATCTCGTTGTTGTTTTGCCACCAGCAGAGCACGATGTAATCGAGGGGCGTCGCGAGATGCTCGATGATGAAGCCCAGCCCGGGCCTGCCGGGTGCTTTCGCCTCATCGGGCAACTCGGCGAAGATCGCTTCGAGCGCTCCTTTGTCGAGCGGCGCATCGCCAGTCGCCTCCCTCCCGATCACGCGATACGGCTTGAACTTCCACCCCTCGAGCGCGATCGCGGGAAGCACCCGCACCGCACGGGGCGCGTAGACGCCCTTGTTGAGCGGGGTAGGTTGTGGCGGCGGGTGTAGCACGCCCATATTTTACAGCAAACCGACGAGCCGGGCAGCCCGTTGCAGATTCAGATCTTGCGTTCGCCCCATTCCTTGGGCTGAACGACCTGCTTGGCGAGGCCGACCGCTCGGAACGTGCGGATCGTCCAGTAGGTGAGGTCAAACTCCCACCACTTGTGCCCGTGTGCCGCGGCACGCTGATCGGCGTGATGGTTGTTGTGCCAGCCTTCGCCGCCCGACAGAATCGCGACGACCCAGTTGTTCCGGCTGTCCTCGTCGGTTTCGTAATTCCGATAGCCGAACGTGTGCGTGAACGAGTTCACGCTCCACGTGATGTGCCAGACGGCGACGGTGCGGAAGAGCACGCCCCAGAAGAGCCAAGAGAGCGAGAGCTGCCAGGCGCCGGCGGTTGTGCCGGTCATCCAGAAGCCGACGCCGAAGCCCATCGCCATGATGACGACCGCGTGCAGCGGGTAGAGCAGCAGCCAGGCCCTGTTGTCTTCCATCGATTTCAAAACCGGATCGCGGAGCAGGTCCACGCAGTACTTGTCCACGCTCTCGCGTGTGTCCACTTCCGGGTTGTTGACAAACAGCCACAGGATGTGACCCCAGAGGAAATTCACGAGGGGTGAGTGCGGATCGGGCTGATGGTCGGAATGCTGGTGATGCCGGCGGTGCGCCGCGACCCACGAGGCGGGCGTGCCTTCGAGGTTGCAGATCGCGATCATGGCGAGCACGCGCTCAAACCACTTTGGGGTGATGAATCCCTTGTGCGTCAGCAGGCGGTGATAGCAGACGTTGATGCCGATGATGCCGAAGATGTAGAAACCGACGAGCATGACCGCCACGCCGCTCCACGAGAAGAACATCGGGAGAACCACCGGGATCGAAGCGAGATGGATCAGCGAGATCGCGATGATCACGTGCCAGCGCATCGTGTACGGCTTCACACCCTCGGGAACTTCGAGCCTGCGCGAGACCGATGCCGGTCCGCCGGTTTCCGGATCCATCGGGATTTCAACGCCCTTCGCGGCAGGGGGTGGAACCAAGGGCGAAACGGGCCGGGTTGCGGTGCTCGTCATATGGCTTTTCGCAGGTATAAATGGTGCCAGATTCGGGAGCAGTGGTATGAAGCCGCTCCCTCACAGAACTTTAGACGCATTGCCCCGACTTCGTCACACAAATCCGACCGGATTCGAGGGCTGAGCCGCAGTGGCGATTCTGCTATTCGAACCGGATTCCCTGCGCCAATTCGAGCTTGCCGGAAAAGTTGATTGTGCAGGTCTGCCGTCGCATGTACGCCTTCCACGAATCGGAGCCCGACTCGCGCCCGCCCCCCGTTTCCTTCTCGCCCCCGAACGCGCCGCCGATCTCCGCGCCGCTCGTGCCCATGTTGACGTACGCGAGACCGCAGTCAGAGCCCGTGCCCGCGGGCGAGAGGAAACGCTCCGCAAGACCTGCGCTCCGCGTAAAGATCGCGGACGAAAGACCCTGCGCGACCGAATTCTGCATCGCGATCGCTTCTTCCGGGTCGCGATAGGTAAACACGTAGAGAATCGGCGCGAAGGTTTCTTCGGATGCGATAGGGAGCGTGTTGTTCGCCGGGGCGCGAATGATGGTCGGCTGCACGAAGTGGCCGGGCAAGCCGGGTTGCGCGTGCTTCTCGCCACCGACGAGAATCGTGCCCCCCTGCAGCTTCGCGGCGGCGACGGCCGCGGCAAAGCCTTCGACCGCGCGGGCGTTTACCAACGGACCAACGAGCGTGCCTTCCGCTGCAGGGTCGCCGATGCGAACGGACGAATACGCCTTCACGAGCCTGGCGACGAGCGCATCGGCGATCTTCTCGTGCGCGATCAGACGGCGCGTCGTCGTGCAGCGCTGCCCGCACGTGCCGACCGCGGCAAACAGAATCGCACGAGCCGCGAGATCCAGATCCGCATCTTCGTGCACGATGGCCGCGTTGTTGCCGCCCAGCTCAAGCAGGCTGCGCCCAAGCCGTTTCGCAACCACTTCTCCCACCCGCTTGCCCATGCGGCACGATCCCGTGGCGCTGATCAGCGGCAACCTCGCATCGGCGATCAGCCGCTCCCCCACCACATCGTCGCGCCCGATGACCAGCGTGAACAGATCCTCGTGCCCCATCGCCGACGCGACGCGCTGCGCGATCGCATTGGTCGCAATCGCCGTGATCGGCGCAAGCAGGCTGGGTTTCCAGACTGTCGTGTCGCCGCAGACGGCGGCGAGCATCGCGTTCCACGCCCAGACGGCGTTGGGGAAGTTGAAAGCGGAAATGACACCGATCGGACCGAGCGGCAGCCACTGCTCACGCATCGCGTGGCCCGGGCGCTCGCTGGGCATGGTGAGGCCGTAGAGCTGGCGCGAGAGGCCGACGGCGAAATCAGCGATGTCGATCGTCTCCTGAACTTCGCCTTCGGACTCCGACGTGATCTTGCCCACCTCCGCAGTGATGATCGCCCCGAGCGCTTTCTTGCTCGCGCGAAACTCGTTGCCGATCGCCCGCACCACCTGGCCCCGAACCGGCGCGGGCACCTCCCGCCACCGCTTGAAGGCTTCGGCACTCCGCCCGATCGCGGCGTTATACGAGCGCTCGTCATCCAGCTTCACGGCGGCGATCGGCTTTCCCGTCGTCGGGCTGTGCACGAGCGCGAGTGTTGAATCCGCACCCGCATTCGCCGGCGGATCGAGCAGCACGCGGGAATGGCCGGTCAGTCCGAGTTCGGTGAGCGCCTGTCGAAGCATGCCGCCAGTGTACGGACAGCGACCGAACGCGCCCGAACAGGCGGCACAAAATCACGCCCCCGCCCCGCTCCGGAAGTGCCTCCATCTCAAGGGTTTATGCGAACCGACCCACCGGAAGCACCGATATCCGGAACAACGCCCCGCTGCTTCCCGTTCGGGCGCACGATGAAAACCGCACGCCTCATTTCCTCTGTGACAGGTCTCGCGGCGATGCTGCTCGCGGGGTGTGATCGCGGCGGGAATATCGGCGTGGGTGTTGTGAACAAGACCGGGATGATGATCACCAACTGCATCGTGCAGTTCGATGATTGCAACCTGAACACGGGCGTTGTTCTCACCAACGGCAGGCGGGAGTTCTCGTACTTCGATAAACCGATCTCAGAAAGCGCAACGCTCGACGTGACCTTTCCCGACGGCGCCAAACGCAACATGCGGGCCCACGTCGCGGGCGGCTTTGACCCCAAGAAATCGGGCACGCTCGTCTTCGAGATCGGGCCCGAAGCGGTGCGGGTGATCTTCGAGAAGCCGAAGAAGTAGTTACTTCGGTTCCTTCGCGAGCAGATCGACCATCCCCCGCGCAAGTCCGATCATCGTGTTCGTATCGACCGACGCCTTCGTGTCGTTCCATCCGATCGAGACCACGAACAACGCCCCGTCGTTTCGTTCGAGCAGCCATGTCAGGTTCAGCACGCCGGGCTCCGATCCGCCCTTGTACGCGACGCTCGGCCAGACTTTCTTGTCGAACGGAATTCCGCCGTTGATGCGGAGTACCCGTCTGAGTTCTTCCATGCCCGGCCTCAGTTCAAAGCCGTGCAGTTTCAACATCGCGTTGCACAGGTCGTTCGCCGACGAGAACCACTCGATCTTCTCGATCTCGATCGGGATCGTCCACTTCTCGGCAAAGGCAAGGTCCGGCTCCGATTTCGCAACCTCGCCGCCGGGCGCGAGCATCGCGCGCCTTCCCGCCTCGTCCGCCGCCGCGAATCGCGGGGCCAGTGTCTTGTCGGGCGAAAGCTTGATCCGGAACATCTCCATCGTCTTCATGAAAGGCGTGCCGCGTGCGGCGCACGAGTTGAAACCCGCGCTGTACTTCTCGATGTTCTCGCGTCCGGCCCGGTGGATCAGGTGATCCGTCGCGGTGTTGTCGCTGATCGAGATCATCCTGGCGGCAAATTCGCTCAGCGGGAACTCCTTCCCCGCCGGCTCGTTCTGCATCACGCCCCCGGGCAGGCTCTTGAGTTCGTCCATCACCTTCATCTGCTCGTCCCACTTTGCCGTGCCCGCCAAAATCTGCTCGCTGATCGCGCCGAGCACATAGAGCTTGAAGGTCGATCCGGTGGCGAGGCACAACTCGGGATGAACGGTGTGAACCGGCTTGAGTGTGAACGCGCCGTCGGATGATGCGGTGACGGCGTAGGCCGCGAAGTTGGTTTGACCGGGAACCGCCGCGAGCTTCTGATCGAAGTCTGCCCACGAACTCATGTTCGCTTTTGGTGGCAGCGCGGGCTTGAGAAACAAGCCCTCCATTTTCCCGGTCGCATCCGTCGCAACCGAAACCTCGAGAAGCGATTCACCCCCCTGCACGACCGCAACGAGATTCGAGTCGGTCGCGCCCGGCTTGATCTGCGTGAGCGTTGCCCCGTCCTTGAAGACCGTGGCCTTCGCCGACGCAAGAATCGCCTTGAGCTTTTCACCGGGGACCGCCTTCAGAAAATTCTCGCTGAAACGTTCCGCCGGTTCGCCCAGTTCGGCTTTGCCGTTCAGGTACTCGAGAAACCAGCCAAGCTGCTTGCCCGCCGGCGTCGCAGGCGCCGCGACATCGGCCGGGGCCGCCGCCGGCGCGACGGGTTGACGGGCTGATGCCTGAACCGCACCAAGTGCGATTGCCGCGCCCAGGACGAGTGCAAGACTTCGCTTCATTTCCAGCCTCCCGTAAGCGCGCGCGTGGACAGAACAACCCGCAGGCCCACACGACGGCCCGGCCCAGGTGACGCACGAAAGCGCGAGATTCAGAATATCGGATTCGGGAGCACGGCCGAAGGCCGCCTCAATCAGGCCGTGACCTTGCGGGTCATCTTCTCGATGCCGGTCGGAGTCTCGACGAGCAG
>JAEUJD010000108.1 GCA_016793015.1 Phycisphaerales bacterium
GGTTTCCGTCGGGAAATTCGCCCAGATCGATCCGGCCGGGAGGCGCTTAATCGTTGTGGCGCTGGCGAAGCTTGGGCGAAAGGCGGAGCAGCAGGTGGACACGCTCAAGCTCGTTGAGCCAGTCCTGGCGGGTGTCGGCGATCTCGTCCGCCGGAACGGGAGCGCCTGGGAGCGGGCAGGAGGCACCGAGAGCCTTGGCGGCGATGGCCCGATAGCGAGTCAGAGAACGGTCGCCCATGATCGAGACGAATTCGAGGTCTTCGTTGAGGAAGAGGACGGTGGGGACTCGAAGGCCGCCGCAGATCTTGGCGGCGTCGGCGAGTTCGGAGGCCTCATCGCGATCGACGAAGCGGAGGTCGATCGTGCCGCCGGAGGATGCGGGGGAGACTTCGGCGAGTTGCTGGAAGAGCGGGCATTGGTGGACGCAGTCGCCGCACCAGGTGCCGCTGAGGACGAGGATGTTGATGCGCCGCGTGAATGACTTGATCAGGTCGGTTTGCGATTGCGCGAGCGGCGCGTGCTCGCGGCTCAACTTGTCGAAGTGATTCCACGATTGCTGTTGATGGTGCGTGCCGCTGGCGACGTACGCGGGATAGGTGACGGCTTCTTTGAATGACGACTGCAGGAGCGATTGGTTGATCATGGTGGGGAGAGGGGGCAACCGAACCGGGGAGAAACTTGTGCGTGCAACTCAGATGATGCGGGTCGGAAGAAGTAACGCCGATTTCGTTGCGAAGTTGGCGTGGAGGGCGGGGGATTGAAGATTTCGGGCAGCCAATGGGGAGGATGGTTGTCGCCGTGGCGGCTGCCCCTGCGCGATGATGCGGGGGTCGAGCGGGAACTGATGCCGATGCGGGCGCAGCCTTCGGGAACAGCGCGGCTCGATCGGGTGCGCGATCGGGCTTATCTGGTTTATGGCGAGATCACGAATTTCGGCAAGATGATGGTCCGGATTCTTGTGCTGCTCATCCCCATGGCGATCGCCATGCCGTTGCTCGTGCTGTGGCTGCGGCCCAAGGGCGTTCCGATCCCGATTGTCGGAGCGGGAGTGGCGGTGCCTTTAATCGGGGCGGCGCTTGTGCTGACGAAGCGCGACTTTCGCAGACTCGCGACGCGAGCGCCGGAAATTGCGGACGCCTATCTGGACGAAGGGATCTGCCCGTGCTGCGGCTACAACCTTGCGGGCGTCGTGGGCGTGGCGGGAACGCCCGATTCCGGGCAGGGTCTCGTGCAGTGCGCCGAGTGCGGGGCATCCTGGTCGCGATCGCGGATTCATCGGGTCGCGACGGAAGAAACAGCGGAAGCGCGTGAAACGGCGAGTTTCCGCTCGCTGTTGCGTGCGCAGGCGATGCTGTACAGCTCGATGGCCTTCAAGGACGACGCCGGGAAGAGCGTTTCGCTCGCTCGATTCTCCGATCTCAAAGGGCTGCGTGCCCAAGCAGGCGGATCGCATCGCGATCGGTTGGAAAGTTGCATCAAAGAGTTGCGGTTCAAAGGGCTCTGGCAGCGGATTCTCTTTGCGTCGATCCTGGTGCCGATTTCGATCGGGATCATCGTGGAACTCGCGAGAGTTCCGGCCGGAGCGTTGGGCCTTGTGCACGGGCTCAAGGCGATCGGACTGGTGCTGTGGACGATCGGTGCGATCGCCATCATCGGGAGCGATATCGGAAGGTCGGGCGCGAAGCGTGCCACGCTGATGAAATCCGCGGGTTTGTGCCCCGCGTGCGGCTCGGAGTTGGCGGCTGCGGACGGAACAGATTCGGGCAGCGTTCCTTGCGTCGAGTGCCGCTCCTTATGGAATATGGCGAACAATGACGGGGCGACGAACGAAGGCGAGGGCGATTCGCCGCGGGTCGAGGCTCGATAGGATTGATCATGTCGCGGCGTGAACGCCCCGGCGCCCGGAAAACGTCCATCGAGCAGATCATGTCGCAATTGTCGTTAGAGAGTGAAAAGCAGAATTCGTCCTCGCGCCGGTTCATCAGCGAGTTCCGCGAGCCGCCGGAGCGCGTGAGCGGCGCGTTCTCGATCAGCAATGCGCAGATGGGGCAGACGCGGGCGGGAAAGTCGTATCTCCGCTGCATCATCGGCGACAAGACGGGCGAGATGCCGGCGCGGATGTGGTCGATTGAAGAGAACCAGTTCCGGCGCCTGCCGACCGACGGGTTTGTGGTGATCGAGGGCGAGACGCAGGCGTATCAGGGCGAACTGCAGTTGATCATCCATTCGATCAACGCGGTCGAGCCGACGCCGGACCTGCTGCGCGATCTGCTGCCCTGCTCGAAGCGGGCACCGGAAGAGATGTTCGCGGAATTGACCAAGCTGCTCGACACGCTGGAGCACCCGGCGATCAAGGCGCTGGCGCAAACCTACCTGAACGACAAGTTCCTGATGGATGCGTTCAAGCAGTGCCCGGCGGCCAAGAGCATGCACCACGCGTATCTGGGCGGGTTGCTTGAGCACACGCTGAATCTGGTCAACGTTGCGGATCGCGTCTGCCCGCTGTATCCGAAGATCAATCGCGATCTGGTGGTGATGGGGCTGTTCCTGCACGACCTGGGCAAGACGCGCGAATTGAGCTACGACAAGGCGTTTGCGTACACCGATCGGGGCGAACTGATCGGCCACATCGTCGAGGGTGCGATCATGCTGCACGACAAGGCGCAGGTGATGATGCGGGAGAGCGGCCAGCGATTGCCCCCGGGCGCGCTCAGCGTGCTGCAGCACATCATCCTCAGTCACCACACGCTGCCTGAGCACGGCGCCGCAAAGGTTCCGGCCACGCCCGAAGCCATTTTCGTCGCGATGCTCGACAATCTCGATGCAAAGACCACCATTGCAATGAACGCCGCTCGGCCGGATCGCGCGGCAGATTTCAACATGGGCGGCAACTTCACCGAGAAGCAGTGGGCGCTTGAGAACGTGAAGCTGTTCCGGCCGGATGTGCTCAAGCAGTAGGCGGGACTCGCCATGTCAACGGACGACAACACGATCCAGGTGAACTTCTCGCGGGCCTTGCCGCTGTTCCCTTTGGATCAGGTGACGCTGCTGCCTCAGCAGGTTCTCCCTCTGCACATCTTCGAGCCGCGCTATCGGCAGATGGTGAGCGATGCCCTCGACGGCGCGGGGCAGATCGCGATGGCGGTGTTTCAGGGCAAGCGGTGGAAGCAGGAGTACCACGGCCGGCCACCCGTGCGCCCCGCTGTCTGCATCGGCCACATCGCGCAGCACGAAAAGTTGCCCGATGGCAGGTACAACCTGGTGCTGAGGGGAGTCTGCCGCGCGAAGGTGCTGAAGGAAGTTGCCGCAACGGACGGTCGGCTTTATCGCGAAGCAATGCTCGAACCGATCGGATTGTCGCAGGATGAGACGCCTTTGTTGACCCGTCTGCGCACGGCGCTCGAGACGCGCCTCGACCGGGGAACGCTGAAGCGCCTCGCGCAGGCCGACACGCTGCTCGAGTTCATACGCGATGACGACATCCCGACGACCGCGCTGCTGGAGTTGATCTCGTTCACGCTGGTCGAGGACAAGGAAAAGCGGTACCGCCTGCTCGAAGAAGGCGATGCGGATGCTCGAGCGAAGATCGTGGAAGTGGAATTGAGGGATCTGGACCGGCTGATCCGCATGGCACTGTCTCAAACCGGCGAAAAATATCCGCGCGGCTATACGCCGAATTGAGGCCTTTCTGGCCCTTCCAAGCCCGCTTTCGGGCTGTGAGAGTCCGATAACCAGAATCCCGAAGTCAGAAAGAACTTGCGGCCCAAAGTGCCCGTATGTATAATGACGACTAACTTCACGGGCGGATTGGCGATGTTTCGGAACCCGTGAAAAGTCAAAGGCTTAGGAGCAGGTCATGGTTACGGCGATGAGGGGAAAAGGCCGGTTTGGTCGTTCGACTCTTGGCGCGGTTGCGATCGCGACGGCGTTGACGGTCGGCAGCACGGGCTGCAACAACGCGCTCGAGGGCGGGTTGTCGGGAGCCGGCATGGGTGCGCTCGCCGGTATGGCGATCGGCAGCGTGTTTGGGAGCATGGGCGCTGGTGCTGCGATCGGTGCCGCGGCTGGTGCACTTGGCGGCGCCGTCATCGGCGATCAGAATCAGCGTCGTTCCAGCGGCAACTAGAACGAGTATGGGTTTTCGGCGATGGCCCGGCGACGAGGCTCGGGGGCGGGGCCCTCGCGCATCGCGTCGCGGCACGCTTCGGCGAGGCGCTGGTGCAGCTTCTCGTGCTCGGGAATGGCGTCGAGATAGAGCATGAGCTCGTCGACGCGCCAGGAAGCGGGCATGGTCGCGTTGACGCGTGCGATGGCGGCATCGCCGAGGGCTTCGGCGGTCGATGTGAACCACTCGACATCGGGCGGAGTGGTGGAGTTGTCGCGTGTCGGGCCAACGCCGGGCTGATCGTGCATCGCGACGACGCCGGTGGGGGGAGCGACTTGCACGCGCAAGGTGACGGTGTCGATAAGTCCGCCCCTGGTCACGGCAGCGATGGGCCATTTGCCCGCGCGGGTCATCGGCTCGCGGCAGAGGAGCAGGGATGGGATTGATTTTGAGTCTGCGGTTTCGCGGATGTCGCGGGCCTCGACCGCGATGAGGGGCGGCTGGGCGAGGTAGAGGCCGGGGCGGAGCTCGGAAGGTTTGGGGCGCGAAGTCAGGATGGTGCGCGGGCCGGCATCGCACGCGATCTGGCGGATCTGGCGGCGGGCCTCCTGCAGAGGGAGGATGATGCGGGCCATGCGCTCGAAGTCGTCGGCCTGGCGGGCACGCTCGAGGGCGCGAACGGAAAGCTTGACGACGGAGAAATACTCGGTTTCTAGCAGCGCCTGGCTTGCCTGTTCCATCAGGCGATCAATCGGGTTGGAAACATCCTTGGCCATGAAGGGTTGGTTGGGGCTCGAAGTTCCTTAGAGGGATGCCTCGGCACCGATGCGGCCGTCGCGCACCATGTCGGCGATTGAGCGGAGCGTCTGCGACCACTGGCGTGCGAGCGGGGCCATGTCGTAGAGCAGGATGTCGGAGAGGGCGGAGAAATCCTGCGCTTCGAGCGCGGTGCGGATGCTGCCCAGGCGTTCGAGCATCGCGTTGAAGCGGCCGGAGAGCGGAGTCGGATCGCCGTCGGGCAGCGTGAGGGAATCGAGGTCGAGGTTCAGGAGCGCGGCGCCCTTGTTCAGGATGTCGCAGACCGCTTGCCACGTCGCGATCGACTCGCCGAGTTTGCCGAGCGCGATCTGGGTTTTGCCCGCTTGTATATCGCGCCCGACCCGGTCGTGGTCTTCGGCGACGTGCGTGAGCGCATCGGCGGCATCGGCGAGCGTGAAACTGACGAGGGAGCGGGGTTCGGCGCTCCGCATGGCGAGACGCTGAATGGCCACCGGTTCATCGCTGGGGCTTGAAAGCAGTTCGTCGGAAATCTGCGTGCCGTCGGCAAACGCCTCGACGATGATGCGGCCCTTTGCTCGCGCAGCATCCTGTGCCAATCGCAGCGCGGCGGCGAGCGTGGGGCGGTCGAGCGAAAGGGGCTGGTCGTCGAGAAGAACCTGCATGATGGGAACAGATGGAAGCGACAACTTCGAGCGCGATTGCGATCTTGTTTCTGCACCACATGGTTGTTCGAGTCACGCGGCCGCCCTGTTCACGGTCGCGTCCGGCGGGAGGGTGCCGGAAAGATCAGGATAGCGACTCGGCGCGGGAGCGTTGGGAGGTTCCTGCGGCGATCGCGGCCTGCGTGTCGGCCGATTCGCGGGCTTCGGCCTCGCGCCGCCTTTGTTTGGCGATAAGGCGCAAATTTCGTGCGTAAATGACGATTCCGGACGATTGGCCGAGCACGCCGACGGCGTCCTGACGCCAGACGAAATAGGTGAAGAGGCAGATTCCACCCAGCAGGCTGAACCACCAGAATGCGGGCGTGATGATGCTGACCTTGTGGCGTTCGCTGATGAGCCATTGGAGGAACATTCGGCCGCTGAACATCAGCTGGCCCCCGAAGCCGATCGCGATCCAGACGAGGCTGACCCAACTGGTGATGTTGAGGAGGCGGAAGAGCCAGTTGGCGCGGCCGTCGGCGACCTGTGCCGCGACGCTCTGGCCGAAAATCGATTCGAACTGTTTGCGGGTGAGATCGGGCGATTCGAAGCCTTCGCGGGTGAGGAGCCGGAATCGTTGTGTCTCGGGGGAATCGCCGGTGACTTCGACGAGACCGCGTGTATCACCGATTCGGATTTCGCTGGTGAGAGCGTCGGATCGCGGGTGGGCCTTGTTGCCCGAGGGATTCATGACGAGCCAGAAGCCGATCGCGATGAGCAGCACCATGAGCGCTGCGGGTTCCCACTTGAAGCGAGCCTTGTTGCCCGGCTTCAAGCGTGGATCTCCGCTGCGTGGGTTTGGTGCTCGAGGGTGCTGGTTGCGTGTGAATTTGGGATCGGAGCCGCGGAGGCGATTTCGATGCAGTCGACGCTCCGCCGGCGCGAGCGGAAGTAGCGCACAGCGAAGAGATCGATGAGGCCGGGGATGGCGCGCTTGGTGATGCCGAGGCCGTATTTGGTCTCGCCGGCGTGGCGCGGGCGGTGATTGACGGGGACTTCGACGATTCTGCCCCCGAGATCGCGGATGGTGACGGGGACGAATCGGTGCATGCCGCGGAGTTCGAGCGGGAGCGCGAGAGCGAACTCGCGCTTCATGATCCGGAGCGAGCAGCCGGTGTCGCGCACGCGATCGCCGAGCAGGATGCGCCGGAATGTGCGACCGACCCACGAACCGACCTTGCGGATGACGTTGTCGCGGCGCGCGTGGGAGCGATCGCCCTGCACGAGATCCGCGCCGGTTTCGGTCATCTTGCGGAGCATCATGGGCAGATCGGCGGGGTCGTTCTGGAGGTCGGCGTCCATGGTCGCGATGAGGCGGCCCCGGGCGGCGCGGATTCCGGCGTGGAAGGCGGCGGACTGCCCGTTGCCTTTTCCCGGGGGCGTGTTGCTCATCGCGACCGGGCGGAGCCAGGTGCGGGTGGCGGCCAAGGTGGTCAGAATCGCGCGGGTGCGATCGGTGCTGCCGTCGTCGACGACGACCAGTTCCCACGAAATACCGAGGGGCGCGAGCGCCTTCTGAACCTCGGTGCAGAGGGCGTCGAGGTTCTCCTGCTCGTTGTGAGCTGGGGTGACGACCGACAGGTCGAGCATTCGGGACGAGGTTGGAGCCGGTTTCAC